>NZ_JBQEPA010000005.1:0-294915 GCF_052056495.1 Phyllobacterium sp. 22229
ATCGGCTGCATTCCCTCCAAGGCATTGCTGCATGCTTCGGAAGTCTTCCATGAGGCCGGCCACACCCATGCAAAGCTGGGCGTTGAGGTTGGCACGCCAAAGCTCAACCTGAAGGCGATGCTTGCCCATAAGGACGCGACGGTTGAGTCCAATGTCAGTGGTGTGGCCTTCCTGTTCAAGAAGAACAAGATCGATACCTTCAAGGGGACTGGCAAGGTCGTGGCGGCCGGCAAGGTGTCCGTCACTGGCGACGATGGCAAGGTACAGGAAATCGAGACCAAGAACATTGTCATCGCCACCGGTTCTGATGTCGCCGGTATTCCGGGTGTCGACGTCAAGTTCGATGAAAAGGTCATCGTATCTTCGACCGGCGCATTGGATTTCGACAAGGTTCCGGACAATCTCGTTGTCGTTGGCGGCGGCGTCATCGGACTTGAGCTGGGCTCGGTCTGGGCACGCCTCGGCGCCAAGGTTACCGTTGTCGAATATCTCGACAAGATTCTCGGACCGATGGATGGTGAAGTATCGCGCCAGTTCCAGCGGATGCTGGAAAAGCAGGGAATCGCGTTCAAGCTTGGCGCCAAGGTGACGGGCGTTGAAAAGTCCGGCAAGGGAGCCAAGGTGACGTTCGAGCCAGTCAAGGGCGGTGACGCCCAGACTATTGAGGCCGATGCCGTTCTCGTGTCCACGGGCCGCCGTCCCTACACGGATGGTCTCGGGCTCAAGGAAGCCGGCGTTGCCGTCGATGATCGCGGACGGGTGGCGATCAATGACCATTGGCAGACCAACGTTGCGGGCATCTACGCGATCGGCGACGTTGTTCAGGGGCCGATGCTGGCGCATAAGGCCGAAGACGAAGGCATTGCCGTTGCCGAGATTCTGGCCGGACAGGCGGGGCATGTGAATTTCGATGCCATTCCGAGCGTTGTCTACACGCAGCCGGAAGTGGCTTCGGTCGGAAAGACGGAAGAAGAGTTGAAGGCGGCCGGCATCGAATACAAGGCTGGAAAATTTCCGTTCACTGCCAATGGCCGCGCCCGCGCCATGCTTCAGACAGACGGTTTTGTCAAAATCCTCGCGGATAAGGCGAGCGATCGTGTGCTTGGCGTCCACATTGTCGGCTTTGGCGCCGGCGAGATGATCCACGAAGCAACGGTCCTGATGGAATTTGGCGGCTCGTCAGAGGATCTGGCGCGGACAACCCATGCCCATCCGACAATGTCGGAAGCCGTCCGCGAAGCAGCGCTGGCAACCTTCGCCAAGCCGATCCATATGTAATCTCCAAGCATGAAAATGAGAAAAGGCCCGAAATTTCGGGCCTTTTTGGTTTCCAAAGCGCGTTGGAACTAGTTGTTGCTTGGGGCCGAATTGGCGGGAGCTGGCGTTGCCGGTGCAGGCGCCTGCGTTGTTGGTGCTGCCGGTTCCGGGCCATCCATGGTCGAACTGTTGTTCAGATAATAATAGCCGCCGATAATCAACGCTGCGATCAGAATACCAGCAATCAGAAAGCCGCTGCCACCTGATGGAGCCGTCTTGGGCTCGCGATCGGACTGCGTCTCCACCGGACGCTGCAAATTGGGATCATAGGTCATCATGTCCTCCGTCACACTCTTGCATTCAGAATGATAAACGGCTCAGAACAGCCTAGGTTCCGAAATCGCCCATCATCTGGCTGACCAGCCTTATATAAGGGCTTGGAATCACTCTGCCAGATGTGACAAGATTTAAGGTTGTTGCGCCTCGATCGTAAAGCCCTTGCTGCGCAGCAGGGCCACCAGTCCCTTTTCTCCGGGAAGATGCAAGGCTCCCACGGCTATGAAGGCATTGCCCTTGTCGATGATTGGAACGGCATGTTCCGCCATGACGCGGTTGCGCGCATTGATCATCTTTTCCTCGAACGCGGCATAGTTTTCGCCGCTCGCCGTGCCGTCGGGAGAAATAGACCGTATCACCGGGAAAATCATGGCTATGTCGCCGCGCGTGTAAAGCAGGGTCATGGTTTCAAAGATGTCTGGCAGTTTCGGTGCAAGTGTCAGCGTCTCGACAAGTCCTTCGACATGGAATTTCAGCGGCAGGGATGCCATGGCGCTGAGCTGATCCTTGATGGTTTCTAGCCCAGTGACCGTCTTGCCCTGTGCCTTGGCGTCCTGGGCGAGCTTGACGTCGAGGAAGGCTGTGCCGCTTTTGCTGCGCGTCACCTCGCAGGGAGACATGGCCAGCATGCTCGTTACAATCCACGGCTGCATCTTGTTGAGCGCCGCCAATGAAAGGCCGCGTGCGGCGAGGCCCGCTTTCACACCCTCAATCTTGTCAGCCGGAATGAGCTTCTCCAACGTGTTCTCGTCGGTGAACATCATCAATCCCGGATCCTGCGCCATGACTTTCAACGGGGCTTTCGGATCAAGCACCTCGTCGGTTTCAATGACGACCGTTGCCGCCCCCTGATAGGCTGCCTGAGCCGCATCCGAAAGTTTTAGCACGCGTGGGTCCGTCAAATGCATGGTACCAAAGAGCCAGGAAGGCTTGGTTCCCGGCTTTCCGATCTTCCAAAGGATACCTTTGCCGTTCACCGTTGCGGCCGCTTCCTTGCGCAAGGCAGCAAGCTTTGCAGGGTCCGACTTGGCCATTTCAGCCACAAGATCGCGTCCGCCGCAGGAAGCATCCTCGGCGCGGGCGCGGATTGTGCCAAACGCCACGACAAGGAATGAGGCGAGCAGAATCCAGCTCAGGAAAGCCAAAAGCCGCAGTACGCCCTCAGCAATGCGATCAAGAGAAGTGGTGGGGCCGGAGTGGGTCATCATCAATCCATATGGTGTTCAGGCGCGGGGATGTGCCTTGTCGTAGATTTCCATCAGTCTGTCTGTGTCAACGCCGGTATAGACCTGTGTCGTTGACAGGCTGGCATGGCCGAGCAGTTCCTGGATGGTGCGCAAATCGCCGCCGCGCCCGAGCAGATGGGTTGCGAAGGAATGGCGCAGAGCATGCGGCGTCGCGGTCTCCGGCAGGCCGAGTACACCGCGCATTTTCTGCATGTCGCGCTGGATGATGGCCGGATGCAGTTCACCGCCCCGCGCGCCGCGAAACAGCGGTTTCCCCGCATCCAGTTCATAGGGGCAGAGGGTGCGATACTCCTCCACCGCCCGGTGAACAATGGGCAGGAGCGGCACCATGCGTGTCTTGCCGCCCTTGCCGGTGATGGGGATCGAACGCGCCGAAGCGTCACGCAAGGCGGCGCCGTCCAGGTTGAGTGCTTCGGAAATGCGCAGGCCACAACCGTAGAGCAGGGTCAATACCGCCGCATTGCGCGCAGCAATCCAGGGTTCCTCGTTGAGCTGTTCGCCTTTTTCCACCACGCGCCGCGCATCGATGGCCGTCAGCGGCTTTGGCAGGGATTTTGGCTGCTTTGGCGCGCGCATGGCGATGGAGGCTGCTGCATTGGCCATGCCCTGCTTTTCCAGATGACGCAGAAACGAACGAATGCCCGCAAGGCCCCGCCCGAGTGTGCGCGCACCGGCACCGTCATTCCGCCGCCGGGCCAGGTAGGATCGAAGATCGGCAATCCGCAGGGTTGCCACATCCTTCAGGGATGGCGGCTCTGCGAGATGGCCGGTGAGAAACTGAAAGAACTGACGGGTGTCGCGCTCATAGGCCTCCAGCGTGTTGGCCGCCAGACGCCGGGTGTTTTTCAGTGATCTGAGCCATTCTTCCCGCGCTGCGATCAGGTCTGGCCGGGCCGAAACAAGAAACTCGGCATTCTGGGGCTGCGCCGCCATTGCCATACTCCTTACCGTGTATCGGAGCAGACCATGCCACGACAGTCCTTACGGAGTCGTTTCGCTTTCCCTTGAGGGCTGCTCCTTCGCACTTGGCGTTTGGCCAAAGACAGAGTAATTCGTCGGGAAGAGAAGATAGGAATGGAACAGCCCGATGGCAAAATTGAATGATCCAGTGCAACTCGCCGTTATCGGTGCAGCGCACGGAACGCGCGGCGAAGTGCGGGTCAAGACGTTTACCGGTGACCCGTTGGCGCTAGCCGATTATGGCCCGCTTTACGATGTGACCGGCAGAAGCTTCGAGATTCTGGCTATCCGCCCGGCCAATACGGTTGTCGTTGTGCGGTTCCGCGGGGTCAATGACCGCACCATGGCCGAAGCGCTGAATGGCACGACGCTGTTCATTGACCGCTCGCAACTGCCGGAGGAACTCGAAGAGGATGAGTTCTATCATGCTGACCTGATCGGGCTTGATGCCGTCGACGACGCAGGCAATCCCTATGGCAAGGTCTCGGCCATGTTCAATTTCGGCGGCGGTGACCTCATCGAGCTGACGATACCGGGGCGCCGGCCGATGCTGATTCCATTCACCCAGGCCGCCGTGCCGCATATCGACATCAAGGCTGGACAGGTCGTTATCGACCCCGCAGCGGCCGGGCTTATTCCTGACGAGAACGAAGAAGAGGACCGGCGCAGGCAGCTCGGCGGCGATGGCGGGAAAGAGCGGCCATGAGCGGCCAGGCTGCCGGTTTTCGGGCGACAGTGCTGACGCTCTATCCGGAAATGTTCCCGGGGCCGCTCGGCGTCTCGCTTGCCGGAAAGGCATTGGCCGATACGGCATGGTCGCTTGAGACAGTGCAGATTCGCGATTTCGCTTCGGATCGCCACCGCATGGTGGATGACACGCCTGCCGGCGGCGGGGCCGGCATGGTGATGAAAGCAGATGTTCTGGCGCGTGCCGTCGATGCGGTGGCCGATGAGCGGCCGCGGCTCTTCATGAGCCCCCGCGGCAAACCGCTGAGCCAGGAGCGTGTGCGCGAACTAGCTGCGGGTCCCGGCGCTATCATTCTGTGCGGCCGGTTCGAAGGCGTCGATGAACGGTTGATCGAAGCGCGCAGCTTTGAAGAAGTTTCAATCGGCGATTACATCCTTTCCGGCGGCGAGACGGCAGCTATCGTTGTTCTCGACGCGATCGTTCGGCTTTTGCCCGGTGTGATGGGCAATGCCCAGTCGGGTGAAACGGAGAGTTTCGAGACGGGATTGCTGGAGCATCCGCAATACACCAAGCCGCAGGAGTGGGAGGGGCGCCGCATTCCCGACGTCCTTCTCTCCGGAAATCACGGGGCTATTGAGAAATGGCGCAGGGCTGAAGCGGAAAAACTGACGCAGGAACGGCGTCCGGACCTGTGGGATCGTTATCCGCAGGCCAGGAAGCCACGTCAATAACAGGGTCAGGACAATGCAGTTTCGCAGCGGTGATGCGGGAGATGTCCCCGCTGTTCAGGCTATTGAACGGGCCTCGGCCGCACGATTCCATGCCGTTGGCATGGAACAAATCGCCAATGATGATCCCACGCCGGCCTCCCTTCTGCTCGAACGGATAGGTCAGAATCGCCTTCTTGTTGCCGTTGACAAGCGACCGGTCGCCTTCGTGATTTTTGATGTGGTTGATGATCATCTCTATATCGAACAGATCGATGTGGATCCGGCTCACGCCGGCAAACGCATTGGATCGGCACTGATCGGGCTGGTGGAGGATCGTGCCCGCAAAGAGGCCAGGATGGGGCTGCTGTTGTCGACATTCCGGGATGTTCCGTGGAATGCACCCTATTACCGGCGGCTTGGATTCACCGATATTCCCGACGACACTCTCAGTGCTGCGCTGACGCATATCCGCCGGGATCACGTCGAAAGGGGCCTTGACGAAACACGGCGGGTTTTCATGCGCAAACCGCTTCGGCTCGACTCGGGCGGCAATCAGCGCTAAAAAGAATCGCTGCCAGAGGTGACAAACGGACTTTTATGGTGTATCTGGCCGCGAACTCGGGAAAATCCCAAGTCCGATAATCAATGGATGGTGAATTCGCTCCTGCCTCCTCAGAGGCATAGACATGCGGCCAGGATGCTGCATTGCAAGTGTTGAGCGCTCTGGCTGTTTGAAAAAGAAAAGGATGAAGACGATGACCGTCGATATTATTCGTCAGCTCGATCTCGAACAGAGAGCAAAAATAGAAGCCAAGCGCGTGCTTCCAGATTTCAAGCCAGGCGACACAGTCCGCGTTAATGTTCGCGTGACGGAAGGTACACGTACCCGCGTTCAGGCTTATGAAGGCGTCTGCATTGCCCGCAACGGTGCTGGCATCAACGAGAACTTCACAGTTCGCAAGATTTCCTACGGCGAAGGCGTTGAACGCGTATTCCCGATTATTTCCCCGCTGGTTGAAGGCGTAGAGATCGTCCGTCGCGGCAAGGTTCGCCGCGCGAAGCTCTACTACCTGCGCGGCCTGACCGGTAAGGCTGCCCGCATTGTCGAAAAGAAAGACAACCGCAAGGGCAAAGCCGCTGTTCCGGTCACCGGTACAGCCGAAAAGGTAACGGAAGAAACCGTTGCCAAGGCACCCGCTGCTGAATAAGCGCGATTGTTTTGAGTTTGAAAAGGCGGTCTTCGGGCCGCCTTTTTTGTTTCGGGCAAGACCCTTTTCCGTTTCCTTGCCCGGTTGAAAAAATCGTGCTTGCACGATAGCGAATAAAGCAGTTGCATGCCGTTCGGGGATTGACGGGGCCTTCATAAAATGAAATTTGTGCTTCGCTTGATCAAAACGCAATATTAGAGGTCTGACATGAATTTGCGATCCGTTCTGCTGGCGGGGCTTGCACTCGCCATGGTTCCATTTTCCGCGCTGGCGGCTCCCCTTCCCGACCTTGGCGGCAAGAAAGTTGCGGTTGTGACGGAGAATGCCTATCCACCGCTGCAATTCGTCGATCCCAAGACCGGCAAGCCAGTCGGCTGGGAATATGATGCCATGAATGAAATTGCCAAACGGCTGAATTTCAAAGTGGAATATCTGAATACCAGCTGGGACGCGATGATACAGGCCGTGGCCGACAATCAGTACCAGATCGGCATGACCGGCATTACCATCAATGATGAGCGCAAGCAGAAGGTGGATTTTTCCGAACCCTATATGCGTTCAGAGCAATTCATGCTGGTTCGCGCCGATGAAAAGCGCTTTTCTGATGCAAAGAGCTTTGGTGAGATCAAGGACGCTCTTGTCGGCGCCCAGCCGGGTACAACCAATTTCTACGTGGCAGTCTACAATCTGCTCGACGGCAACGAGCAAAATCCGCGCATCAAGCTGTTCGAAACGTTTGGCGCGACAATCCAGGCGCTCAAAACCGGCGATGTTGACGTGGTCTTGACTGACAGCACGGCGGGCAAGGGCTATGTGGATGCATCCGGCGGCGCGCTGAAGCTCGTTGGCGGCCCGCTGGGCGCTGAGGATTTCGGCTTCATCTTCGCCAAGGGTTCGGATCTCGTGGGTCCGGTGAATGCGGCCATTGAAGCCTTGAAGGCCGATGGAACGTTCGACGCCCTCACCAAAAAGTGGTTCCTCGACTACAAGCTTGGCCAGTAGGCCGCCGCTTGTCAGTTCCCTCACAGAACAGAAGTCCTTTCGTCAGGAAGGACTTCCCCTGGTGGCTGGCCGCTGCCGTGGTCATCGCTGTTGCGCTCGGCATAGCCATCCTCGTCAGCGATGTCTACGGGCAGGTGTTTTCCACGGTCTCGCAAGGCATCTGGATCACCGTCTGGGTCTCGCTCTTGGCATTCCTGCTCGCATCGGGCCTCGGCCTTCTGCTTGCGCTGATGAGCCTCTCGGAACATATCGTCCTGCGGCAGACCGCCCGGTTCTATGTCGAAATCGTTCGCGGAATTCCTCTGCTGGTTCTCCTGTTCTACATCGCCTTTGTCGGCGCACCGGCCGTTGTCGCCCTGTGGAATTTCCTCACCCATCCGCTCCAGAGCGCCGGCCTGTTCGAACCCTTGCTGGTGCGGGATTTTTCACTTCTGTGGCGGGCGATCATTGCCCTGACACTTGCCTATGCGGCATTTCTGGCGGAAATCTTTCGCGCCGGTATCCAGGCCGTCGATGCGGGACAGATCGAGGCGGCCAAATCACTCGGGCTGAAACGGTTCCAGCGCTTCCGGCTGATCGTGATGCCGCAGGCTTTGCGCACCATTTTGCCACCCTATGGCAACGACTTCATCTCGATGGTGAAGGATTCGTCACTCGTATCGGTGCTTGGCGTCGTTGACGTGACGCAAATGGGCAAGGTCTACGCCTCGGGCTCGTTTCGCTTTTTCGAAACCTATTCCGTCGTTGCCTATGTCTACCTGATCCTGACGATCAGCCTGTCCCTCAGCCTGCGTTGGCTCGAAGCGCGGCTGAACGACCGCACCTAGGCCAGGCGCGGGGCATAACGGAAGTGCCCGGTAATCCGGAATTCAAACAGACGGTCCTCAAGCTTCGTGCCGGCACCGATATTATGGACCACAAGGGGACGGGTGCCATCGGGACTTGCCCGATGGGTGACGATGCCGATATGGGGGAGGTTGCCTGGCAGCATTTGGGTGATGATGTCGCCGGGCCTGTAGTCCCGCGCGTCTGATGTAACGGGCAAAGCAGCACCCGCGCGCTGAAAAAACATTGCAAGGTTGGGAACACGGCGATGGTCGATGCTGGTGTCGGGCCGTTTGGCTCCCCAGGATTTGGGATAGGCGTCAAAGGCGGCTTTCATATCGCGATGAACCCGTTCCTGGAGATCAATCCCTGCCGCCTGGCGATAGGCGCGGATAATCACGTCGGTACAGACGCCGCGTTCGGGCGGCACATCGCCCATGGGATAGGGTATGCGGGTATAGGCGGGATCGTAGAGCACGGTCTGGCCGATCTGGCTTTCGGCTGCGGCGATCAGTTTGGCTGCCCAGGCATCCGGCTCTGGAAAGGGGCGTGTGTTCCCGGCACGGGCCGTATCCGGCAGGCGGAGCAAACCGGAAACGGAAACGAGGGCAGCAAGACCACCCAATACAACAGTGCGCCGTGAAACCATTTTTGCGTCTCCCATGTGCCGGTCTGTAGCGAAGTACCGGTAGAATCGCGTCAAAATCATGGAGAAGCAGCCACGTGTCGCGGCGCTTTGTCGCCGAAATATTACTTTTGCCGCTTGTTTCTTGACGTAAGTGGACACCGAGTGCATATGTCCACGACATAATCTTACAGCACCTACCATTGCCGAGGATCGCGATGACTGCGCCACGTACACTCTATGACAAGATCTGGGATGATCATCTGGTTGATCAGCAGGCCGATGGCACCTGCCTTATCTATATTGATCGTCACCTTGTGCATGAAGTGACCAGCCCGCAGGCTTTCGAAGGTTTGCGCCTTACCAACCGCAAGGTCCGTCACCCGGAAAAGACGCTGGCTGTCGTCGACCATAATGTGCCGACCTCGCCGGATCGCGTCAACGGCATCAAGAACGAGGAAAGCCGCATTCAGGTTGAAGCATTGGCCAAGAATGCTGCGGATTTCGGCGTCGAATATTATTCCGAGAAGGATATTCGTCAGGGCATCGTCCACATCATCGGACCGGAGCAGGGCTTTACTCTTCCGGGCATGACGATTGTCTGCGGCGACAGCCATACATCGACACACGGTGCCTTCGGCGCGCTGGCGCACGGCATCGGCACGTCGGAAGTCGAGCATGTTCTGGCCACTCAGACGCTCATCCAGTCAAAAGCCAAGAACATGCTGGTGCGTGTTGATGGCGTTCTGCCGGCCGGCGTCACCGCCAAGGACATCATCCTTGCCATCATCGGCGAAATCGGTACCGCTGGCGGCACCGGCTACGTTATCGAATATGCCGGTGAAGCCATTCGTGCGCTGTCGATGGAAGGCCGCATGACGATCTGCAACATGTCGATCGAAGGCGGCGCCCGCGCTGGTCTGATTGCACCCGATGAGACGACCTTTGCCTATGTGAAGGACAAGCCGCGCGCACCAAAGGGCGAAGCATTCGATCAGGCCGTCGAGTATTGGAAGACGCTCAAATCTGACGAGGGTGCGCATTTCGACAAGGTGGTCGTGCTCAATGCCGCCGACCTGCCGCCCATCGTTTCCTGGGGGTCGTCGCCGGAAGACGTGATCTCGATCACCGGTGCCGTGCCCAACCCCGACGAAATCAGCGACGAAAACAAGCGCACATCGAAATGGCGCGCGCTGGACTACATGGGTCTGAAGCCGGGCACGCCGATGACCGAGATCAAGCTGGACCGGGTTTTCATCGGCTCGTGCACCAACGGACGTATTGAGGATTTGCGCGCCGTTGCCAAGGTTGTCGAAGGCCGCAAGGTTGCGGAAACGGTCGATGCGATGATTGTTCCGGGTTCCGGCCTGGTCAAGGAGCAGGCGGAAGCCGAAGGCCTCGACAAGATTTTCAAGGCTGCCGGCTTCGACTGGCGCGAGCCGGGATGCTCCATGTGTCTTGCCATGAACGACGACCGGTTGAAGCCGGGCGAGCGTTGCGCGTCCACCTCGAATCGCAATTTCGAAGGGCGCCAGGGATTCAAGGGCCGTACGCATCTTGTTTCACCCGCCATGGCGGCCGCGGCAGCCATCGCCGGTCATTTCGTCGATATTCGCGAGTGGAAATAGTTTTGTAGAACTCGCCATCGCGCAAACACTGCAAACGGGGCTTAAAGCCCCGTTTTTTATAACCATCTCGCGCTCCTGAACTTTTTACGTGATAATGTCTTGAAAACAGGCTGCCCCGTTCGGCAGATCACAGGATGAAATTATGAGCGGTGCGGGCTTTATTCTCGCAATGAACCTTTTCATGTCGGGCATTTTTGCCGCGGCGTTCTTCATGATCAGTTTTTATGACAAGAACTGCGTTCCGGCGCGTTTCTTCGCCCTTGCCTATGGGCTGGGGATGCTGAACTTTGCCATCGAGTTCCTGATTCCATCCCTGGCTGACGCACGCGGTGCGGTTTTCCTCGCCTTTGCGGTGCTCGTCGTCGCCATGCTGATCTTTGCGGCAGGCGTGGCTCAGCGTTATGCGAAGATCACGCCATGGTGGCTGTTTGCCGTCGTGCTGGTTCTGTCGCTGGTCTCCAATCAGCTGACGGTGGACATGGCCCGGCAATCGATTGTCCGCATGTCGGTCTATCAGGGCCCGTATGCCGTCATTTTTGCCATCTGCGCCTTTCTGGTGGCGCGTTCGGAGCGCCGTTCCGCGTTTGACCGGGTTCTGATGGGTCTATTCGTGCTCAATTCAGCGCATTTCCTGTCAAAGCCGTTCCTTGCCACCGCGCTCGGCGGCATGGGTGACCGGCCGCAAAGCTACATTGCGACGGAATATGCCTTGCTGTCGCAGTCGGCATCGGCGGTCCTGTCCGTTGCAACGGCTATTCTGCTCCTGACGATTCTGACCCGCAATCTGCTTGCCAGTATCGCCACGGATTCGGAAACGGATGTGCTTTCATCGCTGTTCAACCGGCGCGGGTTCGAACGGCGGGTGCGCACGGCCCTGAGCGAGGCCCAGGCCGGCGATATTCCCGTTTGCCTGATCATCTGCGATCTCGATTATTTCAAGCAGATCAACGACACCTATGGACACGCAACCGGCGACAAGGTCATTGCAGGCTTCGCCGCAATTCTCAAATCGGTATCCGATCGCGAGAAGATCGTGGCCCGCATCGGCGGCGAGGAATTTGCCGTCCTGCTTCCGGGGTCCATCAGTCAGACTGCGCGGCATTATGCGGAAGATGTGCGCCTTGCCTTTTCCGGTTTCAAATTGACGGAGCTTGCGGGCAATGACAGTTTCACCGCAAGCTTTGGCATAGCGGAATTCCAGGCAGGCGAGGGCTTCAGCAGCATGATGCGCCGCGCCGATCACGCGCTCTACGAAGCAAAGAAAGCAGGGCGAAATTGCGTGCGCCTCGCGGCCAATGATCTGCCTGACACTGCGATGGACAATGTCCAGCGGCTTGAGCGTTAATCCTGCAGGGTTGTCGTGAACGCAGGGTCGCCGCGTAGCGTATTGCTTACCGTGCAAATCTCGTTCTCGGCCGCCTCGATGATCGCATGCTTTGTCGCGTCATCGATATCGCCGGTGATGGTGAAGGCTATGTGGAAGCGGTCAACGCGCGAAAGACCGTCCTTGGCTTTGTCGCCGGTGACATGCGCCTGAACCGCTTCGAGCTTGTCGGCAACGCCGAGCCGCGACGCTGCCATTTTGGCGCTGAGCACCAGGCAGGCCGAAAGCGATGCATAGAGCAGGTCGAGCGGTGCAAAACCCTGCTCCGAAACCGCATGGGCGACGTTGAGCACGCCGCCCGTATGGGATGTGACAACGGGTTGACCGCCTCGCTCCAGAACCGCCGTCGCGCCGACATCCCGTGTTCTTACCCTGAGTTCAGCCATTTTACCGTCTCCCGTTGTGTTTTGATCAGCCGCGGCCGCGATAGGCGGGAACGCCCTGGTCCGGCAGCCACAGTCCTTCCGGTACCGGGCCGGTCTGCCAGAAGACATCAATGGGGATACCGCCGCGCGGATACCAGTAGCCGCCGATGCGCAGCCACAGCGGCTTAACGGCCTCGACGATGCGTTTGCCGATGTTCACGGTGCAATCCTCGTGAAAGGCGCCGTGATTGCGGAAGCTGGTCAGAAAAAGCTTCAGCGACTTGGATTCGACCAGGGCCTGGTCCGGAGCGTAGTCGATAACCAGATGGCCGAAGTCCGGCTGGCCGGTCACGGGACACAGCGAGGTGAATTCCGGGCAGGTAAAACGCGCCAGAAACAGTGTCCCCGCCTGCGGGTTGGGAACCGCGTCGAGCAAGGCTTCATCGGGATCATGCGGGATGGGAACATCCTTGCCCAGCATCGTTGCCTGTTCTGCGTAATGACTCATGCCGCTTCCTCCAGTGTTTCAAACTCGCCCTGATATTCGCAGCCTTCACCGCAACTGTCGCGGTAAATGCCGATCTCGGCCAGCGCCGGAAGGTCCGGAGCAATACGCCGCCACAGCCATATGGCGATGGTTTCAAGCGTCGGCAACTCCAGCCCCGCAATTTCATTGAGATAGCGATGATCCAATGCGTCTTTTGCGCTGTCGACCGTGGTTTTGACGGCGCCAAGATCGGCGATCAACCCGGTTTTGGGGTCCGGGCGGCCCTGCAGGCTGACGCGGACGCGAAAGCTGTGCCCGTGCAGACGCTGGTTGACATGCCCGTCCGGAAAGGAGTGCGGCAGATGGTGAGCCGCTTCAAAATTGAAGTCGATAAAGATTCTCATGGTTTTTCCCGTCAGCTCTGGCGCAATACAGGCGCCCGCCAAAAAAGCCTGCCCTCAGCTCAGGGCAAGCCGATCAGTTTATGTGTCTGCGTGCTCAGCCGCCAAAGCGGATGGGCGAGGCAATAGGCCGCTGCAGATGCCACATGCCGGGCGGTTTGCGCCGGATCACCGATGACGTCAAGAGGCTGCAAATAGAAATGCTGAAAGGAAAGGTGTTCGAAATGGGCCGGATCGGTTTGGGCTTCCGCCTGGGGATAGACAAGCTTGAGCTCGTGGCCGCTGGTCTGGACAAGGCTGGTGTCGGCCTTGGGTGACACGCAAATCCAGTCAATGCCATCAGGCGCGGCAATGGTGCCATTGGTCTCGACGCCGATGTCGAAGTCTCTTGCGTGAAAGGCATCGATCAGCGGCTGGTCCAGCTGCAGCAGCGGTTCGCCACCGGTGCAGATGACATAGGGCTTGCCCTTGGAGCGAGCGCTTTTCGGCCAGGCGCCGGCAACGGCATCGGCAAGCGCATCGGCGGTTTTGAATTTGCCGCCGCCGGGGCCATCCACGCCAACGAAATCCGTGTCGCAGAACCGGCACTGGGCGTTTGCCCGGTCGCGTTCAAGTCCGGACCAGAGATTGCACCCGGCAAAACGCATGAACACCGCCGCACGGCCGGTATGGTTGCCCTCGCCCTGCAGCGTCAGATAAATTTCTTTGACGGCATAAGTCATGCGGCTTCCGCCTTGAATTTGGACCAACCGCTGGAACGCAGGGCGCAGGCCGGGCAGGCGCCGCAGCCGTAGCCCCAGGCATGGCGGGCCGAGCGGTCGCCGAGATAACAGGTGTGGGTGTTTTCAATGATCATATCGAGCAGCGGTTCGCCGCCTATATCGCGCGCCAGGGCGAAGGTTTCGGCCTTGTCCAGCCACATCAGCGGGGTTTCGATGGTGATGCGGCGATCCAGTCCCAGTGAAAGGGCAACCTGCTGTGCTTTGAGCGTGTCGTCGCGGCAGTCGGGATAACCGGAATAATCCGTCTCGCACATGCCGCCGACGATAACGCGCAATCCGCGCCGGTAGGCGAGTGCCGCAGCAAGCGTGAAAAACAAAAGGTTCCGGCCGGGCACGAATGTGTTGGGCAGGCCGTTCTCTGCCATCTCGATCGCGATGTCGCCGGTCATGGCGGTGGCGCCGAGCTGGCCGATCACGCCGGCATCAAGCCGGTGGTCGTCACCGAGCCGCTTCGCCCAATCGGGAAACCGCCGGATCACCTCGGCGCGGAAATCATTGCGCACGTCAAGCTCTACCCGGTGGCGCTGGCCATAGTCGAAACCGACCGTTTCGACCCGGTCAAACCGCGAAAGCGCCCAGGCGAGGCAGGTTGCAGAATCCTGCCCGCCGGAAAAAAGGACGAGTGCGCCGTCAGCATTACGAGCCATGAATGAACCTCTTCAATGAAGCGGCCCCCTTACAGGGCGCGGAACAGCGAGGCAAATCAAATGTGAGCTATTGGCAGCCCGGAAGCCCGAGAATGGGCGTTTCACCACGGTTGATGCCATACATGTAGCCGCGGCCGCGCACGACTATCGGGCCATCGCAGCTCGTGTTGGGCGCCGGAATAACACCCACGACATAGGGGTCGCCGGGAGGAGAAATGATCGCTGGCCCCTTGGCCCGCTTGTAGACGGCAACCTTCTTGCGGAGTTCGCGGGCAAGCCTGTCCGATTTGGCAGCTGTCGCGCCGACAAAGATCATCTTCGGTCCATTGGGATCCTGCACGATGATGTTGCCATATTCATCGCCATAGGCATCTCGCAGATTGATGTCGTAGGCAGCGGCATTGTGCGTGGCGGCCATAACGGCCAGGCCCGACAGCAAAAGTGCGGCCGTGTGTTTGCGGAAGGCGAACATGGACAAGCTCCTTTGTTGAATGGGCTGCGACAGCCCAAGCATTAACCTTTTATTAATGCTTGTCATCTGCCAAAACGCCTTTGAATCGATTTTTGCTGCGATCCGCCGGTTGACGTGCGGTGCACAATCAACCAATCCTCAATGCTGCGGGGCAGCCGGACGTGCTGCCGGAGTGAAAGGGATGATGCGACCATGACGACAAAGAGCCCGGACGAACACGCCGTCGACATTTCTCTGCTGCATCTCAACGATGCACACGAGTTCGCACCTCTTCTGGCCAGCTATGCCCAGGCGCTGAAACGCGGCGCGCCCCGCCGCCCGGATGACTATTATGCTGAAAACCTGCTGCGGGACCGTGCGGCGGAGATCGCAGGAGCGCGGCTCGACGGCCATCTCGTGGGCTTTGTCATTTTCTACGATCTGCCGGAACCCGTGTCCGGCATGCGCGCCGGGCAGGTCGATCACATCTATGTGCACCATGATCATCGCGGCAAGGGTATTGCCAAGGCGCTGATCGATGTCCTCGCCGACAAGGCGGAAGAACGCGGCTGGACCAAGCTGTCACTCAACGCGCCGCGCCTGCCGGAAGACGGCCGCAAACTGTATGAGCAGATTGCGGCGCCCGCAGACTGGACCAGTTTCATCATCCGTTTCGGCAATCAGTAGAGCGGCCCAATTCCTGAAGCTTGGCGCTGCGCGGGACATTCTGGGAACGACCCGGAATGTCCTGTTCGCGTTTGCACAATCGGGTGCCGCAATACGGTAAAACCGGTTAAACCGGACAGACTCACTCAAATAAAATTGATTGCCGATTTGAGGTGAAATACGGGCCTTTGCAGCTCTATGCGGCGCTTTAAACGATTGAATTTTCTAAACAAACCTTATGGGCTTGCTATTGGTGCCAATTCGCCGCATGAGGGGGGTGAATGGGCCTTTGACGCAGTGCAAAAACGGGACTAAAACCCTTCTAAATTGCCTCTATCCAGCCTTTCGGCCCTGCCCGTCAATCAAGGTTCAAATGGCGCGGTGCTTATCATTGGGGACGCTATGAGCAAGACAAACCTGCATGCAAACCGGCCGCTGTCGCCGCATTTGCAAATCTACAAACCAATTCCCACCATGGTCATGTCCATCGTTCACCGCATCACCGGCGGCGCGCTGTATTTCGGCACGCTGCTGGTTGCCTGGTGGCTGATTGCGACCGCGACCAGCGAGAGCCAGTTCAACGTTGTCAGCTGGGTATTCGGCTCTTGGATCGGTCTTCTCGTCCTGCTCGGCTACACCTGGGCGCTCGTTCACCACATGATCGGCGGCATTCGCCATCTCGTCTGGGATACGGGCCGCGGACTGGACAAGCACACCACGACGAAGATGGCTGTTGCCTCGCTCGTTCTCTCCATTGCGTTGACGATCCTGATCTGGATCGCAGCGTTCACGGTTTTGTAAAGGAGGCGGGACAATGAGTGAAATGCGTACACCGCTCAAGAAAGTCCGCGGACTGGGCTCCGCACATGAAGGGACCGAGCATTTCTGGCGCCAGCGGCTGACAGCCGTTGCCAATGTGCCATTGATGCTGTTTTTCATCGGCCTGGTCATTTACCTGCACCGCGCAAGCTATGCGGAAACCCGGGCCGCTCTTTCCCATCCGCTGACCGGGCTGGTGCTGTTGATGGTGATCATTTCGGGTCTCTATCACATGCGCCTCGGCATGCAGGTCATCATCGAAGACTACGTAACCAGCGAAGGCAAGAAGATCGCCTGTCTGATGCTCAATACGTTTTTCACCCTTGTGGTGGGCGTTGCCTGCGTCTTTGCGATCATCAAGCTGAGCTTCGGAGGCTAATCTTGGCAACTACAGACAAGAACGGGACCGCCGGCAAAAACGGCAAGGCCTATACATTCGTTGACCACAAATTCGATGTGGTCGTGGTGGGTGCCGGCGGCGCCGGTTTGCGCGCGACGCTGGGCATGGCGGAACAGGGCCTCAAGACGGCCTGCATCACCAAGGTTTTCCCGACCCGCTCGCACACTGTTGCAGCGCAGGGCGGTATCGCCGCTTCCCTGAGCAATATGGGGCCGGATTCGTGGCAGTGGCACATGTACGATACCGTCAAGGGATCGGACTGGCTCGGCGACACCGACGCGATGGAATATCTTGCGCGTGAAGCACCGGCTGCCGTCTACGAGCTGGAGCACTACGGCGTGCCCTTCTCGCGCACCGAAGCGGGCAAGATTTACCAGCGCCCCTTCGGCGGCCACATGATGAACTATGGCGATGGTCCGCCCGTGCAGCGCACCTGCGCCGCCGCCGACCGCACGGGCCATGCCATCCTGCACACGCTTTATGGCCAGAGCCTGCGCCACAATGCGCAGTTCTTCATTGAATATTTTGCCCTGGATCTCATTCAGGATGCGGACGGCACCATCACCGGTGTCGTCGCGTGGAACCTCGATGACGGCACGATCCATCGTTTTGCCGCCAAGATGGTGGTGTTGGCAACAGGCGGCTACGGCCGGTCCTATTTCTCGGCAACGTCAGCCCATACCTGCACCGGTGACGGCGGCGGCATGGTGGCGCGCGCTGGCCTGCCCCTGCAGGATATGGAATTCGTTCAGTTCCATCCGACCGGCATTTACGGTGCGGGCTGCCTGATCACCGAAGGCGCACGCGGCGAAGGCGGCTATCTCGTCAACTCCGAGGGCGAGCGCTTCATGGAGCGCTATGCGCCATCGGCCAAGGATCTGGCATCACGCGACGTGGTTTCCCGCTGCATGACCCTGGAAATCCGCGAAGGCCGCGGTGTTGGCAAGAACAAGGATCACATTTTCCTGCATCTCGACCATCTTGATCCGGCCGTTCTGCACGAGCGCCTGCCCGGCATTTCCGAATCGGCCAAGATTTTTGCCGGTGTGGATCTGACCAAGGAACCGATCCCGGTTCTGCCGACGGTTCACTACAATATGGGCGGCATTCCAACCAACTACTGGGGTGAAGCGCTCAATCCGACCAAGGATAATCCGGACCGCATCCAGCCGGGCCTGATGGCTGTCGGCGAAGCGGGCTGTGCGTCTGTGCATGGCGCCAACCGTCTTGGCTCGAATTCGCTGATCGATCTCGTGGTCTTCGGTCGGGCCGCAGCCATCCGCGCCGGTCAGGTGATCGACCGCAATGCCAAGATCCCGACGATCAACGAGGCATCGGTCGAGAAGATCATGGAACGCTTCGACCGCCTGCGTCATGCCAATGGCAGCACGCCGACGGCGGTCCTGCGTGAAAAGATGCAGAAGACCATGCAGGAAGACGCTGCGGTGTTCCGCACGTCGGAATCGCTGAAGTCCGGTGTCGCGCGCATGGAGAAAATCTGGCACGAGCTTCCGGACATCAAGGTTACCGACCGCTCGATGATCTGGAATTCCGACCTGGTGGAAACGCTGGAACTGGAAAACCTGATGGCCAACGCGCTGACCACGGTGGTTGCCGCCGAAGCACGCAAGGAAAGCCGCGGCGCCCACGCGCATGAGGATTTCCCCAACCGTGACGACATCAACTGGCGCAAGCACAGCCTTGCCTGGCTCTCGCCCGAGGGTGAGGTCAAGCTTGACTACCGTCCCGTTCACCTTGACCCGCTGGTCAAGGAAGAGGACGGCGGCATCAGCCTCGCCAAGATCGCGCCGAAAGCGCGCGTGTACTAAGGGATCAGAGCATCATGGTTGAACTTGCACTTCCCAAGAACTCGAAGATGCGCCCCGGCAAGACCTGGGACCGCCCGCAGGGCGCCAACAATCTTCGGGAATACCGCATCTATCGCTGGTCGCCGGATGATGGTGAGAATCCGCGGATCGATACCTATTATGTCGATCTCGACGATTGCGGCCCGATGGTTCTCGATGGTCTTTTGTGGATCAAGAACAAGATCGATCCGACTCTGACGCTGCGCCGCTCCTGCCGCGAAGGTATCTGCGGCTCCTGCGCCATGAACATCGACGGAACCAATACGCTCGCCTGCACCAAGGGCATGGACGAGATCAAGGGCGCGGTCAAAATCTATCCTTTGCCGCATCTTCCCGTGGTCAAGGATCTGGTGCCGGACCTGTCGAATTTCTATGCCCAGCACCGTTCGATCGAACCATGGCTCAAGACGGTTTCGCCGGAGCCGGCAAAGGAATGGCTGCAGAGCCATGACGATCGCGCCAAGCTCGATGGGCTCTATGAGTGCATCCTGTGCGCCTGCTGCTCGACCTCGTGCCCGAGCTATTGGTGGAATGGCGACCGCTATCTTGGACCGGCTGTTCTGCTGCAGGCCTATCGCTGGCTGATCGACAGCCGTGACGAAGCGACAGGCGAACGCCTCGACAATCTGGAAGACCCCTTCCGGCTCTATCGCTGCCACACGATCATGAACTGTGCGCAGACCTGCCCCAAGGGGTTGAATCCGGCCAAGGCAATTGCTGAAATCAAGAAGATGATGGTCGAACGCCGGGTCTAGGCGATTGGTCACGTCGATGATCGCATAAAAACGGGCGCTGCGAGCGCCCGTTTTGTTTGGTGGCTTTGACGTGCCGCTCAGGCCAGCTTTGCGTCCAGTGTGACCTGAATGGCGCCAAGCGCTTTGGAGAGCGGGCAGGAGGCCTTTGCCTGTTCGGCCAGTTTCGAAAAGGTCGCGGCGTCGATACCCGGAACATCGCCAACGAGCGTGATGGCACTTTTGGTGATTTCGAAACCGCCACCGGCGGCCGGGTTGATGCTGACGGTTGCCTTGGCATCAAGTTTGGCGGCAGGCGTGCCGTTTTCCGCCAGGAAATGCGAAAGCTGCATGGCGAAGCAACCGGCATGGGCGGCCGCCAGAAGTTCCTCCGGGTTGGTCCCCGCCGTGCCGCTTGCGTCTTCGAAGCGGGCCTTGAAATTATAGGGAAGCCCCTTCAGGGCACCGCTTTGCGTATCAAGTGTACCAGCGCCATCTTTCAGGGCGCCCTTCCAGATTGCGGTTGCCTGTCTGTCCATAGAACACTCTCCCTCGGTTGGTTGATTAAGACTGTGCGCCTCCTGTCGGTAACGCCACAGGATTGCAGCAGTTCCGCATCATAGGCCCGGTGGCGGAATTTGCCAGAATTGATCGTTTTGTCGCGTGGCTTGCAAAACGATATATGGAAAAGCGGGATTTGATTGCTATGGTGGCAAAGACCACTGCCGCGCAACCCTCCCTTGCTGCGGCCAGCGTGTCTGAAGGCTGCGGCGGAAGCCTGGCTTCGAAATCGAACCCTCGTGAATTCAAAACAGGACAATCCCCGTGAAACTGAAAAAGCTTGGCCGGACGGATATTGACGTCACGGAAATTTGCCTTGGCACCATGACCTGGGGCGTACAGAACACCGAAGCCGATGCCCATGCGCAGATTGATCGTGCGCTCGAAGCCGGAATCAACTTCATGGATACGGCCGAGATTTATGCGGTTCCGCCGACCGCCGAAACCTATGGCAAGACCGAAACCTATATTGGCAACTGGTTTAAGAAGACCGGCAAGCGCGATCGCTTCGTGCTGGCGACGAAAATTGCCGGCGGCGGACGCAACAGCTGGATCCGCGGCGGCAGCCTGATGAGCAAGAGTACCATCGCCGAAGCGGTCGAAGGCAGTCTGAAACGCCTGCAGACGGACTATATCGACCTTTACCAGGTGCATTGGCCGGTTCGGGGGCATTATCACTTTGGCAATGGCTGGGAATATGCGCCGCATCAGCAGAACCGGGCCGAAGTGGTTCAACAGATCGAGGAAGCGCTCGATGGCCTTGGCGACATGGTGAAGGCGGGCAAAATCCGCCATATCGGCCTTTCCAACGAAACGGCCTGGGGTGTCGCGCAATGGCTGAAGCTGGCCGAGCGCAAGGACCTGCCGCGTGTTGTTTCGGTTCAGAACGAATACAGCCTGCTGCAGCGGGCATTCGATCTGGATCTGGCGGAAGTCAGCCACCATGAAGACGTCGGGCTCCTTGCCTATTCGTCCCTGGCTTCAGGTGTCCTGACCGGCAAGTATCTGGATGGAAAGGTGCCGGCGGGAACACGCGGCGCGCTGCAGGACCTTTGGCGGAACAACGCGCATGCCGATCCGGCGGTCAGGGCCTATATCGCGCTTGCGCACAAACATGATCTGGATGTCGCGCAACTCGCGATTGCCTTTGCCTTGAGCCGGCCATTCGTCACCTCGGTCATCATCGGTGCAACATCGCTTGACCAGCTGAAGACCGATATCGGTGCTGCGGATGTGACGCTCACACCAGACATTCTTGGTGAAATCCAGGCTATCCATCGCACCTATCCCCGCCCGCTCTGAGCGGGGGAAAGCTGCTTCAGATCGGTTGGCCCTGAAGCAGCTTCGGGGATGTGGCCGATAATCCCGCGGCTTGGCGGATGAAAAATCCCTTGAGCCGCGGCATGCGCTCGACAAGACCCAATCCAAAGTCGCGCAGTGCACGCACCGGCACATGGTCGTTGGAGAACAAACGGTTGAGGACGTCGGTGGTCACACCCATCTGCACCGTGTCGAAACGGCGCCAGGTCTGATAGCGTTCGAGTACGGCGATGGAGCCGATGTCTAGACCGAGGCGGTCGGCATCGACAATGGTTTCGGCGATCGCTGCTGCGTCCTTGAAGCCAAGATTGAGGCCTTGACCGGCAATGGGATGGATGCCGTGCGCCGCATCGCCGATGAGCGCGAAGCGCGGCTTGACGAAATCGCGTGCCAGCGTCAGTCCGAGCGGAAAGGCTTTGCGCGGCCCTTCGATCCGCAATTCTCCCAGTTTCAGGCCAAAACGCTGTTCGAGTTCGGCTTCGAACACGAAATCGTCTTCCCTGATGAGCCGCTCCGCATCTGCGGTGCGCTCGGTCCAGACAAGCGAGGAGCGGTTACCGCTCAGCGGCAAAATGGCAAAGGGGCCTGCGGGAAGAAAATGCTCTTCTGCGCGACCATTGTGCGGCCGTTCATGGGCGACCGTGCAGACGATACCGGACTGGCCATATTCCCAGTTCACGGTTTTGATGCCCGCCATATCGCGCAGCCGCGATTTGACGCCGTCAGCCGCCAGGAGCAGGCGCGTGCGCAGCGTCTTGTCATCGCCGTAACGCACCGTGAGGTACTCGTCGCCATGGTCAAAACCATGGACGGGTGTCCCCTCGACAAAGGTGACGCCGATCTGTTCGGCTTTCCCACGCAAGGCGGCGTTGAGGTTGCGGTTTTCCACCATGTGGGCGAAAGGCTCACCGGGCTCAACTTCGCCATTGAAGGTCAGGAAGACCGGGCGAACCGGATCGGAGGTGCGCGAATCCGTAACGATCATTTCGGTGATCGGTTGTGCCTTCGGCAGGATTTCCTGCCAGCAGCCGAGGCGGTCGAGCATGCGGCTCGCAGCGGCGGCAATGGCCGAGGCGCGGGTGTCCTTGCGCCAGAGACCGGCCGGTGCCGCGTCGATCACCGTGACAGCCAGATGCGGCGCCGAGGATTTCAGTGCAACGGCGGTCGCCATGCCGACATAGCCAGCACCAGCAATCACGATATCGGTGCTGCCGGGGACTTCTGATGTGTGTGTACGGGTTCTTTCAGCCATGATTGCCTCCGGTTTCCCTTTGCTCTTGCGCCGATGTGGCGCTTGACTTGTTCACCTGTTCCTGTTGCAAGCGGATTCAGGCACTATTATGCCGACCGTACGAACAGGAGTCGCGCCCGTCATGTCTGATGCCATGAAAGAGCTTTTGTCCATACTCGACCTTGAGACACTTGAACACAACCTGTTTCGAGGTCGCAGCCCGCAGGTTGGCTGGCAGCGGGTGTTTGGCGGTCAGGTCATCGGCCAGGCTTTGGTGGCGGCGCAGCGCACGGTCGATCCCGAGCGTCATGTCCACTCCCTGCACAGCTATTTCATGCGTGCGGGCGATCCGAAAGTGCCGATCATCTACGAGGTGGACCGCATCCGCGACGGCGCGAGTTTCACCACCCGGCGCGTGGTGGCGATCCAGCACGGGCATGCGATTTTTTCGCTCGAGGCGTCATTCCAGATCGAGGAAAAAGGACTTGAGCATCAAAAGCCGATGCCCCTCGACGTTCTCGCGCCGGAAAAGCTGATGAGCGACAAGGACCTCAAGGAGCAGTATCTGCAGAACGCGCCAGCCAATGTGCGCAAATATTGGGAGCAGGACCGTCCGATCGAGATGAAACCCCTGTCTCTGACGCATTACTTCACGCGGGAAAAGCTGCCTCCAGAGCAGAATGTCTGGATCAGGACAACTGGTCCTGTACCTGAGGATCGCGCCCTGCAGGCTGCGGTTCTGGCCTATCTCTCGGATATGACATTGCTGGATACCTCGCTCTATGCGCATGGCCGCTCGATTTTTGATCGGGATTTGCAGGTCGCGAGCCTCGATCATGCCATGTGGTTCCACCGGCCCTTCAATTTCGATGACTGGCTGCTTTATACGGCCGATAGCCCGAGTGCGGCTGGTGCCCGTGGGTTCAACCGTGGCGCTTTGTACAGCCGGGATGGCACTCTGATTGCCTCGACGGCGCAGGAAGGCCTAATTCGTGTGCATCCGGCCGAGTGAAATTCGACCACGCGGATTGAATTGCCTAAATTTTAGGCATGTTGCCGGATAATGTATTGTGCACTGCCGAAGTGATAAAAATATCCATATATAATCAATGCCTTAGTATTATTTTTCGAGTCTGGCACGGAACTTGAATACTCCTCACCAGTCGCCAAGGGCCATCAAGGCTTAGGGGATGGGTTCAACGCGGGTTGCTGCCGTTCAGGTAATTCCACCTGAGGGGTACCGCGCTAGCGCAGGGGTATAGTCAATGAAAATTGTGATGGCCATCATCAAGCCGTTCAAGCTGGACGAAGTGCGCGAAGCACTTACCGCTGTCGGCATCCAGGGCCTGACCGTCACCGAGGTGAAGGGTTACGGCCGCCAGAAAGGGCACACCGAGATTTATCGTGGCGCGGAATACGCCGTCAGCTTTCTTCCCAAACTGAAGGTGGAAGTGGCTGTCGCGTCAGAGCTCGTCGACACCGCCGTTGAAGCCATCACCACGGCCGCCAAAACCGGCCAGATCGGTGACGGGAAGATTTTCGTTCTCAGCATTGATCAGGCCGTCCGTATCCGTACGGGCGAAACTGACACCGATGCGCTTTGAGTCATTTGGGGTTTAAGGAGAAAATAATGAAAATTCCAACCAGTCTGACATCCGCGGTGCGCAGTACCCTTCTGGGTTCGCTGGCGCTGACCGCATTCGGTTCGCTGGCCGCGCTCGCTCAGGAGGCGGCGCCAGCCGCAGCGGATACTGCCGCAGCCGCTGCGCTGACTGTCAACAAAGGCGACACGGCCTGGATGATGATCTCCAGTGTCCTCGTCCTGTTCATGATCGTTCCGGGCCTTGCCCTGTTCTATGGCGGCCTCGTGCGCGCCAAGAACGTGCTTTCCGTGCTGATGCAGTGCACGGGCATTGCCGCCGTCGTGATGATCATCTGGGTTTTCTACGGTTACTCCTTCGCCTTCGGCGGCGGCACCAGCCCCTACTGGGGTGGCCTTGGCAAGGTTTTCCTTTCCGGTGTGACACCGGTTTCGACGGCTGCAACCTTTACCAAGGGTGTCGGTATTCCCGAATTCGTTTTCATCTGCTTCCAGATGACCTTTGCCGCCATCACGCCAGCGCTGATCGTCGGTGCTTTTGCCGAACGCATCAAATTCTCGGCGACGATCCTGTTCGTCATCCTGTGGGTCACGTTCGTCTACTTCCCGATTGCCCATATGGTCTGGGATTCCAATGGTCTGATCTACAGCTGGGGTGCGCTTGATTTTGCCGGCGGCACCGTCGTTCACATCAACGCCGGTATTGCCGGTCTCGTGGGTGCTCTCGTCATCGGCAAGCGTGCCGGTCTTGGCCGTGACATGATGGCGCCGCACTCGATGCCGCTTACCATGATCGGCGCCTCAATCCTGTGGGTCGGCTGGTTCGGCTTCAATGCCGGTTCGGCTCTCGAAGCCAACGGCATTGCGACGCTGGCGATGATCAATACGTTCACGGCAACCGCCGGTGCGATCATTGCATGGGTTGTCATCGAAGCGCTTGCCCGCAAGACGGCTTCGATGCTGGGTGCCGCATCCGGTGTTGTTGCCGGTCTGGTTGCCGTAACGCCTGCTGCCGGAACCGTCGGTCCGGTTGGCGCCATCTTCCTTGGCGCCATCGCCAGCATCATCTGCTACTACATGGTGGCCGTGGTGAAGCCGAAGCTCGGCTATGACGACAGCCTCGACGTCTTCGGCGTGCACGGCATTGGCGGTATCATCGGCGCCATCGGCACCGGCTTCTTCACCAGCACGGCGCTTGGCGGTGTCGGTTATGCGGAAGGCGTCACCATGGGTGCGCAGGTGTTCGTGCAGATCAAGGCCGTGCTCGTCACGTTGGTCTGGAGCGGTTTGGGTTCGCTGATCCTCTACAAGATCGTCGATGTCGTTGTCGGACTGCGTCCGACCGCTGAAGCCGAGTCCATCGGTCTCGATCTCACCTCCCACGGTGAAGCGGCCTACCACAATTAATGGGCGGCTTTTGACAGGAACTGAGAAAGGCCCGGTTTTCCGGGCCTTTTTTGTTGAGGCAGGCAAGCTTGTCGAACCCGGGATGGCAGCTCCGCCAATGTAATTTCGCTCGTGCTCGCCATGGTTAATGCCCCCTTAACCATCCGCGCCGTAACGTGGGAATCGAATCTGCGGTTACTCACGACCGCCGTGCGTGCGTTTACTAGGGCGAGATTTCATGCGTCAAGGATATTCAGCCTCCTATGCGATCGAGGAAAACCGGCACGGGTTGACGACCCTTTTCCGCAGACAGATCCAGATTGTCTGGGGATTGGCCCTGTTTTGCTTCGTTGCCTTTGCCATTGGCAGCCTTGCGACATGGAACGTGATCGATCCGAGCTTCAGCCACGCCACGTCCAATCCGGTTCGCAACGCCCTTGGCTATGCCGGCGCGGTTTTTGCTGATCTCGGCATGCAGTTCTTCGGCCTTTCGACCGTTGTCGCACTCATGCCGGCGCTGTTCTGGGGCGGTCTGATGCTGACCGGCAGGGGGGTCGACCGTTTGCCGCGGCGGGCGATTGCCTGGTTCGGCGCATCGCTGATGGCGGCGGCCATTGCCGGCTGCTTCACCATCCCCGCAAGCTGGCCGATGCCGATCGGCCTCGGCGGTGTCTTTGGTGACATGGTTCTCAAAATTCCGGCGATCTTCACCGGAACATTCCCGCGTGGCGGTCTGGCCATGATCCTGGTCGCCGTCCTCGCTTTGCCGACGCTGTGGGTCTTCGGCTTTGCCAGCGGTCTGACCTATCGTGACAGCGAGCCGGTCGTGGCCAAGAAGTCCGGCCGTCACGTGGCACAGGAAGAGGATTTTGACGACGAGGACGAGGATGATGAGGAAAGTGAGGGTGGCCGCTGGCTGGCGCTCGGCGCGCTGACCCACTGGTTCCTCAGCATCAAGGCGCTGTTCCGCCGCCTGTTCGGGCGCAGTGCTGGGCTTTACAGCGGTGCGCGCAGTGCCGCGGCACGGCACAATGACGATGATCTGTTTGCCGATACCCCGATGGCACGGCAGAACGGGGCACGGCAGAACGGTGCGCGCCGGGAGCCAGGTTTCTATGACGAAGCGCCGCGCATTGAGGCGCCGTCAATCGACATCGGCAATGATGGTTTCGGGCACGAACCCGATGATTATGATCCGATCGCGTTCAGCGAAGAGGATGAGGTGGATGATTGGGCGCCGCAGGCAGCGCCCGCGCGCCCGGCAGCAATACCCGGCGGCAAGGCTCGGATCGCCACACCCGCCCCGGCTCCAAAGACCGGTGCGCGCATACAGCGCGAAGCCCAGACATCCCTGATCAAATCCGACGAATTTGAAATGCCGCCGCTGCATTTCCTCAGCGAACCGAAGAACGTGGTCCGCAACCCCAGTCTTTCGAAGGAAGCGCTTGAGCAGAATGCGCGGCTGCTCGAGGGTGTGCTTGAAGATTTCGGCGTCAGGGGGGAGATCATCCATGTGCGCCCCGGTCCTGTCGTAACGCTGTACGAGCTGGAACCGGCTCCGGGCATCAAGTCTTCGCGTGTCATCACGCTGGCCGATGACATTGCCCGTTCGATGAGCGCCATTGCAGCGCGTGTTGCCGTCGTGCCGGGCCGCAATGCCATCGGCATCGAACTGCCAAACCAGACCCGCGAAATGGTTTTTCTGCGGGAATTGCTGGCCAGCCGGGATTTTGAGCAGACCAAGACCAAGCTGGCGCTGGCGCTGGGCAAGACCATCAATGGCGAAGCTGTCATCGCCGATCTGGCGAAGATGCCGCATCTGCTCGTTGCCGGCACCACCGGCTCGGGTAAATCCGTCGCCATCAACACCATGATCCTGTCGCTGCTCTACCGCATGACCCCGGAGCAGTGTCGCCTGATCATGATCGATCCGAAGATGCTGGAACTGTCGATCTATGACGGTATTCCGCATCTGCTCACGCCCGTCGTCACCGATCCGAAGAAGGCCGTGGTTGCGCTGAAATGGACCGTCAAGGAGATGGAAGACCGTTACCGCAAGATGTCCAAGGTCGGCGTGCGCAATATCGACGGCTTCAACCAGCGGGTCGAACAGGCGCAGAAGAAGGGTGAGCGGATTGCCCGGACTGTGCAGACCGGTTTCGACCGGGCAACGGGCGAGGCGGTCTACGAGACCGAAGAGCTGGATTTGCAGCCCATGCCCTATATCGTCGTGATCATCGACGAAATGGCCGATTTGATGATGGTGGCCGGCAAGGACATTGAAGGGGCTGTCCAGCGTCTTGCGCAGATGGCCCGTGCTGCCGGTATTCACGTGATCATGGCAACACAGCGCCCGTCTGTCGATGTCATCACCGGCACGATCAAGGCGAACTTTCCAACCCGCATTTCCTTCCAGGTCACCTCCAAGATCGATTCGCGCACCATTCTGGGTGAACAGGGCGGCGAACAGCTGCTCGGCATGGGCGACATGCTCTACATGGCCGGCGGCGGCCGCATCCAGCGCGTGCACGGGCCGTTTGTCGGTGACGACGAAGTGGAAAAGATCGTCAATCATCTGAAACTGCAAGGCGTCCCCGAATATCTCGATGCGATCACGGAAGAGGACGAGGAAGACGATATGGGCGGCGGCCCGGCCGGGACGTCCAATCTGGAAGATTCGGATGATCCCTATGACCAGGCCGTTGCCGTGGTGCTGCGCGACAAGAAGGCGTCTACCAGTTATATCCAGCGCCGCCTCGGCATTGGTTACAACAGGGCAGCCTCGATCATCGAGCGTATGGAGCAGGAGGGTATCGTCGGCCCTGCCAACCATGCGGGCAAGCGTGACATTCTCGTGCCGACACAGGACGATGATTTTTAAGCGCCGTTACGTAGCATTTTCGTCTGCCCGTCCTGTAACGGGCGCACCGAATGACTACATAACGGCATGATGCAGCGTTACGTAACCGGTGTGCCCGCCGATGCGTTGCGAAATTGAGGAACAAGTTGCGGTTTCCCGCCGTTTCTCGGCCATAGTCAGGTCAAACTGACCGGGTATACAGCAAGAGAATAAGACAGGAGACTGAACATCATGACAACGACCAAAGCTTCGCTTCGCACGATTGGCACGTTTGCCCGGACATGTGCTGCGGCTTCCGTGGTTGGCATGGCGCTGCTTCTCGGTGCAGCTGGCATTTCCGGGCAGGCAAGCGCCCAGGCGGCACCTGCCGCCATCAACGGAGCCCAGCAGATCGCCAACCAGTTTTCCAGCGTGAAGACGATGACCGGCGACTTTGTTCAGTTCGGTCCGCGCGGCGAACAAACCGAAGGCACGTTCTATATCGAGCGGCCGGGCAAGATTCGCTTCACCTACAACAAGCCATCGCCGATCCGCGTGATTTCCGATGGTGAATCCGTCGTGATCAACAATCGCAAGCTCGATACCTGGGATCTCTATCCCCTGTCGAAGACGCCGTTGAAGCTGCTGCTTGCCGACCAGATCGATCTGACCGGCGACCGGGTGAAGTCCGTCAAGGAAGAGCCCGACATGACGACGATCGTTCTCGGCGACAAATCCGTCTTTGGCAATTCCACCATCACGATGATGTTCGATCCGAAGACCTATGAGCTGCGCCAGTGGACGATCACTGATGCGCAGGGCCTGGATACAACGGTCATGATCACCAATGTCCGCAAGGACGTGAAGTTCGCCAAGGACATGTTCACGATCGACTACACGCGCATCGCCATGAAGCGCTGACCGCTTCATCTTTCAGGGCCGCGTCGTCACACCAATCGCGTGTGGACGAGCGGCCTTTCGATTTTCAATCGCTGCAAAGATGGTCTAGGCTCGCGTCAATCCATTCTATCGCGAGATTTCTCCCCCATGCCTTTCTCCGTTGCCACCTGGAACATCAATTCCGTGCGCCTGCGTCTTGATCTGGTCCTGCAGTTCCTGCGGGATCACCAGCCGGATGTTCTGTGCCTGCAGGAAACGAAATGCCCCGATGATCTCTTCCCGCGCGAGGCCTTCCACATGGCCGGCTACGAACATATCGAGATCAGCGGCCAGAAGGGATATCACGGCGTCGCCACGCTCTCGCGGCGGCCTTTGTCGGAGCCCGCCCGGGTGGGTTTCTGCAACATTGCCGATTGCCGTCATCTGAGCACGATTGTCATGGCCGGATCGAAGCGGCTGCGCATCCATAATTTCTACGTGCCCGCGGGCGGTGACGAACCGGATCCGGCTATCAATCCCAAATTCGCGCACAAGCTCGGCTTCCTGGAAGAGATGAAGGCGATGAATGCCGTTTATGGCGATGGCCATGCCTCGTTGCTCGTGGGCGATCTGAACATTGCGCCGCTCGAAACGGATGTGTGGTCGCATAAGCAGCTGCTGAAAGTGGTCAGCCATACGCCGATCGAGACGGAGACTTTCGAGGCCCTGCGCAAGAACGGCGGCTGGAGCGATCTGATGCGCCATTATATTCCGCCGCACGAAAAGATCTATACGTGGTGGAGCTACCGTGCTGCCGATTGGGCCGCGGCGGATCGCGGCCGCCGTCTCGATCACATCTGGGGGTCGCCGGATCTGGAGAACGATCTTGCCAGCATCACGGTGCTTCGCGAAGCGCGCGGATGGGATCGTCCGTCCGATCATGTGCCGGTCATTGCCCGGTTCAATCTGGATTAGAGAGTGATCCGGCGGCTACTCGCCGCCGAACAGGTGCTCATACCGGGTAATTTCCGCAATCATTTCATTCAGGTCGGCGGAAATCTGGGTGTGGAGCGCGGCGGCAATTTCCGGGTACTCCTCAAGAATACGCCGGAACAGCGAGCGATTGAGCCGGATGACTTCGGTTTCGGTGTCGGCCATGGCGCTGGTGAGGCGCTTGGTCTGGGCAATGATCGCCATTTCGCCGAGAACCGCGCCGGGGCCCACACTCTTGAGCACGACACGCCCGGACTGGCCTTCGCGGAACAGCGAAATGGTTCCCCGGTCGATGACATAGGCGCAATCGGCGGACTGGCCCTCGCGGTAAAGCTCGCGGCCTTCCCTTAGAACAAGACGCTCGGTACCAAAGGCAAGCAGACGCAACTGGTCGCGGGTGAATGTCCCGAACAGCCCCACTGTCTCCAGAATGCGAATATCATCTTCAATTGCCATGCAAGAACAGACATATACCTAGATTCACCTGATCGGCATCAAGGAATGAGTTTGTATCCCCCGCTTTCGGTAACCAGTATGCTCGAATTCGACGGATCGTGCTCGATTTTTTGTCGCAACCGGTAGACATGTGTTTCCAGCGTGTGGGTCGTCACGCCGGAATTATAGCCCCAGACCTCCTCCAGCAGCACATCACGGGTGATGACCTTGCCGCCGGCGCGGTAGAGATACTTGATAATGGCGACTTCTTTTTCCGTCAGCCTGATCTTGCCGCCCTTGGCGTCGATCAGCATTTTCTGGCCGGGTTTGAAGGTGTAAGGGCCGACAACGAAGGTCGCATCCTCACTCTGCTCGTGCTGGCGCAATTGCGCGCGGATGCGCGCCAGAAGCACCGCAAAACGGAATGGCTTGGTGACATAGTCATTGGCGCCCGATTCGAGGCCGAGGATAGTATCCGAATCAGTGTCGTGGCCCGTGAGCATGATTACAGGCGCCTTGAACCCGCCTTTGCGCAAAAGCTTGACCGCTTCCCGCCCGTCCATGTCGGGAAGGCCCACATCCATGATCAGGAGGTCGACGACACCATTGCGCGCGGACTGGATACCCTTGGTCGCATTGTCTTCCTCGATGATCTGGAACTCTTCATAGAGGCTCAGCTGCTCAACCAGGATGGCGCGAAGATCAGTATCATCATCGACGATAAGAATGGTGCGTGCTGTCATATGGTTTCCCGCCCGTGCAAAGAAGTGGTTGGAATTTAAGTCGAATTGTTCCGGAAAGAAAGAGGACCGGCTTGATATTGCTTATGCGGCGCATCAGTCTGACATAAAAATGCTTTTTATGAGGCAAGTATGAGTCGTACAGCGTTGAAAATGATCGATGTTCGCCGCAAGCCCGGCCACCGCAGCCGCGGACAACTGATTGCCGGCCAGATGGTTTTGCACTGCGCCCTGGGGAAAGGCGGGATCACCGCGTTCAAACGGGAGGGCGATGGGGGAACGCCATTGGCGCGCATGCGTCTGCTCTATGGCTTCAAGCGCCCTGACAAGCGGGTGATTGCGCCGACCGGGCTCAACTTGCGCGCGCTGCGCCGTGCGGATGGCTGGTGCGAAGTGGGCGATGATCGCAACTACAATCGCAAGGTGCGCATTCCCTACGGCGCCAGCCATGAAACCATGTGGCGCAAGGACGATCTCTATGACATCTGCATCGTCATGGACTGGAACATCAAGCCGCGGCGCCGTTCTGGCGGCAGTGCCATCTTCTTTCATCTGGCCCGGCCCGGCTATACCCATACGGAGGGCTGCATTGCCCTGAATCGCCGGGATATGGACCGGTTGCTGCCATTTCTGTCACCGGAAACGGTTATCCGGGTTTTGCGCTAGAGTCCCGCTAATAGCGGAACCGCCAGACGGTGGTGCGCTTTACCTCGGAATCTTCGAGGATTCGGGTCACCGGCACCGCATAGACTGCCAGTTCCTCCAGCAGGTTCTTCGGAAAATACGAGCGGCCGGGATCGCCGACAATCACGGTTGCGCCGCGCGCGGCGAGCGCCGTGAACCACGGGATAAGCCGGTCCGCGAGCGGCTTTTCATAGAAGACGTCACCAGCCAGGACGACGTCCCAATCATGGTCCGTATCGATCAGATCGTGAATGAGGGTTTCGACCGCGACGCCGTTGGCATCGGCGTTGAGATTGATGGCCGGACGGGTGAAGGGGTCGATGTCGCAGGATGTGACGCGCGCTGCACCGGCCATTGCGGCGGCGATGCCGACAAGACCGGAGCCGGAGGCGAAATCCAGAACAGTCCTGTTCCTCACCGTATCAGGATGATCGAGGACATAACGTGCGACGCCCTGGCCGCCGGCCCAGGCAAAAGCCCAGAAGGGCGGCGGTAGGCCAATGGTCGCCAGTTCCTCTTCCGTCCTGTGCCAGAGGTCATGGGCTTCATCGGCCAGATGCAGGTTTATCTCCGGCACATGGGGCGGCGCCTGCAACGTGGTATTCGCCCGAACAAAGCGCCGGTAGCGTTCGCTGTTCGGATCAAGCGCCTGCTCATCCATGACGGGCCATCATTGCGGTGCGGGAACAAGCCCGGCCATGCGGCAAACTTCCTCCCATTCGTCCGGAGTGACCGGCTGCACGGAAAGGCGCATCGAGGTGACGAGGGCCATTTTTTCCAGCTTGGGGTTTGCCTTGACGTCCTTGAGCGTGACCGGTTTCGGCACGTCCCTTACCGCACGGATGTCGACGCACTCCCAGCGGGGATCGTCCGTGGTCGAATCATGGTGCACCAGCGCGCAGACCTCGACGATGCCAACCACTTCGAGGCCTTCATTGGAATGGTAGAAGAAACCTTTATCGCCCAATTGCATGGCGCGCATATTGTTGCGCGCGAGATAGTTGCGCACGCCGGTCCATTCGGTGCCCTTGGCGCCCGCTTCCTTCTGTTTCTCCCAGGACCACGCGTCGGGTTCGGATTTGAAAAGCCAGAATGCCATGTTTGAACCTATTTGCTGTCTGGATTCTTGATTGCCCAGTTCCATGGGCGGATATCGACCGATGCGAAGAGGCCAGCCTTGGCATAGGGATCGTTTGCAGCGATTTCCCGGGCGCCGGCGACATCGGCGGCGTCGATCACAACCAGACTGCCGTTGGGCTTGGAATCGTCTCCAAGGAAAGGCCCAGCGAATTTCAGGCGGTCGCCGAGACCGTTGAGATAGTCAAGATGCGCGGCGCGGGTATCAAGACGCACCTGCAGATGGCCAGGCTTGTCGTTGCAAAGTAGGGCATAGAGCATTCGGTTTCTCCGATACGGACAATCAGATTTCTAATCTTCGTTTTTCAGCGGTCTTGCAAGCAGGGCTTCGACCGCTTCGTCAATGGTAATGCTGCGGTCCAGAATGCGCGCAACCGCTTCGATGATGGGTGCTTCGATGGAGTGCCGGGCGACCAGCTCCGCGGCGATGGCTGCCGTCGCCACGCCTTCCGCCAGCGGCCTGCCGGTCAGGTCATCGCCGCGGCCAAGGGCAAGGCCGTAGGAATAGTTGCGCGACTGGGATGTCGAGCAGGAGAGCAGCAGATCGCCGAGGCCGGAAAGGCCCATGATCGTCTCCGGCCGGGCGCCAAGTGCATGACCCACACGCCGCAGTTCGACAAAGCCACGGGTCACCAGCGCCGCCTGTGCGCTCGCGCCAAATCCCCGGCCGATGGCGGCGCCGGCGGCAATGGCAAGCACGTTCTTCAGCGCGCCGCCGATCTCGACGCCGACAAGGTCATCCGTCGAATAGCAGCGGAATGCCGGACCCGAAAGGGCAAGCGCGATTCGGTCAGCTACGGTCTGGCTTTCGGCGGCAACGGTGACGGCGGTCGGCAGGCCCCTTGCCACGTCGCTGGCAAAGCTCGGTCCGGACAATGCCGCGATGAGCTGATCCGGGATGATCTCCCTGACCAGGCTGGACATCAGCAGACCGCGTTTGCGATCAATGCCCTTGGCGCAGATGATCAGCGGCACGGCTCTCGGGATCAGGGGCTTCAGCTCCTCAAGAGCGCTGGCCATGGCCTGCGCCGGAATGACGCAAAGAATGAAATCGCTGCCCGCAAGAACACTCGCTGCGTCCGTACTGGCGGTCAACGGCGCTGGCAGATCTATGCCCGGAAGGTAAGTTTCATTGCGGTGAAGCGCGTTGATGGAATGAACACTGGCGGCGTCGCGGGCATAAAGGCGCACGCTGTGTCCATTGTGCGCTGCCATGGCGCCAAGGGCCGTACCCCAGGCACCGCCGCCAAGAACCGCAATGTTGTGCGTGGGACTCATGCCTTGGCTCCTCGACGCCCGGCGCCGATCAGGGGGGCGGATTGCATGTCCAGCGGCCAGCGCGACCGCGGCGCGATATCGAGCGAATCGGCGGCCATATGCCCGGCCCGTTCCACCCCGGCCCAGGCGATCATCGCGGCATTGTCGGTGCACAGCGCCATGGGCGGCGCAATGAAGCGGAAGCCGTTGCCGGAACACAGGTCCTGCAGGCAGGTCCGCAGGACCTTGTTGGCGGCAACGCCGCCAGCGACGACCAGCACGGGTTCCTTCACACCGGGAAACCTGGCGCGAAAACGGGCAAGCGAGCGCGATACGCGGTCATTCAGCGTATCGGCAACAGCGGCCTGAAACGCGGCGCAGATATCGTTTACATCCGTCTGCGACAGCGGTTCCAGTGTGGTTGCCAGCTGGCGCACGGCTGTCTTCAGGCCGGAGAAGGAGAAGTCGAGCCGTTCCTCGCCCTTGAGCGGCCTTGGCAGGGAAAAGCGGCTGGGATCACCCAGAGACGCCGCCTTCTCCACCTCGGGGCCACCCGGATAGGGCAAGCCAAGCAGTTTTGCTGTTTTGTCAAAGGCTTCGCCGAGGGCATCGTCGATGGTCGTGCCAAGCCGTTCATAGTCACCGAGGCCCTTGACCAGCACCATCTGGGTATGGCCGCCGGAAACAAGGAGAAGCAGATAGGGAAAATCGATCTGGTCGGTGAGACGGGGGGTCAGGGCATGACCTTCGAGATGATTGATGGCGTAAAACGGCTTTTGCGCCGCCATGGCAATGGCCTTGCCAGTCATGAGGCCGACGATCAGGCCGCCGATCAGGCCGGGACCAGCGGTTGCGGCCACCGCATCCACCTCGTCCAGGGTCATGTGAGCCTCATGCAGCGCCTGCCCGATCAGCCGGTCGAGCACTTCCACATGGGCACGTGCGGCAATCTCGGGCACGACGCCGCCATAGGGTGCATGATCGTCAATCTGGCTGAGAACCACGCTGGACAGAATCCGTCCCTGGCCGTTGTGATCGCGCTCAACGACCGCCGCCGCCGTTTCGTCACAGCTTGTTTCTATGCCCAAAACCCGCATCGATGACCCTGACATCCTTCGCCGCATTGCCCGTTGCACAAAAGCCCGTTAGTTAGGGCCGGATAATTCAAACTCGCGTAACACGGACTGCGACTAATGCAAACAAAAACGCTCAAGATCGGTACACGTGGGAGTGCGCTGGCACTCGTACAAGCCCGTGAGACGCGTGATCGGCTGGTTAAAGCCCATGGCCTGCGCGAAGAGGACATCGAGATCGTGGTGATTTCGACCAGCGGCGACCGGATTCAGGATCGTCCGCTGTCGGAGGTTGGCGGCAAGGGGCTGTTCACCCTTGAGATCGAAGAACAGCTGGCGGATGGCCGCATCGATCTGGCCGTGCACTCCTCCAAGGATATGCCGACCTTCCTGCCCGAGGGCCTGCATCTCTCGGTTTTCCTCGAACGCGAAGATCCGCGCGATGCTTTCATCGGCCGTACTGTGAGAACGCTGGCGGAATTGCCTTTGGGCGCGGTTGTCGGGTCTGCCTCGCTGCGGCGCCAGGCGCTGATTCTCAAATCGCGGCCGGATCTGAAAGTTGTGAACTTTCGCGGCAATGTGGAAACGCGCCTGCGCAAGCTGGCCGATGGTGAGGTAGACGCTACTTTCCTGGCTTATGCCGGTCTGCGCCGCCTTGGCCTTGGCGATGCGGCGACTGCGCTGATGGATGTGGCAACCTTTCCACCGGCACCCGGACAGGGCGCGATCACACTGGAAACCCGAATCGGCGACGCGCGAATCGATGCGCTGGTCGCGCCGCTCAATCATTTCGCGACGTCGACGGCGCTGGCCTGTGAACGCGCTTTCCTCGGTACGCTCGATGGTTCGTGCCGCACGCCCATCGCCGGTCTTGCGACGATTTCCGGCAGCACCCTGAAATTTCACGGCATGATCCTGCTGCCGGACGGGACGGAAGCCCACGAAGTGACCGGCGAAGGCGATGTGGCGGATGCGGCGGCCATCGGGCAGGATGCCGCCGCACGCGTCAGGGCAAAGGCCGGGGCGCATTTCTTTACGGATTGGCTCTGATGGAAAAAACCGTTCTGGTCACACGGCCCCTGCCAGCTGCGACCAGAACCGCCGACCGGCTGCGCGCCCAGGGCTATGTGCCCCTGCAGTTGCCGCTCACGGAAATCGTTCCCCTCAACCCGGCATTGCCTGACGGCGCGTTCAATGCCCTTGTTGCAACGAGCGCCAATGCGCTGGTCCATGCAAGCGATGCGCTGCTTGCGCCGTTTCTCCAGCTACCTTGCTTCACCGTAGGCGAAGCAACCGCGGATGCGGCGCGTGCCCGCGGCTTTGAGACAGTGACGACAGGTGATGGCGATGGAGAATCGCTGGCGCAAACCATTGTCGAAGAATTGTGTTCAGGTGCCTCCATTCTGTACCTGACCGGCCGGGTGCGGTCGCCGGGTTTTGAACGCGCGGTGGCGAAAGCGGGATTCCCGTGCGCTTCTTTGGCCGTCTATGATACGGTTTCAGTCAGTTATACAACTGAGTTTTTGATCAAAACCCTCGGGTCAAGAAATATTGATTGCTGCTTGCTGTATTCGCAGATGAGTTCGGATGTGCTGTCCACTCTGATCAAAGCGGCGAGATTGGCGGAACTCTTTGATAAGACACTATTTTTATGCCTGTCGCGGCGTATTGCCGATGGTCTCAAGGGCCTCAACGCGCCATCTATTGGGATTGCCCGCCGCCCGGATGAAGACGCGTTGTTCGACCTCCTGGCGGGGTTGCAGGGCGATGGATGAACGGCAATCGTCGCTGCATGACGTTTCCGAAGTGGAACTTCCCTGTTAGCTTGGGGTTTCAGTCAGCCCAATTGTTCTGAAGCCCAATTGTTCCGAAGAGAGTGTCCATGGCCAAATCATCCGTTCCCCGTCATTCCAAATCAGCCCGGAAGCCTGTGACGATAGAACTGGAGCCATCGGACATTGTGAAGAGTGCACCGGCGAGCACGAATGTGCCGCAGCCCGAGCCGGTCGGCTTCAGCCCGAAGACCGACGCCAAGCCGCAGCCGCCGAGGGACGAGCCGGTCAAAGCTGCTGCTTCCGGCAATGCGGAGAAGCCCAACACAGACAATACATCGCAGCAAAGCCCGTCGTTTGGCCGGTCGCCATCTGCCGAAGCGCCGAAACAGGCAGCATCTGCATCTGCTGTCGTGCCGCCGAAGACGGGTGATCCGCTCGGGCGTTTGACGTCCGGTCTCATCGGCGGTGTGGTCGCTCTGCTTGGCGCTGCGACCCTGCAATGGGCCGGGGTGTTGCCATCGCCCAAGGCTGACCTCTCCGCCGTCGAGCAGCAGATTGCCGAATTGCGTGCGGCCGCTCCGGCGAAGGCCAGTCTTGATGAAGGCGCGCAAGTGGCATTGAATGGCGCGGTGGAAAACGCCAAGCAGGCTCTGGGTCAGGTGTCCGGCATTGCCGCTGACGTAAAAGCCCTGAAGCAAACCCTGGCGGACGTCCAGACAAAGGCTGCAAGCGCCGGTGGTGCTGTTGATACCAGTGCTATCGATGCGCGTATCGCATCGCTTGAGACGCAATTGACCGCCAGCCAGCAGAAAGTGGAGCAGGCTGCCGGTGCACTTGCGGGGGAAGCGCAGGCGTCAGCGGCTTTGCAGACGCGACTCGATGCGCTTGAGACCAAAGTGCAGGACAATGCGGGACAGAACACCATGGCGCTGGCCATCGCCGCCACCGGCCTGAAGTCGGCGATTGACCGGGGCGGGCCTTTTGCGGCGGAGCTTGATACATATCTTGCTGTCGCGCCGGCCTCTGCCGATGCCGAGGGGTTGCGCTCCGCCGCTTCGGCCGGTGTTCCGACCGTCAGCATGCTGGCGAGCCAGTTCGGCGACGTGGCGACGAAAATCATTGCGACAACGCGCAAGGTTGACCCGAATGCGGGTATTGTCGACCGGCTGTGGGCGAGCGCCAGCGGCCTTGTCGAATCGCGTCCGGTGGGCCTCGTCGAAGGCGAAGGTGTCGATGCTATCACTGCGCGCATAGAGGTGCATCTCAACGGCGGCGACTTGCCAGCCGCCATTGCCGAATGGGACAGGCTGCCCGAAACGGCCAAAGCTGTCTCGGCCGATTTCGCCAATGCCATGCGCGCCCGGCAGAAGGCCGGCGATATCGTTTCCAAGGCGCTCTCCAACGCGTTGACCGGCATGAAGACGCCGACTGCGGCGCAGTGAGGGAAAGACGATCATGATCAAAGTCCTGTCCTTCCTCATCGTCGTTCTCGTGCTCGGGTTTGGTTTTGCATGGCTGGCCGACCGGCCGGGCGATCTCGTCGTCACCCTCGCCGGGATGCAGCACAAGGTCAGCCTCATGGTGGCCGCATCCGCCATCGTGGCGCTTGTGGCCGCTGTCATGCTTGTCTGGTGGATCATCAAGAGCGTCATTGGGTCTCCCTATGCCCTGCGCCGCCATTTCCGCGCCCGCAAGCGTGATCGCGGCTATCAGTCCCTGTCCACCGGTCTGATTGCAGCGGGTGCAGGAGACGGGCAGACGGCCCGGCGCATGATCAAGCAGGCGGAAAAACTGCTCAATGTCGACCAGGAGCCGCTGATCAAGCTTCTGGACGCACAGGCAGCCATGCTGGAAGGCCGTTCGGATGATGCGCGGGCGAAATTCCAGGCGATGCTGGATGATCCGGAGACGAAGCTGCTCGGCCTGCGCGGGCTTTATCTTGAAGCGCAACGCCTTGGTGCGCGGGAAGCGTCGCTGCAATATGCCGAACAGGCGGCGCTTCTGGCACCCAACGTCGAATGGGCGGCCACGGCGGCTCTCGGGCAAAAGACAGCCCATGGCGATTGGGATGGCGCTCTGGAACTGCTGGAGAAGCAGAAATCCACCAAGCAGATCGACAAGGATACGGCAAAGCGTGAACGCGCCGTTCTCCTGACTGCCAAGGCGATCGATACATTCGAAAGCGATCCGGCGGGATCGAAACCCATTGCCATCGAGGCGAACAAGCTTGCGCCGGATCTGATCCCGGCCGCCATCATCGCCGCCAAAGTGCTGTTCCAGCAGGGTGACCTGCGCAAGGGGTCGAAAATCCTGGAGCATGTGTGGAAGAAACAGCCGCATCCGGAAGTGGCGGAAACCTATGTGCATGCGCGCCTGGGGGATTCGGTGTTCGACCGCTTGAAGCGCGCCCGCAACTTGGCTTCGCTCTATCCGCATCATGCGGAATCGAACCTTGCCATTGCCCATGCGGCGCTGGCCGCCGGCGAATTGAAGGAAGCACGCGAGGCTGCCGAGACCGTGTTGCGCACGGCCCCGCGCGAAAGCGCCTATCTGCTGCTGGCCGATATCGAGGAGGCGCAGACGGGCGATCAGGGCCGCGTGCGCCAGTGGCTGTCGCGGGCCGTCAAGGCGCCCCGCGACCCTGCCTGGACCGCCGACGGCTATGTTTCGGAGCGCTGGGCGCCCGCTTCACCGGTCACCGGCAAGCTGAACGCGTTCGAGTGGAAGGTTCCTGTCGAGCAATTGGGAACAATGATCGATGCGCGGGATGATTTTGACAGTGCGCTGGCCGCCAAACCTGTCCAGCTCGCACCCCGGCGCGAACCTGAAGAACCCTTGATCCCGGCAAAGTCCGTGGTGGTGCCTGCGGAAAGGCCCGCGGCACGGGTTGTTGAAGCGGATGGCGATATTGCGGATGCGGAAATCGTACCGGCGGAGCCTGCGGTGAAGCCCGTGGCGGCAAAACCGGAAGAGCCGCATGCCCATGAACGCATTGCGTCCGTCCTGCCATCCCTGGCGGAAACGGCGCCTGCCGCGGTGCAGCGCGAGGAAGAAAAACTGGTCATTCCGGTGCCGGATGACCCGGGCGTGCAACGGGATGACGAGGAGGACCGGCCCAACAAGAAGTTCCGTCTCTTCTAGAAGAGCTTTTCCGGTCCAGATGGCCGGAACTGCCCTGGTGTGTCGATCCTAACACATTAATTTCAATAGCGGTCTTTGCGGCAAGATGCACAATGACAGGGCCCTGTCAGCCAAGCTATCAGTTGATTCGGGTCATTGATAACAACGCTGAGAGATCTGTTTTGATGCTGGACCGCCTTGTCACCTTCTTCAAAGCTTTGCCGTCGGGCGAAAGCGGGAAAGGCCATTTTTCGAGGAACGATCCGCGCCTTGCGGCGGCCGCGCTGATGTTTCATGTCATGGATGCGGACGGAGAGCGGCGCAAGGTGGAGCGCAAGCGCCTGTCGCAGCTGATTTCCGAAGCCTACGGGCTCAAGGGCGAGGCGTTGAAGCGCCTGCTGGAGGATAGTGAGCAGGCGGATCAGGAAGCCGTCGATCTCTACAGCTTTACCAGCGTGCTCAAACGCAATCTTGACGAAGCGGCGCGCATTCACTTCATTGAACTGATGTGGGACGTGGTTTTTGCCGACGGATCCGCGCATGAGCTGGAAGAAAATGTTGTCTGGCGGGTTGCGGAACTGATCGGAGTCTCGTCCCGTGACCGGGTCACGATGAAACAGAAGGCAGCCCTTCGCGCCAAGCAGGCGGTGCAAGAGGAATAGGATCAGAAGCATGTTCCAGACAGACTGGATGGAGAACAGGCAAGTGAAGCGCCCGAAAATCCTTACGGTACTGCATCAGGAACGTTCAAGCCCCGGCCGTGTCGGCCAGCTGCTGCTGCAGTCCGGCTTTGATCTGGATATCCGCCGTCCGCCGCTGGGTGATGGCCTGCCCGAAACGCTGGAGGATCATGCGGGCGCTGTCATCTTTGGTGGCCCCATGAGCGCCAATGATCCCGATGAATTCGTTGACCGGGAAACCGACTGGCTGTCCGTGCCGCTGGCGGAAAACAAGCCGTTTCTCGGCATTTGCCTTGGTGCGCAGATGCTCGCCAAGCATCTTGGCGGCACGGTGGGTCCGCATCCGGAAGGACTGGTGGAAATCGGCTGGTACGAACTGGAAGCCACCGAGGCCGGCAAGGCCCTCATGGACTGGCCGTCCATGGTGTATCATTTTCATCGCGAGGGCTTTGACCTGCCGCGCAGCGCCACCCTTCTGGCAACCGCCAAGGCTTACCACAACCAGGCCTTCCGCTATGGCGAGAATGCCTGGGGTGTGCAGTTCCACGCGGAATTGACCCGTGCCATGATGCAACGCTGGGTCGTGCGCGGTTCGGAACGCTTCACAATGAACAATGCCCAGCCGGGGCGCGAGCACCTGGAGGGCCGCCTGGTTTACGATGCGGTGCTGAAAGCCTGGCTTCAGCGCTTCCTCGGTACGATCTTCGGCGCGCCGGTTCCGGCTTAGGCCGTCTACGTCCGGCCCTGCAGGTTGCGTGCTTTGCGCAATTGCGGAAACCAGTAAGCCCACAGGCCTGCCACGGCAATGGTGCCGACGCCGCCGAAGACCACGGCAGGGATGGTGCCGATCAGCGATGCCATGATACCGGCCCGGAATTCACCCAGTTCGTTCGACGCACCGACAAAGACCATGTTGACCGCATTGACGCGGCCGCGGACGTGGTCTGGCGTCCAGAGCTGCAGCAGCGTTTCCCGGATGTAGACGCTGATCATGTCGGCGGCGCCCATGAAGGCCAGCAGGGCGATGGAGAGCCATGCAAGGTTGGATATGCCGAACATGATGGTAAGCAAGCCGAACAGCGCGACAAACAGGAACATGATCATGCCGGCATGGTCGCGGATGGGATGACCGGCCAGCCAGAGGGCGGTCAGAATGGCGCCGATACCGGGCGCTGCCCGCAACATGCCAAGTCCCCAGGGGCCAAGCTGCAGGATGTCCCGGGCATAGACCGGCAGGAGCGCCACGGCGCCGCCGAGCAAGACGGCAAACAGATCGAGCGAAATCGCGCCGAGAACGACTTTTTCTTTCCAGATGTAGTGGAAGCCTGCCAGCAGTGTCTGCAGTGATTTTTTCTCGCTGAGCGTGTGCTGGGCGGGTTTGGGGATGGAGAAAATGCAGATCGTGGCGGCAGCCAGCAGGATTGTCGCGATGCTGTAGGCGATGGCGGGCGACAGGCCGTAGAGCAGGCCGCCGGCAACCGGGCCGACGATCGTGGCGATCTGCCAGGCGGAGGAGTTCCACGACACCGCATTCGAAAATACTTCCGTGGGAACCAGATTGACAACCAGCGAGGCGGAAGCCGGTCCAAGAAAGGCGCGTCCCACGCCGAAACCGGCGAGAATGGCAAAGACGGTGAGCGGGGTGAATGTATGGGTGAGGGTCAGCAGCAACAGCAACGCCGCGCAGATCACTTCCGCACCCAGTGCGAGCCCCATGATGAAGCGGCGGCCGAACCGGTCTGCGGCGGCACCGGTGACGAGAACCAGCAGAAGCGAGGGCGCGAACTGGACGAGGCCGACAAGGCCAAGATCAAAGGGGTCGCGCGTCAGATCGTAAATCTGCCAGCCAACCGACACGCTGATGATCTGGATGGCGAAGGAGCCGAAGAAGCGTGCCAGCCAGTATCGGGTGAAGGAGGAATGACGGAAGGCGGCATAGCGATCATGCGCCGCGTTCGTTTCTGAGAGGGACATTGCGATGAAAGGCTCCGGAATCTGGAGATCTCTTCTAGAACAAATCCGGTCAAAGGGGGATCAATAAATATGAATTATTATATCGTTTCGGCAGGGCGAAAAAATGGGCCGGATCAACCGGCCCAAAATCAAGTGTGAAAGGATCGGGAACTCACTCCTTGCCGAGAAGGACCTTCCAGATGGTCGCACCGACAACGGCGCCGACCAGGGGAGCCACCCAGAAGAGCCACAGCTGGCTGAGCGCCGCTGTCTGGGCAAACAGGGCCACGCCCGTGGAGCGTGCCGGATTGACGGATGTATTCGTCACCGGAATCGATACCAGATGGATCAAGGTCAGCCCCAGACCAATCGCGATGGGCGCAAAGCCTGCCGGAACCGAAGATGATGTTGCCCCAAGGATGATGATGATGAAGAAGGCGGTCAGCACCACTTCCGTAACCAGGGCGGCGGTCAGTCCAAAGCCGCCTGGAGAAAGTTCAGCATAACCATTGGAAGCAAAGCCTTTGACGCCGGCGAAATCCGCCTTACCCGAAGCGATCAGATAAAGCACGGCCGCCGCCGCGATAGCGCCGATAACCTGCGCGATCCAGTAGGGAATGAGATCCTTGACATCGAACCGTCCCGCCACGGCAAGGCCAAGCGAAACGGCGGGATTGAAGTGGCCGCCGGAAATACCGCCGACCGCATAGGCCATGGTAAGAACCGTAAGACCAAACGCAAACGCAACACCAAGAAAGCCGATGCCTGTGCCCGGAAATGCGGCGGCCAGCACGGCACTGCCGCACCCGCCAAGAACGAGCCAGAATGTACCGAAAAATTCGGCTGACAGTTTATTGAGCATGAAAACCCCCTAGATAATTGCTTGCCGGAACTGCCCGACTCACAACTAGAAGTTAATCTTGTTTGGCAAATTCAACAATAACGTTCAATTGTATAGTGATGAATACGGTTGTTCCGCGGCTGGGCTGTGCTGTTTGACACGGAAATACTTAGCGGCTGGAATGGAGCGGTGCATCTGGTTTCGCCGTGGGGGAAGCTGCTGCCCCTTGCCCGAAAGCGCGCCAATCGCTACATGTCGCGTGACTATCAGGAGAAACCCATGCTCGCCCTTCTCGAAACCATCAATCTGGCGCTGACACTCTATTCCTACATCATCATTGCCAGCGCAATTTTCTCATGGCTCCATGCGTTCAACGTGATCAATTCAAGCAATCACTTTGTCGCGTCGATTGGTGAGTTTCTGTATCGTGTGACGGAACCGGCGCTGCGTCCCATACGCAGGTTCATTCCTGATCTGGGCGGCATCGATATTTCACCGATCATCCTGCTCCTGATCATTTTCTTCCTTCAGCGGTTTCTCGCAACGACGATTGCGCCAGCGCTGCTCTAAGTCAGCGCCTTGGCTTTGCGCGGGGTATTCTTTCGCAAAGAGCGCGACGGCGTCACGCTCTTTGTCCGGCTGACGCCAAAGTCAGCCAAAGACGCGGTGGAAGGTGTCGAAGCGACGGTTGATGGCAGGGCGCATCTGAAAGCGCGTGTGCGGGCAGTCCCGGAAGACGGAAAGGCCAATGCGGCGCTGGAGAAGCTGCTGGCGCAATGGCTTGGCATTGCAGCGCGGGATGTTTCCATTGGCGCAGGCGCCACATCACGGCTGAAGCAGGTGAAGATTTCGGGCGATCCTGAGGCGCTCGCATCGAAGCTTGCGCGGCTGGGATCGCCCGACGAATAATCAGGCCTTCTTGGCGTTGTGACGCTCGATGGCTTCAGTGATCAGCTTGCGGGCTGCATCTTCATCGCCCCAGTCGCCGATCTTCACCCACTTGCCGGGTTCCAGATCCTTGTAGTGTTCGAAGAAATGCTGGATCTGCTTCAGGGTGATGTCGGGCAGGTCCGTGTAGTTATGGACCTTTTCGTAACGCAGTGTCAGGTGCGGCGACGGCACAGCGATGATCTTTTCATCCTGGCCCTTGTTGTCTTCCATCACCAATACGCCAATGGGGCGTACATTGATCACGCTGGTGGGCATCAAGGCACGGGTGTTGCAGATCAGCACGTCGATCGGATCACCATCGTCCGACAGGGTGTGCGGCACGAAACCGTAATTGCCTGGATAGGTCATCGGGGTATGCAGGAACCGGTCGACAAACAGGGCGCCGGAATCCTTGTCGAGTTCGTATTTGATCGGCTGGCCGCCGACTGGAACCTCGATGATTACGTTGACATCTTCAGGAGGATTATTGCCGACCGAAATGGCATCAATGCGCATATTTTCAGAGTCCTTGTTGGTTTGGGAGTGCTGTAAAGATTTTTATGGCCTGGCGCAAGAATTGCATCGCATATCTACGTCCCGAAAATGCGGGAGCAGGCCGAATCGACCGGAAGAAGCGCCGGCAAGGCCATGCAATGGCAGGCAAAACGACACATATTGCGTTTCAAAATGATGGGACAACCCATCACCGCGCAGGTGGAAAAAAGCATGTCAGGCAGTCAGTTCCAGACAAAGGCGATTTTCTTCAACGTCTTGCCTTCGAAACATTCAACGCCTTCGGCCACATCCCTGCCGCCTGCGCTGGCATAGAAGCTGACCGCAAGATCATTGTCTTCCAGCGCCCAGACAACCATGCCCTTCAGCCCCTGATCGATGAGGCTGCGGCGGGCAGCGCCCAGAAGCCGCGTTCCCAGGCCCAGTCCCTGATATTCAGGACGGATGTAAAGTTCATAGACTTCGCCCTTCTGCGGCAGCTGCCGCGCCCGGTTGGGGCCGAGCGTGGCATAGCCGGCGACAACGCCGCCAATGTCGGCGACGAGAATTTGAGTGGAGCGGCGGATGGCTCTTGCCCACCAGTCCGCGCCGCGGCGATGCAGCATGGTATTGAGCGAACGGTGCGGAATAATACCCGTATAGGCACCTTGCCAGGCAGCCAGATGCACGGCGGAAATTGCGCCCGCATCGGCCAGTTCAGCGCGTCTGATCTCGGTCACATGGGTGTTCATGGTTTCTTAACCATAGACCCGGTCACCGGGACTTCGCAACTGGCTTTCAAAACGATTTTTCGTGTCGTGCACCAAAAAGAAAAAGCGGCGAAAATCGCCGCTTTTTCCGATTGTTAAGCCGTCACATCGTCGCCTTATGCGGCGCCGGCGGTCTTGTTGCTCTTTTCAAAACGCTTGCGTTCGTTTGGATCGAGGTACAGCTTGCGCAGACGGATCGACTTCGGCGTGACTTCCACCAGTTCGTCATCCTGAATCCACGACAGGGCGCGTTCCAGCGTCATGCGGATCGGCGGTGTCAGCTTGACGGCTTCATCCTTGCCGGCCGCCCGGATGTTGGTCAGCTTCTTGCCCTTGAGCACGTTCACTTCCAGATCGTTGTCGCGCGAGTGGATGCCGATGATCATGCCGGCATAGACCTTGACGCCGGCTTCAATGACCATCGGGCCGCGATCTTCCAGGTTCCACATGGCGAAGGCAACCGACTCGCCCTGGTCGTTGGAGATCAGAACGCCGTTGTTGCGGCCGGAGATTTCACCCTTGAAGGGCTCGTAGGCGCGGAACAGGCGGTTCATGATCGCCGTGCCGCGCGTGTCGGTCAGAAGTTCCGACTGATAGCCGATGAGACCGCGGGTCGGCGCGTAGAAAACCATGCGCACGCGATTGCCGCCGGATGGCCGCAGCTCGACCATTTCGGCCTTGCGCTCGGACATCTTCTGCACGACCGTGCCGGAATATTCCTCGTCGACGTCGATCAGCACTTCCTCGATGGGCTCGAGCATGTTGCCGTTCTCGTCCTTCTGCATGACGACGCGCGGACGCGAGACGCCAAGCTCGAAACCTTCGCGGCGCATGTTCTCGATGAGAACGGCGAGCTGCAATTCGCCGCGGCCCGAGACGAAGAACGAATCCTTGTCGCCGGATTCCTCGACCTTCAGCGCAACATTGCCTTCGGCTTCCTTGAGGAGGCGGTCGCGGATGACGCGGCTGGTGACCTTGTCGCCTTCGGTGCCGGCCAGCGGAGAATCGTTGACGATGAAGGACATGGTCACAGTCGGCGGATCGATCGGCTGTGCATGCAGAGGCTCGGTGACTTCCGTCGCGCAGAACGTGTCGGCGACCGTGCCCTTCTGCAGGCCGGCAATGGCCACGATGTCGCCCGCATGGGCTTCGTCGATCGGCTGGCGCTCAAGACCGCGGAATGCGAGGATCTTGGAGATACGGCCGGTTTCGAGCTGGGTGCCGTCGCCATGCAGAACCTTGACCTGCTGGTTCGACTTGACCGTGCCGGAATGGATGCGGCCGGTGATGATGCGGCCAAGGAAAGGATCGGCTTCGAGAATAGTGCCGATCATCTTGAACGGGCCTTCGCCGACGGTCGGTGCCGGTACATGTTCAAGAACCATATCGAAGAGGGCGGACAGACCCTGGTCCTGCGGACCTTCGGGGTTGCGTGCCATCCAGCCATTGCGGCCAGAACCGTAGAGGATCGGGAAGTCGAGCTGTTCGTCGGTGGCATCCAGGGCGGCAAAGAGATCAAAAACCTCGTTGACGACTTCCTCGTAACGCGCATCCGGACGGTCGATCTTGTTGATCGCAACGATCGGGCGCAGGCCAACCTTGAGGGCCTTGCCGACCACGAACTTGGTCTGGGGCATTGGGCCTTCGGCGGCGTCAACGAGAACGATCGCGCCGTCGACCATGCTGAGGATACGCTCGACTTCGCCGCCGAAATCGGCGTGGCCGGGTGTATCGACGATGTTGATGCGCGCATCCTTCCAGACAACCGAAGTGGCCTTGGCGAGAATGGTGATCCCGCGTTCCTTTTCAATGTCGTTCGAATCCATCATGCGTTCGGCAACGCGCTGGTTGTCACGGAAATTGCCGGACTGTTTCAGAAGTTCGTCGACAAGCGTGGTTTTGCCATGGTCAACGTGTGCGATGATCGCGATGTTGCGCAGTTTCATGAGTTTCTCTTTTGGAGGATTGAGGACGCACACATGCTGGCGCCGCTTTGCATTTGCGCGCTCCTTACATGTTTTTTCGCAAATGCGAAAGGGGGGATGCGCGTTTGGCTGGCCGTTGCCTGCATTACAGCTATGCGGATGTAACGGTTCTCGAGTGGTCCCGCGCGCGGCAAATCCGGGGAATTGCCGCGCGCTCAGTCAAAGAAGGGTGCCGGAAAGAAAGACCAGCGCTATCGAGAAATAGATGACCAGCCCGGTCACATCGACCAGCGTGGCGACAAAGGGCGCGGAGGCACTGGCAGGGTCAAACCCGATCTTCTGCAGGATAAAGGGCAGCATGGAGCCGACAAGCGAACCGAAGGTCACGATGCCGATCAGGGCGGCGCCGACGGTGGCTGCAATCAGCATCCAGTGCGGACCATAATTGTAAAGGCCGGCCATCTGCCATGTGGTGATGCGGATAATACCGATCAGGCCGAGGAATGATCCAAGCGCCAGGCCGGTCGGCAGTTCGCGCAGCGCCACCCGCCACCAGTCTTTCAAGCGCAGTTCCTGCAATGCCAGGGCCCGGATCAGCAGGGATGTGGCCTGGGAGCCGGAATTGCCGCCCGAACTCATGATCAAAGGGATGAACAGGGTGAGAACCACGGCCTTTTCCAGTTCGCCCTCGAAATACTGCATGGCACTGGCCGTCAGCATTTCGCTGAGAAACAGCACGCCGAGCCAGCCGGCGCGCTTGCGCAGCATCTGGACGAAACCGATCTGCATGTAGGGCTTGTTGAGCGCCTCCATACCGCCGAATTTCAGGGTATCTTCGGTCATTTCCTGGGTCATGGCGTCGATCACATCATCGACGGTCACGATGCCGATGATGTGATTGTCGTCATTCACCACGGGAACGGCGAGCAGATCGTGCTTGCGGAACAGACGGGCCACGTCTTCCTGATCGGTGAGCGGGCCAACCGTAACCGGTGCCACGTCGCGGCCGACGCTCATAATGGAATCATTCGGTTCGCTGGTGATCAGGCGGCGCAAGGCGACGGCGCGCAACAGCCCCTTGGTCCTTGGATCGGTCACATAGATCGCATAGATGGTTTCGCGCGACCGCTCGACCTCGCGAATGTGCTGAAGCGTTGCGGCAACGCTCCAATTGGCGGGAACGCTGACGAATTCCGTCGTCATCAGGCTGCCGGCCGTGTGCGGCGGGTAATGCAGCAGCTTGCGCAGCGCAGCCTTGGTTTCCTGGCCGAGGCTGGCGGCCAGGCGAATGCGGGTCTCATCATCGAATTGCTGGAAAATATCCGTCACGCGGTCGGCGGACATGGCGTCGAGCAATTCCCGCGCAATGACGGGGGGAAGTTCGGCGATGATCTCGGCGGACGAATGCAGTTCCGGCTGATCCAGAATCAGAACCGCGTGGTCCCGCGGCATTTCCGCCAGAATGCCGACGGCATCCTCGACATCGAGCTCATTGAGCAGTTCGACAGCATCAGCAGCCTGCATGGACGCAAGCTGTTCAGCCACATTGGATGCCGTTGCCAAATCAGCATTGGCCGCATCCTGGTTCAAGCGAAGGTCGTTCATTTTAGCTCGCCTTTCCGTCGATCCGCCGTCATGGCTGATCGGGGCGAGCTGATCTCTTGGAATCAGGCCACGATCGCCGATGACGGCGCAAACAATCGACTGTAACTGTCGTCGCTGGGCATAAGAGATAGACTCCGGTTTGGTGATACGCGGTTGAAAATATATCAGCTGCGTGCTGCCATTTGGTCCCCTCTACAGGGAAAGTCAACCCCCTGGAAATTATGCCGCAGGGCGCTGAATTGCTGCTGTTTCGGAGGGCTTGCCTGACGGTGCGTCTGACGCTTCACGCCTTCACTTTTGCGTTGTGCGGATCATAGAGCGGTTCCAGATGGATCGCGGCGGGAAAGCGCTCATTGGCGACGACAAGCTCATAGGTCCCCCCGGTCAGAAAGTCATCCGTGACGCCATCGGCATGGCGCACATAGCCGAAGCCAATGGGCTTGCCGACGGTGTAGCCAAAGCCGCCGCTGGTCAGATACCCCACCGTCTCGCCGTTGCGCAGGATTGTCTCGCGCCCGAGAAGAACCACGTCTTCCCTGGCAACCGTAAATCCGACAAAGCGCTTCTTGAGCAGTGCGGCCTGAATGGTCTCGCTCGCCTTCCGGCCGAGAAATTCCGTGTCCTTGCGCAGTTTGACGGCCCAGCCCAGCCCAGCCTCGAAAGGCGAGTCATTGGGCGTGATGTCGGCACCCCAGGCGCGATAGCCCTTTTCCAGCCGCAGGGATTCCAATGCCCGGTACCCGACCGGCTTGATGCCGAAATCGGCACCGGCCTGCATCAGGGCATCGAAAACCGCGCCGGTCGCGGCAATCGGGATGTGCAGTTCCCATCCGAGTTCGCCGACATAGGTGACACGCAGGGCGCGAACCGTTGCCCCGGCAATGGTGATTTCCCTGACATGACCAAAGGGAAAGGCGCTGTTGCCGACATCGGTATCCGTGACACGGGCGAGAACGTCGCGCGCCTTCGGCCCCATGAGGGAAAGCGTGCCGAAATGCTCGGTGATATCGGCGAGACGCGCATCCAGCCCTTCACCGATGTGCTCCCTGATCCAGGCAAAGTCATGGGTGCGAAAGCCGGTGCCGGTGACGATATAGAACTTGTCTTCAGCAAGCCGCGCCACCGTGAGATCACACTCAATGCCGCCGCGCGTGTTGAGAAGTTGCGTATAGGTCAGGCGGCGGGCGGGCTTGGCGATATCGTTTGCGCAGATATAGTCGAGCGCGGTTTGTGCGTCCTTGCCGGTCAGTTCATATTTGGCAAAGGACGACTGGTCGAAAATGCCGACCTTTTCACGCACCAGCGCATGTTCTTTGCCGACCTCATTAAACCAGTTCTGCCGGCCCATGGAATAGACGTCGGCGGGCTCTGTTCCCGCAGGGGCAAACCAGTTGGGCCGCTCCCATCCGAGCTTTGAACCAAAGACCGCGCCATGCTCCTGCAGGCGCTTGTAGAGCGGCGAGACGATGGCTGGACGCCCGGATGCATATTCCTCGTGCGGGAAGCCGATGGTGTAGTGCTTGCCATAGGCCTCCAGCGTGCGGTCACGGACCCATTCGCGGTCGCGATGCAGATTGGAGAAGCGCCGGATGTCGACGGTCCACAGATCGAGCGGCGCTTCGCCATCGATAACCCACTGGGCCAATACCCAACCGGCACCACCGCCCGAGGCGATGCCGAAGGCGTTGAAGCCTGCGCCGACAAACATGTTGGAGCATTCCGGAGCCCGGCCAAGGATGAAATTGCCGTCCGGGGTGAAACTTTCCGGCCCATTGATCATCTGTTTGACCCCAACGGTTTCGAGCGCCGGAATGCGTTCGATGGCCTGCAGCATGTGCTGCTCGAAGTGATCGAAATCGTCGTCGAACAGGCGAAACTGCCAGTCTTCCGGCACGTCGCCGGTCACCCAGCCCTGCGGATTGGGTTCATAACCGCCCATGACCAGCCCGCCAACCTCCTCCTTGAAATAGGTGCGCCGGTCCGGATCGCGGATTGTCGGCGCATTGGAGGACAGGCCATCGATCTTTTCCGTGATGATGTACTGGTGCTTGACGGGCTGCAAAGGCACATTGATCCCCGCCATCGCCCCGACCTGCCGTGCCCATTGCCCGGCACAATTGACCACCTTTTCACAGGCGATATCACCCTGATCCGTCTTGACCTTGACGATGCGTTCGCCGTCCATCTCGAAGCCGGTCACGCGGATGTTTTCGATGAGTTTGGCGCCGTTCATGCGGGCGCCGCGCGCCAGCGACTGGGTGATGTCGGAGGGGCTTGCCTGCCCGTCTGTCGGCAGCCAGCTTGCGCCCACCAGATCGTCAACCCGCATCAGCGGCCACATGGCCTTGACCTCCGCCGGTGAAAGCAGATGCATCTCCATGCCGAAGCTGCCAGCGGTCGTCGCCAGCCGGCGGAACTCGGTCCACCGGTCCGGATTGGTGGCAAGGCGCAGGCAGCCCGTCATTTTCCAACCCGTTGCCAGACCGGTCTCCGCGTCGAGGCGCTTATAGAGATCGACGGAATATTTCAGGACGCGCGTGATCGATGCGGAGGAGCGCAGCTGACCGACCAGGCCCGCCGCGTGCCAGGTGGAGCCTGACGTGAGTTGCCCCTGTTCGAGCAGAACGACATCGGCCTTGTGATCCTTGGCGAGATGATAGGCGGTGGAGCAGCCGATGATGCCGCCGCCGATGACGACGATCTGGGCGTGACTGGGCAGGGTCATGATTTGTTTCCATAGGTGGTTCGAAACCGGTCGAGCGCCTGATCCAGCCGCTCCAGATTTTCGTGGGTATAGGCGACGTAATCGACGCCGGGTGCGTTGAGATACAATTCCGATACCATCGCCCACATCGCCTCGCGCAGCAGCGAGGCACATTGCATGGCGGCATGGGCGCGCTTCAGCCCGTAATCCGGTGCAGTCCCGAAATAGGCGGTGAGAAGCGCGTCCGATTCATCGTCGCTCAGGCCCGCATTGGAGGCGATGCCGGCGAGATCGAACATGGCCGTGGAAAATCCGGCATATTCGAAGTCGATCAGCCAGAGACGGTTGCCATCATCCAGAATATTGGCGGGCAAAAGGTCATTGTGACTGAAGATGATCGGCAAGGGCTTTTGCGCGGCTTCCATCTCCGCGGCCAAAGCGAGGTAGCGGTCCAGATGGCTGGCCATGCGGCTTGCGCCGTTTTTGAGCGTGCGGGCGTAATCGCGGATCACATGGAACACCCAGAACATGAAGCCGGGGCCGGTGATATGCTCAGGCATTGCCGTATGAAACCGCCGGATCAGCTCTGCAACTCCGGCGATGTTGCTGCGCACGTCCTGGGCCTCATAGGTTTTCGCGCCGAGAAACGCCGATACCATGATGCCGTCATCCGCGTGGAACAGTTCCGGCGCGAAACCGGCGCGATGGGCGGCCTTTGCCGTCATCGCTTCGCGGTCGCGGAAGACATGGTGGAAAGGATAATCCTTGCCGAAGCGCACCACATATTTGCGGGCGCCATCCTCGACGACATAACTCTCGTTGCTGATCCCACCCTTGAGCGCCGATATCCGGATGTTGCCCTGCCAAAGCGGCAAGGCAGCAATTCGCGCTTCACTGGTCTGGGTCTGCGGCATGGGGCAATCCAGAAAACAAGGGCCCGGATTGGGCGCTCACTGCAGCAAATCTCATCCGCATGTCAGGCGTTGTCAATCCAGATTTGTGAGATTTTGTGGTTTTTATGACTGTTTTATAAAATTTATGTGGTATTAACATTGGAATGTACACGAGTTTGCGGGATTAAAGAGGTGTTTGATGAGTTCCAAACGGCGTGGCGAGATTGCCAGGGTGTTGCAGGATGAGGGCACGATCTCGATTTCGGATCTCGCGCAAAGACTGGGTGTCTCGCTCGAAACAATCCGGCGCGACGTGAAGCCCCTGACGGATGAAGGCGTGATCGTGCGCACCCACGGCGCCGTGGGCTTGCCGCAGCATCTGGGGGAAGCACCGTTCGAGCGGCGTATGCGGGAGAACGCCAGCGCCAAACGGGCAATTGCCCGGCATGTGGCGGGCACCATCCGCAGCGGAGACTCGATCATGCTCGATACGGGAACGACCACCAGCTTTCTGGCGCGTGAGCTTCTGCACTGCCGCAATCTGACCGTCGTGACCAATTCATCCGACATTGCCCGGACGCTGGCGACGGTCAACGGCAATAAGGTGTTCATGGCGGGCGGCGAATTGCGCAGCGACAATGGCGCGGCGTTCGGCGCGTTTGCCATCGACTTTGTCAGCCGGTTCAATGTTGCGCATGCGATCATCTCCATCGGTGCAATCGACGCGGCGCATGGGTTGATGGACTACAATCTGGAAGAGGCCGAGTTCGCACGCATGGTCCTGTCGCGCGGCGGACGTTCGGTTGTCGTGACCGACGCCTCCAAGTTTGGCCGGCATGGTCTTGTGCAGGTCTGCGATTTCACCGGTTTCGACGAGCTGGTGACGGAAGCAACCCCGCCCGCCGATATTCTTCAGGCGCTTGGCCGGGCCGGAGCCAGGATCAGTATTGCGGGGGAAGACACCCGGCAAGAATCGGGTGGCGATCAGGCCGCAGGCGGATAGAATCCCCCGGGTGAGTCGGGAGAGCATCGTGACCAAGACCCTGCACTACAGGCATATACAGACACCCATCGGCCCCATGATCGCCATGGCGAATGATGAGGGGTTATCGCTGCTGGAATTCGCCGACCGGCCCGCTCTGCCCGCGGAACTCAATGAGCTGGAGCAGCGCTACCGCTATACGATCACACCGGGCGGGCATCGCTATCTCGATCAGATCGACAGGGAAATGACGGCCTATTTCAACGGCGTGCGCACACGGTTCGAGACGCCGCTGTTTCTGCCGGCGACGCCGTTTCAGCGCACCATCTGGTCAATGCTTCTCGCCATTCCCTACGGCGAAACGCGCACCTATGGCGGCATGGCGCAGGCGCTTGGCAAGCCGAATTCGAGCCGGGCCGTCGGGGGAGCGAACGGCCAGAACCGCATTGCCATTGTGGTTCCCTGCCACCGGATCATCGGCGCGGACGGATCGTTGACAGGCTATGGCGGCGGCCAGCCGCGCAAACGTTTCCTGCTCGATCTGGAACATCGGGTTGCGGCGCAGACATCGGAGCAGCCGGTGTTTCACCCGATCACGGCGCAGGGCAGTTTTCTCTAAACAAGAATTCCGGTTGCAAAGCGCGGTTCGTGCAGGAGCCGGTCGAGCAGGACGAGTGCCTGTTCAAGCCTTTCCCTGTTTGGCGCGGCGCCCAGCGACAGCCTTACCGCCTCGGGATGGCTGGGGGCTGCGCTGAAAGCCGAAGCGGGGACGATGCCAATGCCCGAACGGCGGGCGAGAGCGGAGAATTCCGCCGCGCTCCATTGAACCGGCACGTCGAGCCACAGGTGATGCCCGGCGGGATGAGCGGCAAAATGCCAGCCTTTCAGCACTTTTCGTGCGATCGCCTGCCGGGCGCTGCTTTCCTCGCGAATGGCTGCGGCGATCCGGTAAAGGCTGCCGTCATTGATCCAGGCGGTGGCAATGGCCATCAGAAGCGGCGAAGCGGTGGGATTGCTGGCGCGCAGGCTGGATGCGAGTTTCAGCACATCCAGCGCGGAAGGACAGACCACATAGGCGACACGCAACGCCGGCGTGACACATTTCGACAGCGTGGCGATATGCCAGGTGATGTCGGGTGCTATCGAAGCGATGGCCGGCAGTGGCGCATCGAGAAGTTCCGCATAGGGGTCATCCTCGATGATCATCACGTCATTGCGCTGGGCGATGCTGACGATTATCTGCCGGCGCGAGGGCGGCATTGTCACCGTTGTCGGATTGTCGATGGAGGGGCAGAGGTAGATGGCTTTCGGCTTCAGGGCTCTGCAGCAGCTTTCGAACACGTCGGGAATGATGCCATTCCTGTCCATGGCCAATGGGTGCAGGGGAATATCAAGCGCCGCACAGACGGATTTCAGGCCGGGATAGGTCAGGGTTCCCGCGCAGATGGAGCCGCGCCCGGCCAGAAGGCTGCAAATGGCGAAGAGCGCACTTTGGGCGCCTCCCGCCACCAAAAGCCGGTCGGCCGATGGGGCTTCGCCAAAACGCGGTGCCAGCCATTTGGTCCCGGCGGCGCGCGCCGCTTCCGTCCCCGTGCTTTCCTGGTAACTGAGAAAATGGCTTGAAGCGCCATTGAGCACATGGCTGACGCCGTGGATCAGGTGGCTGTGGAGATCGGCTTCCGGGGGCTGCGGAGGAATGATCATGGTCAGGTCCAGATCGGTCAGAAGGGACGCCATGCCCTGGACCGACTGTGCCGGTGCACCCTTTATGATCGTGCCTGAACCAACCTTCGCCTCAATAAGGTCGAGACGGTGCGCTTCGGTCATCGCCCGTGTGACGGTCGTCAGGTCGATTCCCAGCTGCTTTGCCATCGCGCGCTGCGGCGGCAGCGCATCGCCGGGTTTGAGAAGGCCCGACCCGATGTCTGCGACCAGCGCATCGACAATCCCCTGATGCTTGTAGCGGGAACTGGCTGCGATACGGGGGTTCCAGGTGGTCATGACGGGCTCTTTGTATGGATTTAAGCCATACAATTACCCGCGATCTGCCCTTGAGGCAAGGACAAATCTCCCGTGTGACAAAGCGCCATGCTTGCTTAAACACATACAATCCATATATTAACTCATAATAGTATGCTAATTGTATGTTCATATCTGTATAATGCCATACAATAAAGCTTTGTTAGAAAGGCATCAGCCATGTCACAGACAGGCCACCACCACGCGACCGACAATCCGATGAAGACTGGTATTCTCGGCCGCTGTCCGCAATGTCAGCAAGGACGGCTGTTCCACGGATTTCTGAAGCTTGCGCCCTCCTGCGAGGTTTGCGGGCTCGACTATGCCTTTGCCGATCCGGCCGACGGTCCGGCGTTCTTTGCAATGACCATCGTGGCCGTTCCGGCCATGCTGTTCGCGCTCTGGCTGCAAACGACCTACGAAGTTTCCATCTGGGTGCATCTGTTCACCACGCTGCCCCTGACGCTGTTCGGGAGCCTTATCTTGCTGCGGCCGCTAAAAGGCTGGCTGGTATGCTCGCAGTTTTTCCACAAGGCGGAAGAGGGTCGTCTGGTGCGCAAGGGCGAGCAATGAACGGCCCGAACACCAGGCTTGGGCCGTTCCGATTGATCAGGTATTGGCGCCGCCGTCGATCGTCAGCGATGTGCCATTGATGAACCGGCCTTCTTCGCCGGCAAGAAAAGCCACCAGTCCGGCAATGTCCCTGGCTTCGCCGAAGCGCGGAATAGCCATGCGGGCACGCTGGCCTTCGGCATGATCGCCATCGGCAGGATTCATGTCCGTATCCGTCGAGCCGGGGTGGACGATATTGGCGGTAATTTCCCTGGGCCCAAGATCGCGTGCAAGCGCCTTGGTCAGGCCGATCAAGGCAGCCTTGCTGGTTGAATAGGCAATCAGGCCGGGGAAGGGAACGATTTCCGCCAGGTTGCTGCCGATGCTGATGATGCGCCCGCCAGCGGGCATGAGCGCTGCGGCTGCCTTTGCCGCGACGAAACTGGCGCGGACATGGATCGACATCACCCGGTCGAATTCCTGCAGTTCCAGCGCGTCGACAGTGTCCATGGTGTAGACCCCGGCGCTGTTCACAAGAATGTCCAGCCGGCCAAGCCTGGCGTGGGCTTCATTGACTGCGTTTGCCACAGCTGCCGCATCTGTATTGTCTGCCTTGATGGCGATTGCCCGGCGTCCAAGCTTCTCGATGGCCTTGACCGTCGTGTCCGCCTTGGCTGCAGCGCTGGTATAGGTGATGGCGATATCGGCACCGTCTCCGGCCAGTTTGAGGGCAATAGCTGCGCCGATACCGCGGCTTCCGCCGGTGATGAAGGCGACTTTGTGAGAGAGACGAGACATCGATTTTCCTTTATGTAATGATTGATACATAAGTAACTGCCACTCTTGCGCCGAAGCGTCAAGCGATTTATGTATTGATTGTTACAAAAGGAGATTGCCATGTTGCCGAAGGGCAGACCCCGCGCATTTGACCGTGATGCCGCGCTGGAGCGCGCGATGCGTGTGTTCTGGCAGAAAGGGTATGACAGCGCTTCCATGTCCGATCTGACCGAGGCCATGCAGATCAACGCGCCAAGCCTTTATGCGGCTTTCGGCAGCAAGGCTGGCCTGTTCAGGGCGGCGGTGGAATTGTACACCGGTCAGGTCGGGCAGCGCATCAAGAACGCTTTGCCGATGGCGGCGACCGCAAAAGAGGGGGTTGCGAATTTTCTCAAGCAAACCGCAATTTCCCACACGCATCCCGGCCAGCCGCATGGATGCATGGTTGTGCTGGGCGCGCTGCATGGCGAGGAGGGGGCAGATACACCCTGTTCTCTCTTGCGCGAGCGACGGCTTGATAATGTTACGCTGTTGCGCGAACGGCTGGAACGCGGCGTGCGCGAAGGCGAGCTTTCCGCGAAGGCTGATCTCCAGCAGATCGCCGAATTCTATGCAACCGTGCAGCACGGCATGTCGATCACTGCCCGCGACGGAGCGACGCTGGATCAGCTGGTGAAAACAGCCCATGCGGCCATGGCCGCCTGGGAGGGGTTGACGTCCGGGTAAAACAAAAACGGGCGGCTGCGAGCCACCCGTTTTGCAGTCTTAGCGATGCAGTAAAGCTTATTCGCTGGCAGCAGCTTCTTCAGCCGGTGCTTCGGCAGCGGCCTTGGCGGCTTCTTCAGCTGCCTTTGCAGCTTCAGCTTCAGCGGCAATCTTTGCCTTTGCGTCTTCTTCGGCCTGCTTGGCCATGGCAACGCGTTCCTGAGCCTTCTTGCCCGGAAGACCCTTTTCAGGGTTGCTGCGCGTGTCGCGCTTGGCAATGCCGGCCTGATCGAGGAAGCGCAGAACGCGGTCGGTTGGCTGCGCGCCGTGGCCGATCCAATGCTGGATGCGGTCAGCGTCAAGCTTGACGCGGTCGCCGTCCTTGGGAAGCATCGGGTTCCATGCGCCAACGGTTTCGATGAAACGGCCATCGCGCGGTGCACGAACGTCAGCAATGACGATGTGGTAGTAAGGGCGCTTCTTGGAGCCGGCGCGTGCCAGGCGGATTTTCAGTGACATAGGGTATTCTCCTGTTGGTTAGGTCGCGGCGTTTTCCTTGGCCGCGGTTGTTTCGTGATGTCTGATCACTTCCTTGACGATGAAGTTGAGAAACTTCTCGGCAAAATCCGGGTCGAGGTCGGCCGACTGAGCGAGGGCGCGCAGACGTTCGACCTGTTGTTTTTCGCGCGCGGGATCAGCGGCTGCGAGACCGTTTTTGGCTTTCAGCACACCCACGGCTTTGGTGCAGCGGAAACGTTCCGCCAGCATGTGAATCAGCGCCGCATCGATATTGTCGATGGAGGCACGCAGTTCGAGCAATTCTTTTGGCAGAGAGGAAGACGTCATGATTATCCCTTCTTCTTCGGCAGGCCGGGAAGCCCGCCACCAAGGCCGGGCAAACGCGGGAGGCCGCCGCCCAAACCACCACCGAGGCCACCCGGAAGACCGGGAAGACCGCCACCCTTGCCGAAGCCCGCGGCTTCCGCCTGCTTCTGCAAGGCCTCAAGCTGTTTCGGGTCCATCTTCGAGAGGTCAGGCATGCCGCCCATGCCACCCAATCCGCCGAGACCCATCTTGGCGCCAAGGCCGCCCATCATCTGTTTCATGATGCCGCCTTTGCCCTTGCCGCCCATTGCCTTCATCATGTCCGCCATCTGGCGGTGCATTTTGAGAAGCTTGTTGATGTCGGCGGCATTGGTGCCGGAGCCCTTGGCGATGCGCTGCTTGCGCGAATGTTTGAGCAAATCCGGATTGGTGCGCTCGGCTGCAGTCATCGAGGAAATGATCGCGAGCTGGCGCTTGAAGATGGAATCGTCAAGACCGGCTGCCGCCATCTGATCCTTCATCTTGCCCATGCCGGGCATCATGCCCATGATGCCGCCCATGCCGCCAAGCTTCTGCATCTGGCCGATCTGGTCCGCCAGATCGTTGAGATCGAACTTGCCGGACTGCATCTTCTTGGCCATCGCCGCGGCTTTTTCCGCGTCGATGTTTTCGGCTGCCTTCTCAACGAGCGAAACAATGTCGCCCATGCCGAGAATACGGTCAGCGATACGGCGAGGATAGAATTCCTCCAGCGCATCCATCTTTTCGCCGGTGGCGATCAGCTTGATCGGCTTGCCGGTGACAGCGCGCATCGAAAGCGCGGCACCGCCGCGGCCGTCACCGTCCATACGGGTCAGGACAAGACCGGTGATGCCGACGCGTTCGTCGAAGGAGCGGGCTAGATTGACGGCGTCCTGACCGGTCAGGGCATCGGCGACGAGCAGGATTTCGTGCGGATTGGCCTTTTTCCTGATGTCGGCCATTTCGACCATCAGCGGCTCGTCAATATGCGTGCGGCCGGCGGTGTCGAGAATGACGACGTCGTGGCCGCCGAGCTTGGCGGCCTGCACGGCGCGTGCGGCGATCTCGACCGGCGTCTGGCCAGCGATGATCGGCAGCGTGTCGACGCCGGTCTGTACGCCAAGCTGGCGCAACTGTTCCTGGGCAGCCGGACGGCGGGTGTCGAGTGACGCCAGCAGCACCTTCTTCTTCGACCGTTCGGTCAGGCGTTTGCCGATCTTGCCGGTGGTGGTGGTCTTACCGGAGCCCTGCAGACCGACCATCATGATGACGACGGGTGCCGGGGCATTGAGATCAATCGTCACGCCTTCGGCGCCGAGCATGTCGACGAGTTCGTCATGGACGATCTTGACGACCATCTGGCCCGGCTTGATGCTTTTCAGGACTTCGGCGCCAACCGCTTTGGCGCGAACCTTGTCCGTGAACGAGCGGACAACATCGAGGGCAACGTCAGCTTCGATCAATGCCCGGCGCACTTCGCGCAAAGCCGCCGCGACGTCGGCATCCGACAACGCGCCACGGCCGGTCAGGCCATTCAAAATCGAACCTAGTCGTTCCTGTAAGCTCTCAAACATCCGTTTTCCTTTATCCTTCCGGGAACCGTTTCCCCGAGAGGTAAGCATCCTCCGCGCCAAAGCCCATAGTCAAAATGCGGCTCAAAGCAAAATTGCACCCGAGGGCGCATCGCGCTGTCGGGTGTTGACCTCCGGGATCGTCGAACCCTTGCGGGGTCCCGGTCGGCTGCTCGGAGTTTGGAACTCGTCGCGGATTGATGGGCGGCTTAAACAGGAAATGCGGCTCAAAGTCAAGACAAGGGCATCAAGCGTGCTTTTTCAATCCTGCGGCTTCACGCAAGGCCTCGTCGATGCGGCTCTGCCAGCCGGGGCCGCTGGAACGGAAATAATCGAGCACATCGGGGCTGAGACGGATGGAAACCGGGGTCTTGGTGATATCCGCGACCGGCCTGCCCGGCTTGCGCTTGCTCAATTCGGTAATCAGCACCGTATCGGGATCCTCCAGTGCAGCCTTGGTCAGAGCGGCATCTTCTTCGGGAGTGATGCTGTCCAAAGCCGCTTGAATGCGAGCTCTGTGCGCGGCGCGTTGTTTCTCAGTCATATTCGCTTGCATATCTTTTCATCTCGGTCGTTGTTGATCTGCGCAAGAAGATAACTCTAATCTGGTCTCCGCGTTCGGTGTAAATAAGTGTGAAAAGCGTATGTCCGATAAAGCCTATCGCCACGATCCGCTCTTCTGCGTAGTTTTCCCGATCGTCCAAGCGTTCCAAAGCCGTGCTGAACTGAAAACGTTTGGCACATTCGAAATCCACGCCATGCTTGCGCAAATTGCTTCTGGCCTTTTCGTCATCCCAATCGAATTTACGCATGAAAACCACGGCCATTTTACAATGAAAATCGAACGGTGCTGCTTATCAATACGTCTAATACGAGCAGCCGAATCAGGTTGTATGCAGCAATTCTAGGTTGTGAAGAGTCCAAGCTTCATGGACTTACTCCCGGCCCTCAAAATGCCTTCGAGTGGCGTCAAAAGCCCGAAACCGGGCCAAAATAAACGGAATTGGCGCGGTTTCGCCAGATATCGCCGGATTCTGCCAGATGACAGCGGATCAGAAAAATGGCAGATAGGTTCAAAGAAGATTCAACTTTTAAGGAGATATCCATGGCATTTGTTGCCAAAGCCAGGTTTTTTGCAGGGGTCGCTGCAGCGGTTTTTCTGACTGCGGGTGCAGCACAGGCTGCCGCCCAGTGCGGCAACAACTCCGCCGGGTTTCCGGCATGGGTTCAGCAGTTCAAGCAGGAAGCCCAGTCGCAAGGGATCGGCAGCAAAGGCCTCAATGCGCTCAACAACGTGACCTATTCCACGAAGACGATTGCGCTCGATCGCAATCAGAAGAGCTTCAAGTATTCGCTCGACAAATTCCTGCAGGTCCGCGGCGGCCAGACCATCGTGTCGCGCGGCAAGAAGCAGAAGGCGCAGAATGCGGCGCTCTTTGCCAGCATCGAAAAGCGCTATGGCGTACCGGCCGGCCCGATCATTGCCATCTGGGGAATGGAAACGGGCTTTGGCGCCTATATGGGTGACCAGCACACGCTATCGGCCGTATCGACGCTCGCCTATGACTGCCGCCGCAGTGATTATTTCCGCCAGCAGCTTTACGCGGCTTTGAAGCTGATCGATCACGGCGATCTGGCGCCCGACGCGCGCGGCGCGTTGCATGGCGAAATCGGCCAGACCCAATTCATGCCCGCCAATGTGCTGAAATATGGCGTTGATGGCGATGGCAGCGGTCACATTGACATGGTGCGCTCCAAGGCCGATGCCCTGGCATCCACCGCAAATTTCCTGGTCGGCCACGGCTGGCAGCGGGGCGCCGGCTATCAGCAGGGCGAGCCGAATTTTGCGGCAATCCAAGGCTGGAATGCCGCCACGGTTTACCAGCAGGCGATCGCCATCATGGGCGCGCAGATCGACGGCAAATAAAGCTTTCCTTCCGTCCGCCCGCTCCATCAAATTCAAAAGGCCGGTGTTCGCACCGGCCTTTTGTTTAGAAGCCTTCACAGGTCTCGCCGATGGCGCCTTGTGCACTGGCGCTGATCTTGCCGTCGCGGAAGCTGAATATCTCACGGGAATAGGTGGTGTTTTGGGGGAATGCGTAGCAGACGAGCATGGTCATCCGGCCGTTTTCAGTTCCTTCAAGCCGGTGCTTTACGGTGGTGTTTTTTACGGCGTTCTCCCATTCGGCGAGCGAAGCGAGGAATTCGCTCTTGTTCAGTTCGACTTCCTGATCTTCCAGCACAATGGTTGCATCATCTGTCAGAAGATTGGCGAACTCGGCCCGGTCAGCCGTCATCAGTGCCTTGTACCAGCGCTCAACGAGTGTTTCAGGTGTATCTTCGGCAAGCGAAGGCACCACGAGGCTGAGAAGCAGCGTGATTGCGATCAACAGTCTTTGCATCGGTTACTGCCCCGGCTGCAGGTCGACCAGTTCAGGGTCGGGACGCAGGAAATCCCCGGTTTCAGGGTTCATCACCCAGAGCTCACCCGTCGAGATATCGAACCAGGCGCCATGCAATGTGAGGCGTCCCTTCTTCTCCAGAATATCGACACAGGGAAAGCTGCGCAGGTTCCGCAGGGAGTAACGGATGGAGATGCGCTCCAGCGCCGTCTGGCGCTCGAATGGGGTCATCAGCTCATTTGCGGCGACCGCTTCGGCGGCGGGCGCCACGAGGCTCATCCATTTGCCGATGAAGTCACCGGGGGAAAGCGGCTTGCTCTCCGTATCGAGCGCTGCCTTGATGCCGCCGCAACGCCCATGCCCCAGAACGACGATGTTCTTCACCTTGAGGCTCTGCACGGCAAATTCAAGCGCGGCCGATGTCGCGTGGTACTCGCCATCAGGCTCATAGGGCGGCACCAGATTGGCGACATTGCGGATGACGAAAATCTCGCCGGGACTGGTGTCGAAAATGATTTCAGGGGCGGCGCGCGAGTCGCAACAGGCGATCACCAGCGTTTCGGGGGTCTGGCCCTGTTCGGCCAGCTGGCGGTAGCGCATGGTTTCATTGGCATAACGCTGTGCCATGAAGGTGCGATAACCGGTGAGCAGTTTCTCAGGAAGCATGGTCATGATGGTGCATTAATCCCGATTGAAGGGAAGATCAATTGGTCTTGCGCCGGTGGACGCATCGCCACAATGCGAGACCCCAGAATAGGGCGGTTTCGCGGCGTGTCACCGAAATTGCGAACAGCGCACCGTGTCGAAACGGCGCAGGTCAGGCCCGGATGCCTTTGCTCGGGTGCGTGAGGCGGCGCATCTGGATCATTGCCATTGGACTGGACAGGCTGGAAGCATCCGCCTCGAGCATCAACTCATCGGCGCCGCGCTTGGCGGAGCGAGCCATGATTTCAAAGACTGACGCGGTGGTCCGCTGCAAAATCTGTTCATGATCAAGGCCGGCCAGCATGCGTGCCAGGAAGAGTGCCGACGTCAGGTCGCCAAGCCCGTTCGTCGGCCCGGTGACAAGGCGATGCTCCGCCAGCATGGCGAAGGAGTGGGTGACCAGGAGATTTCCGGTACCGCCCGCCAGCATCGGATGGGCCGAGGTGACCAGCATCGTGCCGGGACCGGCATGAAGAGCGGCCTGCATGATCGCCTTGTTATCGGGAAGATCGGCGCCGGCAAGCCAGGCGAGTTCGAAACGGTTGGGTGTGGAGATATCGGCCAGCGGCATGAGTTCATCGCGAATGCCAATGGCCGTCGCTTCGGGGACATATAGTCCTTTGGTGTCGCCAATGACGGGATCGCAGAGGTAAAGCACATCCTTGTTCTGGCTTTTGACCTTCCTGACCAGGCGGGCAACGGATGCCGCCTGCGCGGCATTGCCGAGATATCCGGTCATGATGGCGCGCACTTCGCCCAGCCACGGCGCACGTTCCAGATCGGCGATCAGGTCGTCGAACTGCTGCGGTTCCGGCACGATGCGCTTGGCCGCCCCATGCCCGGGATGCCATGGCAGGATGACCGTCGGCACTGCCCAGACCGGGTGTCCGAGGGTCTCAAGCGCAAACACCGCTGCCCGGTTGCCGACGGAACCGCGCACCACGTGGCTTGAAATGACAATGACAGCATTGGAGGAGGGGGCAACAGAACCGGTCATGGAAATACTCGTAAAGGAGTTCGGAAAAGCGGGATGAGTGCGCAGACTCAGCTTTTGCCGGTAACAGAACTGATCAACCAGATAAACATGGCGAGCAGCACAAGCAATCCCAGAAACCTTCCGATGCGCGTTCCCCAGATTTCGATCGGATCGCCGGCGTCGGCATCCCGTGCAGTGAAATGCCCTTTGGTTCTGGCTACGGCCCGGTCAATCACGGTTCCGCTGCCCGCATTCGACTCATGGTTGACGCGTTCCAGAATCCGCGCCGATTCTGTTACAGTCTGACGTTCTTTGTCATTGGCAGCCATGGCGATTCCGCTTGATCCCTGTTGCAAGGCAGCATAGCGCTTTGCCAGTTCCTTTTGCAGCAAAAAATGGCTACGCTCAGCCTGCTTCGTTCCAAAACGGCCAACCGGTCAGGAAAATGAGTGTTGAGGAGAGGGTTTTATGCAGAAAATGGCGTCGTCGTCCGGCTTTTTGCCACGCAATGTTTTTTCGGTTTTTGCGCTTGCCATTCTCGTACCGCTGCTTTCCGCATGCGGTTTCAATACGATTCCGACCAATGAAGAACAGGCCAAGGCTGCGTGGAGCGAGGTGCTCAACCAGTATCAGCGCCGTGCGGACCTGATCCCGAACCTGGTGGAAACCGTCAAAGGTTATGCGGCTCAGGAAAAGGATGTGCTGACATCCGTGGTCGAGGCGCGCGCCAAGGCGACATCGGTGCAGGTGACACCGGATACGCTGAAGGATCCCAATGCGTTCAAGGCGTTCCAGGACAATCAGGCCAATCTGACCGGTGCCCTGTCACGGCTTCTGGCCGTCGTTGAAAACTATCCCGATCTCAAATCCAACCAGAACTTCCTGGCATTGCAATCACAGCTGGAAGGCACGGAAAACCGCATAGCGGTTGCGCGCCGTGATTATATCGAGGCGGTGCGCGTCTACAACACGTCGCTGAAAACCATGCCGACAATCATCTGGACATGGATCTGGTACACCGGCAACCAGCCCTATCAAACCTTCACGATCGACGATTCCGCCAAGCAGACGCCCCAAGTCAAATTCTAGGCTTTCAGAATGCGCACCATCCGCCAAAGCGCGGTTACTGCCATGCGACACCCCGCGCTGATGCGGATGTCGTATGGCCTACTGCTGATTCCGGTCCTGCTCGCGCTGCTGCTGGGCAATGCCCTTGCGGCTGACCTGCCGGTTCTGACGGGTCGTGTGGTCGATGGCGCGAACGTCATCGACGCGGCAACCCGCGATGCCATCACCCAGAAGCTGGCGGCGTTCGAGGCGAAATCGTCCGACCAGGTCGTCGTGGTGACGGTCCCAAGCCTTGATGGCGAGGCGATCGAACCCTATTCCAACCGGCTTTATCGTGCCTGGGCGCTCGGCCAGAAGCAGGAAAACAACGGCGTGCTTCTGGTTGTCGCGCCCAATGACCGCAAGGTACGCATCGAGGTCGGCTACGGGCTGGAAGGCACGCTCACGGATCTGTTGTCCAGGCTGATCATCGAGAATGCCATTATTCCTGGCTTCCGTTTGGGTGACTATTCCGGCGGCATAGCGCGTGGGGTCGACGATATACTGACCGTGCTTTCCGGCGATTCGGCGGAACTCCAGGCGCGGGCAAAGCGGAATATCCAGAAGGAATCCTCCAATATCGACTGGTTCGGGGTGATTTTCATCTCAATCTGGGTGCTGATCTTCTTCGGCGGTTTCGGCATGGCGATCATGGCGTCGGTTTTCGGCCAGAAGATCGGGCCCGGCCGCTACAAATGGCTTGGCATGACCATCGACACACGATCCTCCTCGGGCGGCGGTTCCGGCGGCGGGTGGTCGTCTGGCGGTGGCGGATGGTCCTCCGGTGGCGGCGGTGGCGGCGGCTTTTCCGGCGGCGGTGGTTCGTCCGGCGGCGGCGGCGCTTCGGGAAGTTGGTAGGAGAGAGCATGTCAATGATGAGCGACGAGGATCACGCCCGCATTGCCGAGGCGATCCGTGATGCGGAAAGCCGGACCAGCGGCGAAATCTACGCGGTGCTTGCCCGCCGTAGCGACAGCTATTTCTTCGTCGCCGGTTTTGTCGTCACCGTTGCCATCCTCATTGCAGCCGTCGCGGTTGCGCTGGCTGCACACTGGTACTGGTTCACGATTTCCCTGCCGCTGTTCGGCCTGGCCATTCTCGCAGCGTTTCTCACCGCGATCCTGCTGATCCGGCTGGTTCCGGGCCTGGGCATGCTGTTCGTACCCAAGCGCATCCTCTATCAGCGCGCGCACCTCAATGCGGTTCAGCAATTCCTGGCACGCAATGTTCACCTGACGGAAAAGCGCACTGGCATTCTGCTCTTCGTGTCCCTGGCCGAACACTATGCGGAGGTTGTGGCAGATGCGGGTATCAATGCCCGGGTGCCGCAGGAGGAATGGAACGGCATCGTCGCAACCCTGACAGATCATGCGGCGCTGGATGATCACGCTTCGGGTTTCCTCAAGGCCATCCAACATGCGGGACAACTGCTCGAAACACACTTTCCGGCGGGTCCCGACAACATCAATGAACTCGATGATCATCTGGTGGAACTGTAACCCGTCCAAATGTCATGCGAATTTTACGTCCGGCGTGCAGTTTGCAGTCGAAAATGCAATTTCAGTGGCTATGATGAGCCAAAATGCCTGTTCAGGGAGAGAATCTGATGGCTTCAAAAACAAAATCGGGCGCGAAAGCCGCTCCGAAATCAAAAACAGCAAAAGCCACGAAAGAAAAAAAGCAAACACCCGGGTTGTTTGAAGAACTGCTGTTTGCGCGGGCACCGGCAGAAGACCTCGCTGATTATGATGCCGGGGCACTGACAATATCCGCCAGGCTTGCCGAGGATGCGCTGAGCCGGTTCAAGCCGGGAAAGCCGCTGATCGACCTTTCCGATGGCAGCACGGTTTCGCGTGATGGCAGGCCGGTCACGGTCGTTACCCTGATCAACGACAACATGCCCTTCCTGCTCGACTCGGTTCTGGGCGAGATCAGCGAGCGGGTCAGTTCGGTCTATCTGGTTCTGCATCCGGTGATGGATGTGGACAGGAAAAGCGGTGCGGTTATCGGGGCTGCAGGCCCCGACAAGCCCGGCAAGGACGAGCTCCGTGTCTCCGTGATGCAGATTCATGTGCCCGCACTGGAGCTACCTGCGCGCGAAATCATGGTCGAGGCGCTCAATCTCGTGCTCAAGCAGGTGCGCGAAGCGGTGAATGACCGCGCCGCCATGGTCGCGCGTCTCGGCGATGCGATCGAGGCCTACAAGTCCGGCAAGACACCGATGAAGAAAGCCGCCGCCGAAGAGGCGGTCGAATTCCTCGAATGGCTGCGCGACAATAATTTCACCTTCCTCGGTGTGCGCGAATACGACTATCAGGGCGACGGCAGCCAGGGTGAACTGGAGCGGTCGGGCAAGCCGGGTCTTGGCATTCTGCGTGATCCCGATGTGCGCGTGCTCAAGCGCGGCAACCAGGGCGTGACGACAACGCCGCAGATCATCGCATTCCTCACGGGTCCCGAGCCGCTGATCGTCACCAAGGCAAACACCAAGTCGCTGGTGCATCGCCGCGGCTACATGGATTATATCGGCGTCAAGACCTATGATGCCGAGGGCAAGGTGAGCGGCGAGCTGCGCTTCGTCGGCCTGTTTACGTCCGGGGCCTATACACGGTCCGTGCTGAAGATCCCCTATCTGCGCTCGAAGACGGAAAGCGTCATCAGCCGCCTCGGATTCAACCGCGAGGATCACTCGGGCAAGCAGTTGATCAAGGTCCTTGAGAGCTATCCGCGCGACGATCTTTTCCAGATCGACGTCAAGACACTGACCCGCAATGCCGAGATCATCCTGGCCTTGGGCGAGCGTCCGCGCGTGCGTGTTCTGCCGCGCATCGATCCATTCGGCCGCTTTGCCTCCATCATCGTCTATGTGCCGCGCGAACGTTACGATTCCATCGTGCGCGAAAAGGTCGGTTCCTATCTCGCGGCAACTTATGAGGGACATGTTTCGGCCTATTATCCGGCGTTTCCGGAAGGCAATCTGGCGCGTGTCCATTTCATCATCGGCCATGCGGAGAATGACTTCCCCAAGGTCAAGCGCGAGGCTCTGGAAGAAACCGTCCGTTCGATTGTCCGCACCTGGGAAGATGCGGTCGCCGAAGTGGGCGACCGCAGCGGCCTGGCGGAATTCTCGTCTCTCGCCGCGGTATTCCCCGATTCCTATCGGGAAAACTTCTCACCCGATGAAGCGCTGATCGATGCCAGCCGGATTGCCGGACTGTCGCGGACCAATCCGCTGTTCGTTGATTTCTATCGTCACCGGACCGACGGCCCGAATGCGGCGTCGCTGAAAATCTATCACTACGGCTCGGCCGTCGCCCTGTCGCAACGCGTGCCGCTTTTGGAAAACATGGGCTTCCGTGTGATCAGCGAGCAGACATTCGCCCTGCCTGCCGCCGATGGAAGCCCGCTTTTCGTGCATGACATGGAATTGGTCAGCACATCGGGATCGCCTATCGATCTGAGGGACAATGGCGACCTGTTTGAAGATGTATTCCGCAACATATGGGGCGGTGCGTCCGACAATGACGGTTACAATGCGCTCGCCTTGACCGGGCAGCTCACAGCGCGCCAGATCATCATCCTGCGCGCCTATGGCCGTTATCTGCAGCAGGCCGGCATTCCCTACTCGCAGGATTACATCGCCATTGCGCTCAACCGTTACCCGGTGATTGCCAAGCAATTGTTCGATCTGTTCGAGCAGCGGCTCAATCCGAAAAAGGGTGCTGCTGCGCAATCGGAACGCAAGCAGGCAACGATTCGCGCTGCCATCGAAGAGGCATTGCAGGGCGTGCCGAGCCTTGACGACGACCGTATCCTGCGCCGCTTCCTCAATCTGATCGAATCGACATTGCGCACCAATGCCTTTGCGCCGGAGGAAGACGGCAGCGAGCGCGTGACGCTGGCCTTCAAGCTGGACCCGCGTGCGCTGGATGATCTGCCGGAGCCACGGCCCTATCGCGAAATCTTTGTCTATGGTCCTGAAGTCGAGGGTGTGCACCTGCGCTTCGGTCCTGTCGCCCGCGGCGGGCTGCGCTGGTCGGACCGGGCACAGGATTACCGCACGGAAGTGCTGGGCCTGGTCAAGGCACAGCAGGTCAAGAATGCCGTCATCGTACCGGTTGGTGCCAAGGGCGGGTTCTATCCCAAGCGCCTGCCGACGGGCGGCGACCGCAATGTGATCTTTGAGGCCGGACGCTCCGCCTACATCACCTTCATCGCGACACTGTTGTCGGTGACCGACAATCTGCACGGCGAAACCGTGGTGCCGCCAGACAATATCCTGCGGCTGGACGGTGACGATCCCTATTTCGTCGTGGCCGCCGACAAGGGTACGGCGACATTCTCCGACACCGCCAATGCCATCAGCCAGGCGCATGATTTCTGGCTGGACGATGCTTTTGCATCGGGCGGTTCGGCCGGTTACGACCACAAGAAGATGGGCATCACCGCTCGCGGCGCCTGGGAAGCCGTGAAACGGCATTTCCGCGAAATCGGCACGGATATCCAGAAAGTGCCGTTTATCGCCGTTGGCGTCGGCGACATGTCCGGCGATGTGTTCGGCAATGGCATGTTGCTGTCACCGCAGACGAAACTCGTTGCCGCGTTCGACCACCGCGATATCTTCATTGATCCGGAGCCTGACGTCAAAGCCAGCCTGAAGGAGCGGCAGCGCCTGTTCAATCTGCCGCGTTCGAGCTGGCAGGACTATGACAAGTCGAAGATTTCAGCCGGCGGCGGCGTGTTCTCCCGTTCGCAGAAGTCGATCACGCTGTCGAAGGAAGCCGCCAAGGTGATCGGCCTTGCCAAGACCACGGCAACGCCGTTCGAAATCATGACGGCCATTCTGAAAGCGCCGGTCGACCTCCTGTGGTTCGGCGGCATCGGCACCTATATCCGCTCCAGCTTCGAGACGGATGCCGAGGTCGGGGATCGCGCCAATGATGCCATCCGCATCACCGGGCTTGATGTGCGGGCCAAGGTGATCGGCGAGGGTGCCAATCTCGGCGTGACACAGAAGGCGCGCATCGAGTTCGGTCTCGCTGGCGGACGCTGCAATTCCGACGCCATCGACAACTCGGCCGGCGTCAACACCTCCGACGTTGAGGTCAACATCAAGATTGCCCTGGCGCAGGCCATGCGTTCGGGAAAACTGCAGCGCGACAAGCGCGATACGCTGCTCGAATCGATGACGGACGAAGTAGGGCATCTCGTCCTGCGCAACAATTACCTGCAGACGCTGGCTCTGTCGCTGGCGCAGCGGCGCGGATTGACCGATCTTGCCTATCAGTCGCGGTTCATGAGCGAACTGGAAGCCCGGAAGCTGTTGAATCGCAAGGTCGAAACATTGCCTGATGACAAGGCTCTGGCCGAACGGCAGGCTGACGGCATAGCGCTGAGCCGCGCCGAACTCGGCGTTCTCCTTGCTTATGCCAAGATCGTGCTGTCCGATCAGCTGCTGGCCAGCACCCTGCCGGATGATCCTTATCTGGAGCGCGGGCTGCTCGACTATTTCCCGAAGCAGATGAAGGAAGGCTATGGCGAAGAAATCCGCACGCACCGTCTGCGCCGGGAAATCATTGCGACCCAGCTCGCCAATGATGCCATCAACCGCGGCGGCCCGACCTTTGTCAGCCGCCTCGCCGATCTGACGGGGCAGTCGGCACCGGATATCGTCCGGGCCTATGTGATCGTGCGCGATGGTTTCGAGGTCGATGGGCTGTTTGCCGATATCGATGCGCTCGACAATGCGTTGCCCGGCGATGTGCAAAACGGCTTTTACGCCAAGGTGGCGCAGATGCTCAACTGGACAACGGCGTGGGTTCTGCGCAACCGGACCGGTGGCATCGGCCTGGAGGCGGCAATCAAGGAAATCAAGGCGGCCCGCAGCACCCTGCAGCCCAAACTGGAGAAGCTGCTGCCGCTGTCCATGAGCAATCAGCTGCGCGACGATACGGCCTATTACGCCGGACAGGGCGCACCTGCGCCCTTGGCGGCTCAGCTCGCCCGGCTGGAAATTGCGCCGATCATTCCGGATATCGCAGCCGTCGCCCAACAGGCCGGTACCGACATTGCCAGTGCCGCCAAGGCTTATTTCGACATTTCCGAAGCCTTCCGCATCGGCCGTATCGTCGAAGCCGCCCGGGGCGTTTCCGTCGCGGATTACTATGACGGCATCGCGCTGGCGCGCGCATCGGACCTGATTTCGCAGGCGCGGCGCGGTATTGCCGTGGCGGCGCTCAGCGAGCATGGCAAGACATCCGATCCGGCAAAGGAATGGCTGACGGGGCGCGGTACGCAGGTCGACGAAGTGCGTCAGCGTATGGCGAATATCGTCGAAGGCGGGGACCTCACGGTCTCGCGTCTCGCCGTTGCCGCCGGATTGCTTTCCGACCTGTCCTAGAACAGGCCGAAGGGCAGATCAGGGGAAGGAAACGACATGGCTGCGTCTAAACGGGGCATCTGGGGATGGATGCTCTTCGACTGGGCGGCGCAGCCATTCTTCACCGTTGTCACGACCTTTATCTTCGGTCCCTATTTCGTTGCGCGGATGGCGAGTGATCCCGCCATCGGCCAGGCGGCCTGGGGTTATGGCATTGCCATATCTGGCCTCGTCATTGCCGTGCTGTCGCCCGTCCTCGGGTCGATTGCCGATCAGACCGGGGCGCGCAAGCCGTGGATCGGCTTTTTTGCCGTTATCCAGATCATAGCCCTGTCGATGCTGTGGTTCGCGGCGCCAGGCTCCAGCCTGATTGCTCCGCTGATCTTCTTCTCGCTGGCATCGATTTCTGCGGAATTTTCCATCGTTTTCAACGACTCCATGATGCCGCGGCTGGTGCCGGAAAAGGACATCGGGCGCATTTCCAACATGGCGTGGGGGCTCGGCTATCTCGGCGGCATGATTGCCCTGATCTTTGTGGTCGCCTTCATGGCGGGGTCGCCGGACACCGGAAAAACCATGCTGGGATGGCAGCCAATCCTGGGGCTCAATCCCGCGGCGGGCGAGGGCGACCGCGCAACCGGACCGCTGTCAGCGCTGTGGTATCTGGTTTTCGTGCTGCCGATGTTCCTGTTCACACCTGACAGCGCAAGGGGGCTCCCCATCGGCAAGGCGGTGCGCGGGGGGCTTGCGGAGTTGAAATCCACCATTGGCGAAGTGCGCCAGCGTCCGGGCATCTTCCGCTTTCTCATTGCGCGCATGATTTACCAGGATGGTGTTAACGCCCTGATCGCCCTTGGCGGGGCATTTGCCGCGACCATGTTCGGCTGGGCGACGGCGGAGATCGGCATCTACGGCATCATCCTGAACGTCGTTGCGATTTTCGGCTGCCTTGCCGCGAGCTGGCTCGACACGCGGATCGGCTCGAAGGCCGTGGTGGTGATTTCACTGGTGCTTCTGACCATCGCGACCATCGGCATTGTCTCGACGGGGCCTGGCTACACCCTGTTCGGATGGTGGCCGCTGACAGGCGCCGATACGACCGGGTTGTTCAAGACACCCGCCGAGAAGGCTTTCATTGTGTTCGGGCTGCTCATCGGTGTTGCCTTCGGCCCGGTGCAGGCGTCGTCGCGCTCCTACATGGCCCGCAGCGTGTCGATCGATGAAGCGGGCCGCTATTTCGGCATCTATGCCCTGTCGGGGCGGGCAACCAGTTTTCTCGCGCCATTTATGGTTGCCACTGTGACAGCGCTAAGCGGATCGCCACGCCTCGGCATGGCGATGATCATCGTCTTCCTGCTGGCCGGACTGGCTGTCCTGTTGCGAACACCCTATCCGGCAGCAGTCATCGACAGACCTAGTGTCTGAAATGGCGCATGCCGGTGAACACCATGGCGATGCCATGTTCGTCGGCGGCAGCGATAACATCCTCGTCCCGCATGGAACCACCGGGCTGGATCACTGCCGTGGCTCCGGCGGCGACCGCTGACAGCAAACCGTCGGCGAAGGGGAAGAATGCGTCGGAGGCGACGACCGAGCCCTTGGTCAGAGGTGTTGCCAATCCGGCGGCTTCCGCGGCATCTTCCGCCTTGCGGGCGGCAATGCGCGCCGAATCAACGCGGCTCATCTGACCGGCACCGATGCCAACCGCCGCGCCATCCTTCACATAGACAATGGCGTTGGATTTGACATGCTTGGCAATGCGGAAGGCAAGCTTCAGGTCGATCATTTCCTGCTCGGTTGGCGCGCGCTTGGTCACGACCTTCAGATCGAGATCGTCGACCACGCCGCTGTCGCGTGACTGGACGAGAATGCCGCCGGCAACGGTCTTTGCGGTGATGCCGGATGCGCGTGGATCGGGCAGGCCACCGGTGACAAGCAGGCGGAGATTCTTCTTGGCGGCAACGATTGCCTGGGCTTCCGGCGTCGCGTCCGGCGCAATGATTACTTCGGTGAAGGTCTTGACGATTTCTTCCGCCGCATCGGCATCGAGCGTCTTGTTGAGTGCAACAATGCCGCCGAAGGCCGAAACGGGATCGCAGGCCAGGGCCTTGAGGTAGGCTTCCTTCAGTGTCGCGCCCTCAGCCACGCCGCAGGGGTTGGCATGCTTGATGATGGCAACGGCGGCCGTGCGGGCCGGATCGAACTCGGCAACGAGTTCAAAGGCCGCGTCAGTATCATTGATGTTGTTGTAGGAAAGCTGCTTGCCCTGCAGCTGCGTTGCCGTGGCAACGCCCGGACGCTTTTCCCCTGTGAGGTAAAAGCCCGCGGACTGGTGCGGGTTTTCACCGTAGCGCATGACCGAATGCAGGTGGCCGCCGATGGCCCGGCGCGAGGGTGTCTCGGTCATCAGCGCTTCGGCAAACCATCCGGAGATGGCCGCATCATAGGTTGCCGTACGGGCATAGGCCTTGGCGGCGAGGCTCTGGCGGAAGGAATAGGGCAGCGATCCCTCATGCTTGTCGAGCATGGCAATCACCATCTCGTAGTCGCCCGTATCGGTGACCACGCCGACATAGGCATGGTTCTTTGCCGCAGCGCGGATCATGGCCGGTCCGCCAATGTCGATGTTCTCGACGATAGTGGCGTAGTCGGCACCGGAATGGCGGACTTCTTCGAAGGGGTAGAGATTGATGACCGCCAGATCGATGGCGCCGATGCTGTGCGCCTGCATGGCCTCCGCATGGTCCGGATCGTCGCGCACGGCCAGAAGGCCGCCATGGACCTTGGGGTGCAGGGTCTTGACGCGGCCGTCCATGATCTCGGGAAAATTGGTGACCTCGGAAACGTCAATGACGGGAATGCCTTTCGCCGCGATGGTCTTCGACGTTCCGCCCGTCGACAGGATTTCGATGCCGTGCCGGTGCAGCGCATGGGCGAGCGCTGTCAGGCCCGCCTTGTCGGAAACCGAAATGAGCGCGCGCTTGACGGGATGAAGGTTCGGAGCGGGAATGGATTTTGCGGTGACGGCCATGGGAGAATTCGTCCTCAGCGGAAAAGTTTGGGGGATTTGGACAGCCGGTTAGCACAGGCGGCCGAGGAATCCTACTTCCGATCGCATATTCAGACGAATAGAGGCGGTTTTCCCCTAGCCATAGGCACCGAGGGATGTCCGGGTGAATTGCCATTCCACTTCCGGCAGTTGCGCCGCACTCAGCGAAAGCGTGATCTGGCGCGTTTTCACCGGCCCACGGAACCCGGCAAAGAACAGCGAGTCTTCGATGAAGGGCTGAACGGTGGCGGAAAACATCCAGATATCGTCATTGTCCACCTGCAGGATAATCAGGCCGTTGTCATCGACGCTGACATTGACCGCCGGATGGAGATGAAAGCGGATAACCACATTCTCGCGGCCGGTTCCGCGCAGCGGATTGCGACCGGCGGCGAAGAAACTGTCGATGCCCTCGATGACACTGCCATTGTGCGACAGGACGATCTGGCGTTCATGGTAGATGCCGAATGGCCGGACATAGCCATTGTGGTTGGCGACGAAGCCGACCGCGCCCGGCCGTTCGATTCGCTCGACATTGACCTTTGTCGGTCCGGCGATGATCGGGGTGCCAATCATGGTGGAAAGGCCGGAGGTGGCGCTGAAGCGGCATGACGAGGTGTCATTGATCGTCGCGGTGGAATGCGCGGCTGTGGAGCGCGCCAGCGGGCGGAATTCTTCCGGACCGTAGCGGTCGACACCGGCATTGACGATGTAGCGATTGCGCCCGGACGACATTTCGAAGGACAGGCACCCGGCATGGGCGTCGCGCGATGCGGTGACTGGCGGCGCAAGGCCGGTATCGGCAATGATGGTGGTCGAATCCATCGAGAGCCGCTCATAACCCGAATGCAGCGCATGGGTTAGCGGCAGGCCGCCAATATCGTCATGGCGCAGAACGGCGATGACGCGTTCGGGCATGGTCGCGCCGACGCCGTTGAACAGGGCCAGATTGCCGTCGTGATGGCGGAAGAAACGCAATGCGGGCAGCATGCGCTCGATGGCTTCCATCAGCGCCTTCGGAGGGGCCTCGGTGCCGCTGGCATAGGTCTGACGCAGCGGAAGAAGGTCGGCCAGAAGTTCGAGCACCGTCAGCGGATTGCGGGAGATATGCCCACCGTCCGGCAGGATCTGATGAATGAGTTCAAATTCGAGATTGCGGCGGGCCGAGCGCGCCGTATTGGATGAAACGGGCAGCGCCAGCGCGGCAAAGGCAAGCGCAATGCGGGCGCGCAGCTTCTCTTCGCCGTCGTCCATCACGGCGGCCATGGTCCGCAGGTAACGCACCTGGGTGGCGAGCGAGCGCATGAATTGCCGGTAGGCCCGCAAATCCGCGCCCGCCAGGATGAGGCTGGAATGCTGGAGCCAGGCGATAATGCGCTGGGCTGTGACCTCGGGAGCCCAGGCAGGGCCGCCGATCGAGCGGCCGTGGGTCGCGATCCAGTCGCTGAGCAGGGCGCGGGCATTGGCTGTCGCCAGCTCGGTGCCGGACGCACGCATATGACGCAGCCAGCCGAAATTGTGCAGCGCGGCCTGCCAGGCAGCATTGGGCGGCTCGACGACGAAGGGCGAGCGCCCGCCTGTCTCCACCACCCGGCCGGCAAGCGCAAAGCGGCCATGATAAAATTCTTCCGCGAGCTGCGGGTCGGCGGGGCGCAGATCCTGCGGTGCAATCAGCACGCGTTCGGGGGTGAAGCCGGTGAAACGCCAGCGGAACAGCGGCCCCATGCGCAGGCGCCTGCGGAAACGGCGCCACAATTGCGCAGTCGCAAGTCCCCACAGTTGCGGTGTTTCGCTAAAGGCGACCATCTCGCGGTATTTCCTCGCTTCGCCGCGTTCCGGCGCACTTCAGTCTGCTGTTATGCATGTTCGCGAAACATGTCCCGCATGGCGGAATCCTGTCCCAGCTCCCTGAAATCATTGCTTTGGTTTCACCCATCGACGACAAATCGGGACTATGCAAGTAAAACAGTTAAAATTTTAGTATTTGATTTTAATCTTTCCGGCGAAACCTTGCGGCGAAGAAACCATCCATGCCCGAAAGCGCCGGATCCTCGTTGGCAAGGTCAGCGGGCGTGGAACGCACATAGCCCTCGCGGGTGATCAGTTCGGCAAGTCCTCCCACCTCGTCCCTGCTGACGGGCAAAAGTTCAATGGACGGGTTTTTGGCCAGAAGATCGTTGGCAACCTTTTCGCCTTCCAGCGGATCGAGCGAACAATTGGAAAAGACCACGACACCGCCGGGGCGAACCAGGGTGACAGCATGATCAAGCAGCTTGGCCTGAAGTGTTGCCAGTTTCTGGATATCGGCTGGTGATTTCGTCCAGGGAACGTCGGGATGCCGCCGCACAGTGCCTGTCGAGGAGCAGGGTGCATCGAGCAAAACCGCATCGAACGGTTCGGCTGGCATATAGGCGGCGAGATTGGCTTCCACGGTTTCCGCCGTGAGTTGAAGCCGTTCAAGGTTGGATCGCAGGCGTTTCAACCGGTTGGCCGACAGGTCAAGCGCCGTGACATGCGCACCGGCCTGCGCCAGTTGCGCCGTCTTGCCGCCGGGGGCGGCACAAAGGTCGGCAACCCGCTTTCCCTTGATGTCGCCGAAGAGTTTCGCGGGAAGGCTCGCCGCCGTATCCTGCACCCACCAGTCGCCTTCCGCAAAGCCTGCAAGGCTGGTCAGCGCACCATCGACCTGGGCGATACGCACCGATCCCGTCGGCAGGGCAATGCCGCCAAGGCGCTCCGCCCATTCCTGCGGATCGCCCTTGACGGTGAGGTCAATGGGCGGTTCCTTGCTCTGCATATCCAGAATAGCTTTGGCTTTTTCCGTGCCGTAGGCGGCGATCAGGCCATCTTCGAACCATGCAGGCACATTGCTCGCGTTCGAGACGATAGTCTCTCGCTCGCGCGACAGGCGGCGCAGCACCGCATTGACCATCGATGCGAAGCGGCGATTGCGCGGATCGTTGTTGGCGGCCGTCACTGCCAGGTCGACGGCTGCACGATCAGGAATATCGAGATAAAGAATCTGCGCTGCCGCCACATGCAGCAGGTGACGCAGGGCGACGGCGTTTTCAGGCAGCGGCCGGTCGATCAGCTGGCCGATGGCCGCTTCGATGTTGCCGCGGTTGCGCAGGGCAGCACCGAGGATGGCGCGGACCAGCGACCGGTCGCGGTCGTCAAGCGCCATGTATTGCGGATGGCCGTTGCTGTTGTCGGTCAGTCCGTCCAGGGACGTCTGCTTTTCAATGACGGCGCCCAGGAGCCGGGTTGCGCATTGGCGCGCCGCCAGCCCCGGCCGGTCTTCGGCCTCGTGGTGATTGGACGCGCTGTTCTTCTTGCCAAACGGCCGCTTTCTCTCCTGCGCCGCGCTCATGCCCATGGGCCTTTGCGCAAGGAACCGTCACGGCCCCAGGGGGACGGCGTTTCGTCCTCAGGCTCCTCCTGGGCAGGAGTGGCCGGCGTTGCCATTGGCTGCGGTGCGGCGGGGCGCTGGCGGAACTCGTCCACCATGGCCTGCAGTGCTGCGATACGGTTTTCGGTGCTCGGATGGGTGGAAAACAAATTGTCAGCTCCTTGGCCGCTCAATGGATTGATGATGAAGAGCGACGCGGAGGCCGGGTTGCGCTCGGCTTCCTCGTTGACGATCTCTTTGGCACCGCGGGCAATCTTGTTGAGCGCGGAAGCGAGCCACAGCGGATTGCCGCAAATCTCCGCGCCGCGCCGGTCCGCCGAATATTCGCGCGTCCGGCTGATGGCCATCTGCACGATCATGGCCGCGAACGGCGCAACGATCATGGCAACGAGAACGCCGATGAAACCGAGGGGGTTGTTGTTGTTGCGATTGCCGCCGCCAAAGAACATGGCGAAGTTGCCAAGCATGGAGATCGCCCCGGCGAGGGTGGCTGTGACGGTCATGGTCAGGGTATCGCGATGTTCGACATGCGCCAGCTCATGCGCCATGACCGCTGCAACCTCGTTCGGTGACAGGCGGTGCAGCAGTCCGGTAGACGCGGCGACTGCAGCGTTCTGCGGATTGCGTCCGGTGGCGAAGGCATTCGGCTGATCATTTTCAATGAGATAGACGCGTGGCATGGGCAAGCCAGCACGCCCGGCGAGATCGCGCACGATTCCATAATATTCCGGGGCGTTATTCTGGTCGACTTCGACGGCGTTGTACATCCGCAGGACCATCTTGTCGGAATTCCAGTAACTGAAGAGGTTCATGCCCGTCGCAACGACGAGGGCAATCAGCATGCCGCCGGTGCCGCCAATGAGAAAACCAACGCCCATAAACAAGGCGGTCATGAAGGCGAGCAGCATTCCGGTGCGCATTACATTCATGGTATCATTCCCCGCATTGTGAACATTTCACCTATCAAGATCATTCCTTTTGTTCGACATCTTCCGGTATATGATGGTGTTTCACACAGCAAGCTTCAATGATGGACAGACCGGAATGACAAGCGACCAGACATCGGAGACGCCGCAGGCAGAGGCCGGCGAACAGCCGTCAGGCAAGCCTTTCGATCAATTGCCGCCTGCCGCACAGCGTGCATTGCTGGAAGCCGAAGCGCGCCGCAAGGCCGAGGAAAACCAGGCTGGCCAGCCGCGGGAGATCGGCGGGCGCGGTGGCAAGGATCCTGCCCGCTTCGGCGACTGGGAAATCAAGGGTCGCACCATCGATTTCTGATCCTGTCCACCTAGTGCCGGATGATTTTGATACCCAGTTTTTCCCGCCGCAGCCAACGGCTCATCAGCAAAATGGCAGCGGCAGCCAGGCCGGACAGCAGGCCGAGCCAGATGCCAGCACCTTCCAGTTTCAGCCAGAAGCCGAAAGCGACGGAGAGTGGCAAGCCGATGCCCCAATAGGCAATGGCCGCATAGATCATCGGTATCGTCGTGTCATGCAGGCCGCGCAGCATGCCGCTGGCAACAGCCTGCCCGCCGTCGAAAATCTGAAAAAGCGCAGCAAAAGCCAGGAATGACACGGCGAGGGACACGACCGGGGCATTGGCCGGATCGCTGACATCGATGAAGGCACGGATGAGCTGGTGCGGTGCCAGCAGCATCAGCAGTGCGGTGAGGACCATGAAGCCTGTGCCTGCGGCAAACGCCACCCAGCCGGCCCGCTTGATGCCATCCTTGTCCTGCGCGCCATAGGCGCGGCCGATGCGCACGGTCGCCGCCTGGCCGAAGCCCATGGGCACCATGAAGCTGATCGATGCGATCTGGATGGCGATGGCATGGGCGGCCAGCGAATCAGGCCCGATAATCCCCATCAGGAACGCCGCTGCGTTGAAAATCGTCACCTCGAAGCTGAGGATTGCCGCAATGGGCAGGCCGAGGCGCAGGAGTTCGCGATAGCGGGCCCAGTCAGCGCGCCAGAACCGGCCAAACAGGCGGTAGCGGCGAAACTGCCGGTCGCGCAAAACGACAACGACAAGACCGACGAACATCAGCGCGGAGGACAGCGTCGTGGCAATGCCCGAGCCGACAATGCCGAGTTTGGGGAAACCGAAATGGCCGAAGATCAGGCACCAGTTCGCCAGAGCATTGAACATGACGGCAAGGATGGCGATCACCAGTGCCCAGCCGGGACGCTCGAGTGCGGCCAGGAATGAGCGGACGACGATGTAGCAATAGAATGGCAGGGCTGCCCATTGCAGAGCCCGGACATAGGCACCTGCCTCGGCAGCGAGCGCCGGATCCTGCCCCATGGCGGTCAGGATGTGCTGGGTGTTCCACAACACGCACCAGATGGGAATGGAGATCGTCACGGCAATCCACAGGCCCTGACGCACGGTCCGGCGGATTTCCCGTACGGTGTACCTGTTGCGGCCAAGCTCGCGCGCCATCATCGGCGATGTCGCCAGCATAAGACCAAGGCCAAAGATCATTGGAACGTAGTAGAGATTGGTCCCCAGTGCACCGGCAGCCAGCGTGTGTGCACTGACCCATCCCATCATCATGACATCGGTCGCCGTCATGGCCGTCTGGGCCAGATTGGTGAGAATCATCGGCCAGCTCAAGGCCAGCATCGCAATGATTTCGTCACGCCATGCACGCTTGGGTGCTGCGTTTGGGGTTGGAAGGGCGGACATAGCGGGTCTTTCCGAGGGAATTGCCTCTTATAGAGGCAGGGCGCACCATTTTCAGGCAGAAATCTTGGTATCACCAATTTCAGAAAGAGCAAAGCAGCGGGGAGAGAATTCTGGCCGCCTGAACGGAAAGGGCCACTCCGAAGAGTGGCCCCGCAATTCCGTTTGGCACAAAGCTGTCGTTTGGCCTTCTTACCCCTGGACTAGCCAGGGTGCTTATTCAACGGAGAGACGATCCCCGATGGAAAGCATCAGACGCCCTGTGGCAGTTTGCGAAATCACGAGACATCGGATCACCTCCTTTTCATTCGTTGAACACAAATTGAGAATGGGGTCTGGCGCGCCAGGTTTCAAGGGAAAATTTTCAATCGCCGTTTTTGGCAGCTCTTGAAAGTGCGTTGCCAGTCGGAAACGAAGCGCATAGGTTCTGCCGAACCTCCGGCCGCAGTGTGCCGGAGCACAGGATTTGGAGTTGTTGCATGGCGGCACAGGAAAGCGCGGCGCGGATCATCCGCACAGTCATACACATGCTGGAGCCGCAATTTGCCGTGGAATTATGGAATGGCGAGCGTATCGGCGACATGGCAGGCCCGGTGCTTGCCATCAACGACCCGATGGCCGTGCGCCGTCTGGCGCTGAAACCCAACATCGGATCCATCGTCGAACTGTGGATCTCGGGTCAGATCGACGTGAAGAACGGCACGCTGTTCGATCTGGTCGAGCGCGGGCCCAAGGGCAAATTCAAGCAGAAGCTCAAAACATTGCCCAAATGGCAATTGCTGAAGGACGTGCCGGCCTTGCTGCTCGGCGGCCGCGGCACGGACGCCTCGGGCGTCGACGGACAGAAGCCGTTTGTCAGCGGCTCCGACAAGGCGGCCATTACCCACCACTATGACGTGTCGAATGAGTTCTACCAGCTCTTCCTGGACGAACGGATGGTCTATACCTGTGCCTACTTCACCGACTGGGCCAACAGTCTGGACCAGGCGCAGGAGGCCAAGCTCGACCTGATCTGCCGCAAACTGCGGTTGAAGCCCGGCGAAAAACTGCTGGATATCGGCTGCGGCTGGGGCGCGATGCTGATCCATGCGGCCAAGCATTATGGCATCACGGGAACCGGCGTGTCGCTTTCGGAAGCCCAGACTGCCCTTGCCCGGGAGCGGATCAAGGCAGAGGGACTGGAAGACAAGATCACGATTCACGTCAAATCCTACGAACATCTCGACGAGGAATTCGACAAGATTTCATCGATCGGCATGTTCGAACATGTCGGCATTGCCAATTACGATACGTATTTTTCCAGCGTGCACCGTTTGCTGCGGCCGGGCGGCCTCTATCTTCATCACGCCATCACCCGGCGCATGAAGCGCAACAAGAAGACGTTCGGCCGCAAGAGTGCCGAGCATCTGGCGCTGGTGAAATACATCTTCCCGGGCGGTGAACTCGACCATCTCGGCATGACCATCGAAAACCTCGAGGGGTATGGTTTCGAGGTTCACGATGTGGAAAATCTGCGCGAGCACTATGGCCGGACCTGCCGTCTCTGGGCGGAGCGGTTGCATGCCCGCTTTGACGAAGCGATTGCGGACGTCGGTGCGCCGAAAGCCCGGCTCTGGCTGCTCTACCTGACCGGTTGCGCGCTGGCGTTCGAACGCGGGACCGTGCAGATCAACCAGACGCTGGCATCCAAGCGCAAGCGCGGGATTTCCACCGTACCACAGACAAGAGCCGATCTCTATCGCTAGAGAGCGGGTCTTGTTGGGGTTTTTGTAACGGCTTGCCGCTCAGCTCTTCTTGTTCTGCCGGTTGGCGATCAGATCGTCGACGACAGCCGGATCGGCCAGGGTCGAGGTGTCGCCCAGAGAGCCGAAATCGTCCTCGGCGATCTTGCGCAGGATGCGGCGCATGATCTTGCCCGAGCGTGTCTTGGGCAGGCCCGGTGCAAACTGGATCTTGTCCGGGGAGGCAATGGGGCCGATTTCCTTGCGGACATGGGCGACAAGTTCCTTGCGCAGTTCGTCGCTGCCTTCAAGGCCCGCCATCAGCGTGACATAGCAATAGATGCCCTGTCCCTTCAGGTCGTGGGGATAGCCGACAACGGCGGCTTCCGAAACCGTGTCGTGGGATACGAGCGCCGATTCAACTTCAGCAGTGCCCATGCGGTGACCCGAGACATTGAGGACGTCATCGACGCGGCCGGTAATCCAGTAATAGCCGTCCTTGTCACGGCGGCAGCCATCCCCGGTGAAATACTTGCCCTTGTAGGTGGAGAAGTAAGCCTCGATGAAGCGCTTGTGATCGCCATAGAGCGTGCGCATCTGGCCTGGCCATGAGTCGGTGATGCAGAGATTACCGTCGGCGGCCCCCTCCAGCACATCGCCTTCATTGTCGACAAGCTGTGGCTGCACGCCGAAGAACGGGCGCGTGGCCGAACCCGGTTTCAGGTCGGTGGCACCCGGCAGCGGGGTGATGAGAATACCGCCGGTTTCCGTCTGCCACCAGGTATCGACGATGGGCGAGCGTTTGTCGCCGACCACCTGATAGTACCATTCCCAGGCCTCCGGATTGATCGGTTCGCCGACCGAACCGAGGATGCGCAGCGATTTGCGCGAGGTCTTCTTGACCGGCTCATCGCCGGCGCTCATCAGCGCGCGAATGGCGGTGGGGGCGGTGTAGAAGATGTTGACCTTGTGCTTGTCGATGACTTCCCAGAAGCGCGAATTGGTGGGGTAATTGGGAACACCCTCGAACATCAGCGTCGTGGCGCCATTGGCGAGCGGGCCGTAGACGATATAGGAGTGGCCGGTGACCCAGCCCACATCGGCCGTGCACCAATAGATATCGCCGTCGTGGTAGTCGAAGACATATTGGTGCGTCATCGAAGCATAGACGAGATAACCGCCCGTGGTGTGCAGCACGCCCTTCGGCTTGCCGGTCGAGCCCGATGTGTAGAGGATGAACAGCGGATCCTCGGCCTTCATCTTTTCCGGCTTGCACTCGGGCTTCACGCTGAGAATTTCCTCGTGATACCAGAGGTCGCGGTTGGGCGCCCAGCTGGTCTTGCCGCCCGTGCGGCGGACAACCAGCACGTTCTTCACCATCACATGATGTTTGGCAGCGATGTCGATGGCCTTGTCCGTATTGTCCTTCAGCGGGATCGGCTTGCCGCCGCGCATGCCCTCATCGGCCGTGATGACGAAGGTGGATTCGCAATCGATGATACGGCCTGCCAGCGCATCGGGCGAAAAGCCGCCGAAAACGACGGAGTGGACGGCGCCGATACGCGCGCAGGCCAGCATGGCGTAGGTGGCTTCGACGATCATCGGCATATAGATCGTCACGCGGTCGCCCTTCTTGACGCCGTGCTTTTTCAGCACATTGGCAAGACGGCAGACCTGCTCATACAACTCGTTATAGGTGACTTTCTTGTCGAGGTAGGGATTGTCGCCCTCCCAGATGATGGCGACCTGGTCGCCGCGCTTCTTCAGGTGCCGGTCAATGCAGTTATAGGAGACGTTGGTCTGGCCGTCCTCGAACCATTTGATCGCGACCTTGCCTTCGAAGGAGGTGTTCTTGACCTTGGTGTAGGGCTTGAACCAGTCGATGCGCTTGCCGTGCTTGGCCCAGAATTTCTCGGGATCCTTGATGCTCTGCTTGTACCAGGCGAGATATGTTTCATTGTCGATAAGCGCGTTTTTCTTCGCACTTGGCAGCACGGGATAGACCTTCTCGGACATCAATTTCCTCCAAACCTGAGCTGACGGGCCTCCACCCGGATACCTCCCGGGGAGAGAGGCGCATGGCGTTCATTATCACCATGCAAATCGATGCGTAAATACAACAAATGCCCCGGAGGGAACGGCGTTCCGTCGCACACAAACCGCTACGCGTTGTAATATTGCGTTATATTTTGTTATGGGGCGTGATCCATTTTGAACACATTTTGCCTTAGACCGTCTCTGCCTTGACTTGGGAGGATAATTTCGGCGCGCCCTGTGGACTGAAGAGCGTGCGCCCAATCAAGGACTGATGGATGACGATGTTACCTTTGCGCGGCGTTGTGTTTCGCGCAAAATCCGCCACCCTGGCGGTTGCCCTGTTCGGGCTTGCCTTTGCCAATTCCGCTACTGCCGGCACGCTGCCGGAACCTGCCAATCCCTGGAAACGGCTTGGTGCGCACCTCTTTGACGAAGAGCATGCGCATCTGCTGGGCGATTCCCTGTTCGACAAGATCAATCCGCTCGTGCTTGCAGCCATGCCGCGCGGCAAGGCCTATATCCAGTACAAGGCCCCGGCCAATTGCGTGCCGGAACGGCTCAAGAATGTCTTGAACCGCGTTTCGGCCGCCTATGGCCCGATCACGGTCAACTCGACCGTGCGGTCACGCAATGCCAACCGCAGGGCAGGCGGGCGGGAAAAATCCTACCACCTGAGCTGCCAGGCTGTTGATTTCCGCGTGCATGGAAGCGCTTCCGGCCTGTTGCAGCATTTGTCGGGCAGCAAGGAAGTCGGCGGTTTCAAACGCTATCCCGCCGGTTACTACCACATCGATACGGGACCGCGCCGCAGCTGGTGACGGCACGTTTTCAGGTTCGGCTGCCAAAGATAGCGGAGCCGACACGCACGGATGTCGCACCAAAGCCGACGGCGGTCTCGTAGTCGCCCGACATGCCCATGGAGAGCTTTTCCACGCCGGCTTCCTGCGCGATCTTTTCCAGAAGGGCAAAGTGCGGGCCAGGGTTCTCATCCGCCGGAGGGATGCACATCAGGCCTTCGATCGCCAGCCCGTGCACCGTGCGGCAACGCTCGACAAAGGCGACGGCTTCCTTTGGCTCGATCCCGGCCTTCTGCGGTTCGGAGCCGGTATTGACCTGAACATAAAGCTTGGGAAAGCGGTTCTGCTTCTTCATTTCGCCGGCAAGCGCCGCCGCGATCTTTTCCCGGTCGATGGTCTCGATGACATCAAACAGCGCCACGGCGTCTTCACTCTTGTTTGATTGCAGCGGCCCGATGAGGTGAAGTTCTATGCCCGTATAGTCCTCGCGCAAACCGGGCCACTTCGATTGCGCTTCCTGGACCCGGTTTTCCCCGAAAACACGCTGCCCGGCATCCAGAACGGGACGAATCTCTGCTGCGTCAAAGGTTTTCGATACGGCAACGAGTGTCACCGAGCCTTCCCTACGGTTGGCTTCCGCTTCGGCTTTCGCAATGGCTTTGCGAACGGCAAGAAGGTTTTCAACGGCGGTCGACATGGTCAAGCGTGTCCTTTTTGATGCAGTTTCGGCCAAACCCTCATTGTCAATGGTTGACGCTCTGGTCAATCCATGGTGAAGGTCCGCCCATCACTATCCTTTGCAAGAGAATCCCGTTCATGGCAACCGAACGATACAATCCCCGCGTAGCCGAGAAGCATTGGCAAAAGGTTTGGGACGAAGCCAAGCTCTTCGAAACCAGCAATGACGATCCGCGCGACCCTTATTACGTGCTTGAGATGTTCCCGTATCCATCGGGACGCATCCACATGGGGCATGTGCGCAACTATGCCATGGGTGACGTCGTTGCCCGCTACAAGCGCGCCAAGGGATTCAATGTTCTCCATCCGATGGGATGGGACGCCTTCGGCATGCCCGCAGAAAACGCGGCGATGCAGAACAAGGTTCATCCCAAGGAATGGACCTATCAGAACATCGCGACCATGCGCAGCCAGCTGAAGTCCATGGGGCTCTCGCTGGACTGGTCGCGTGAATTCGCCACCTGCGATGTCGAATATTACCACCGCCAGCAGATGCTGTTCCTCGATTTTGTCGAGAAGGGGCTGGTGACGCGCAAATCCTCCAAGGTCAACTGGGACCCCGAGGACATGACGGTGCTTGCCAATGAGCAGGTTATCGATGGCCGCGGATGGCGCTCCGGTGCGCTGGTGGAGCAGCGCGAACTGACGCAGTGGTTCTTCAAGATCACCGATTTCAATGAAGAGTTGCTGAGCGCCCTGGATGGTCTCGATCAGTGGCCGGACAAGGTGCGGCTGATGCAGCGCAACTGGATCGGCAAGTCCGAAGGCATGCTGATCCGATGGGCGCTGGACACCCCATCGCAGATCGGCGGCGAGACCGAGGTCGAGGTCTATACGACACGGCCCGATACACTGTTCGGTGCCTCGTTCCTGGCCATTGCTGCGGATCATCCGCTGGCGAAAAAAGCGGCGGAGAACAATCCTGCCCTGGCTGAATTCAACGATGAATGCCGCCGCGCGGGTACATCTTTGGCCGCGCTCGAAACCGCGGAGAAGCGGGGGTTCGACACGGGCCTGCGCGTCAAGCATCCTCTCGACGAGACCTGGACCCTGCCGGTCTATGTCGCCAATTTCGTGTTGATGGACTACGGCACGGGCGCGATTTTCGGCTGTCCATCCGGCGATCAGCGCGATCTGGATTTTGCCAACAAGTATGGCCTGCCTGTCGTGGCTGTTGTCATGCCGGAAGATGGCGATGCGGCCACATTCCAGATCACCGAAACCGCTTATGTCGATGACGGCGTGATGATCAATTCCCGCTTCCTCGATGGGCTGTCCCCGGCAGCGGCCTTTGACGAGGTTGCCAAGCGGCTGGAAAGCCAGTCGATCGGCGGGCGCCCGCAGGGCGAACGCAAGGTGAATTTCCGCCTGCGTGACTGGGGCATCTCGCGCCAGCGTTACTGGGGCTGTCCGATCCCGATGATCCATTGCGATGATTGCGGCGTCGTTCCGGTTCCCAAGGCCGACCTGCCGGTAAAGCTGCCGGATGACGTCGAATTCGATCGTCCCGGCAATCCGCTCGACCGGCATCCCACGTGGCGGCATGTCAATTGCCCGCAATGCGGCAAGGCTGCCCGGCGTGAAACCGACACGATGGATACATTCGTCGATTCGTCCTGGTATTTTGCCCGTTTCACCGCGCCGTGGGAGAACGAGCCGACCGATCCGAAAGTGGCCAATCACTGGCTGCCGGTCGACCAGTATATCGGTGGTATCGAGCATGCGATCCTGCATCTGCTTTATTCGCGCTTTTTCACCCGCGCGATGAAAGTTGCCGGGCATCTCGATATCAGTGAGCCGTTCAAGGGACTGTTCACCCAGGGCATGGTCGTGCACGAGACCTACCGGCTTGGCACGGGGGCCAATGGCAGCTGGGTCACGCCGGCCGAAGTGCGGCTGGAGGAAAGCGACGGCAAGCGCCGGGCGGTTCTGATTGCCACCGGTGACGAGGTTGAAATCGGCTCGATCGAGAAAATGTCGAAGTCGAAGAAGAACGTCGTCGACCCCGATGACATCATCGCGTCCTACGGCGCCGATACCGCACGCTGGTTCATGCTGTCGGATTCGCCGCCCGAGCGCGACGTGATCTGGACGGAAGCAGGAGCCGAGGGCGCGCACCGTTTTGTCCAGCGTGTCTGGCGTCTGATTTCCGAAGCAGCGCCCGTCCTGCAGGGTGCGACGGCTGCTCCTGCCTTCGACGGCGATGCGGCGGCAATTTCCAAGGCGGCCCACCGGACGGTCAAGGCCGTTGGCGAAGACATCGAGAAGCTCGCTTTCAACAAGGCTGTTGCGCGTCTCTACGAACTCGTCAATGTGCTGGCTGCTCCCTTGCAGAAGATCGCCGCAGGTGAAGCCGATGCGGCAACCATCGCTGCCTGCCGGGAAGCAACGGATATGCTGATTGCCATGATCGCGCCGATGATGCCGCATCTGGCCGAGGAGTGCTGGAAGGCCCTCAATGGCAGCGGTTTCATTGCTGACAAGGCCTGGCCGCACTACAACGACGCCCTGATCGTCGAGAACACCGTCACGATGCCGGTACAGATAAACGGCAAGAAGCGGGGTGATTTGACAATTGCCCGCGATGCGGATCAATTGACGGTCGAAAAGGCCGCTCTCGAACTTGATTTTGTCAAGGTGGTGTTGAACGGTAATCCGCCGAAGAAAGTCATTATCGTACCGCAGAGGATCATCAATGTCGTTGCCTGATCGTTTCCAGCCGATGTCCGGCTCCAAGCGTTTGTTGTCCGCGTGCGTTCTCGGCATGGCTCTGATCGCTGGCGGCTGCCAGGTTCGCCCGCTCTATTCCGATCCGGGTCCGGTCGCCGGAGCAGGCGCTGGCGTAAGCGGCAGCGTGCAGTCGAAACTTGCCACCATCGCCATTGCGGAAGTGGGCACGCGCGAAGCACAGCAGGTGCGCAACAATCTGATCTTCATGTTCAATCATGGAGCCGGGCAGCCTGCGAATGCCGCCTATACGCTGCAACTCGGTGTCAGCTACCAGGATCTGTCGCTTGCACTTATCCAGAACGCAACCAACGACAAATCCGGTCAGCCGACTGCCGGTTCGATGCGCATGACAGGCAGCTATACGCTGACGCGCATTGCGGACGGCAAGGTCGTTGGCAAGGGCACCCGGCTTGTGACGGCCGACTACGATGCACCCAGACAGCGCTACGCCGTTCTGCGGGCGCAGCGCGATGCGATCAACCGGGCGGCACGGGAAGTTGCAGAGGCCTTGAATCTCAGCGTCGCACAGGACATGTCCAAGCTCTAAGGACATGACGGGGCGGTCCCCATGCGTCTGATTTCCCTCTCGGCGGCCGGTTACCGGTCGCTGCAATCGATCCGGTTGGATATGCGCCAGCTTGCCGTGTTCGTTGGCGAGAACGGTGTCGGAAAATCCAACCTTTACCGCGCCATGCAGATGATCAAGGCGGCGGCTGAGGGGACACTCTCCTATGAAATAGCCCGCGAGGGCGGCATGCAATCGGCATTGTGGACCGGCAAGCGCAAACCCGGTCCGGTGCGCATGGTCTTCAGCGCCTCTTTTGACGATGACGAGGAAGCGATTCGGACCGGGCATGCGGTGCGCACGGGATTTGCCCCGACTTACAGCATCGAGATCGGATTGCGGCCTCCGGTTGCGGCAGGCTTTGCCTTTGAACCGCAGATCAAGGAAGAAAGTCTGACAATCGATTCCGGCCGCCGGCCGGTCGAGATGATGGGCCGCAAGGGCCCGGCGGTCTTTGCCCGCGACGATAGCGGCCGGCGAATTGAGCATCCGGTGCGCCTGCTTGATTCGGAAACCGCATTGGCGGCGCTCGGCAATGCGGGACGATATCCCGAAATCGGTGATTTGCGCGCCACGATTCTGGGATGGCGGTTCTATCACGGCTTCCGCACGGACCGCGATTCGCCGGTCAGGCAGCCTGCTCTCGCAATTACCGCGCCGATGCTGGACGAAGACGGCCGGAATCTGGCTGCCGTTTTCGCCACACTGGTGCATATCCGCGGGGATACCGTTGATCTCGACCATTGCATCGCATCGGCCCTCGGAGGTGCGGCGCTTGATGTGCCGGTTCCCGGTGAAACCGCGACATTCGGCTTGCGGCTGCCGGAATTCCCGCAGCGGATGTTCCGGCCCGAAGAGCTTTCGGACGGGCAGATCCGGTTTCTTGCCCTGGCAGGCGCACTGTTGTCCTATCGCCTGCCACGGCTTATCGCGCTGAATGAGCCGGAGACCAGCCTGCACCCGTCCATGCTTCCCGCCCTGGCGGAAATGATTGCCAATGCGGCGGAACGGACGCAGGTCTGGGTGGTCACCCATTCACGTATCCTTGCCGACGAGATCGAGGCGCGGACCGGGGCGCGGGCATTGACGGTGGTGCGAGACCACGGCGCAACGGTCATCAAGGGAATGCGCCTGTCCGGCAGCTATGCCGATGATGACGATTGAACTTCGTCCGCTCCCGCTTTCTGCGTGGATGCGCTGCCGGAAGAAATAATTTTCTCCGGCGGGCGGAAACTTGGCAGATCGTAACTCTACAATTCGAGTAGAGATGACCAGAGTTGGAACAGGATTGTTTCAACAGGTCAGGATCACCGATGTTCACCCGCCGTCATTTCCTTGCTGCAACCACTGTTCTTTTCAGTCTCGGGGCGTTTGCTTCCGCCCGCGCGGACGACCTGACGATCACCATCGGCTATCAAACGGTGGTCGAGCCGTCCAAGGTGCCGCAGGCGGATGGTGCCTATGAAAAGGCCGCCTCTGCCAAAATCGACTGGCGGAAATTCGATTCCGGCGCGGACGTTATTGCCGCCGTTGCTTCGGGTTCGGTTGATATCGGCTATGTCGGGTCTAGTCCGCTCGCCGCCGCTGCCAGCCGCGAGCTGCCGATCCAGACCATTCTCGTTGTCGGTCTCATCGGCGAATCGGAAGCGCTGGTCGCCCGCAATGGCTCCAATGTCGATACCATCGCTGATCTGGCCGGAAAGAAAGTCGCCGTTCCCTTTGTGTCGACGACGCATTACAGCCTGCTTGCCGCTTTGAAGCATGAAGGCGTCGATTCAAAGTCAGTCAACATTCTCAACCTGCGTCCGCCGGAGATCGCCGCGGCCTGGGAGCGCGGGGATATCGATGCGGCCTATGTGTGGGATCCGGCGCTTGGCCAGATCAGGACCAGCGGAAAAATCATCGTGGATTCCTCGAAGGTGGCGCAGTGGGGTGCGCCGACATTTGACGCATGGATCGTCCGCACGGAATTTGCCGAAAAACATCCGGACGCCGTCCGCGATTTCGTCAAGGTGACCGGGGCGGCCTATGCCGATTATCTGGCAAAGCCGGATGCGTGGTCCGCATCGTCGCCGCAGGCCGGACAGATCAGCCGCCTGACCGGAGCAAAGGCCGATGACGTGCCGCTTCTGTTGAAGGGGTATGTTTTCCCGGCGCTGAGCGAACAGGCATCCTCCAGATTCCTCGGCGGCGATACGGTCAAGGCCATCGCGGCCACATCGCAGTTTCTGAAGGAGCAGGGAAAGATCGACGCTGTCCTTCCCGACTACTCGAAATATGCAACGGCAAAATTCGTGGAGGCGGCGCTGGCATCGAACTGAGTTCGTAACCTTGTAATGCGGGGGTGTTCATGTGTTCTTTCCGGTCTTCGGGGTTCCCTCTCCCCCGGAGGCCGGGAAGACCGTGAACGCCGCCGTTCAACCGGTGGATTTATGGCACATCTCTTTCTCGATCATGTCTCTGTGCACTATGACGGTCAGGCGCAGCCTGCAGTCACCCAGGCTAGCATTTCCGTCAGATCAGGCGATTTCGTTGTTCTGGTTGGCCGGTCCGGCTGCGGCAAGACCACCTTGCTCAACGCCGCGGCCGGATTGGTGCCGCCAACCGGAGGAGCGGTGACCGTGGATGGGAAGGCCGTCACGGCGCCCGGTGCCGATCGCGCTGTTGTCTTCCAGGACGATGCGCTGTTTCCCTGGTTGAACGTGCGGGACAATGTCAGCTTCGCCCTGACGCTGCGCGGTGTGCCTTTACGGGAAAGAGATGCTGCTGCGGTCCGCCTGCTGGAGCGCGTCAAGCTGGATGGCATCGGCGGCAAGGCGATCTGGGAATTGTCGGGCGGCATGCGCCAGCGGGTTGGTCTTGCCCGGGCGCTTGCGGCGGAACCGGATTTCCTGTTGATGGATGAGCCGCTGGGTGCGCTCGACGCCTTGACGCGCGAGCGCATGCAGACCCTGCTGCTCGATATCTGGGCCAGCAACGCCGTCGGTGTTCTCATGGTAACCCATGGCATTGACGAAGCACTGCTGCTGGCGACGCGCATCGTCGTGCTGGCGCCGGGCCCGGGCCGGGTTGTCAGGGAGATCGAGGCTGGTTTTGGCCGCCGCTATGCCGGCGGTGAGCCGGTCCGGTCGATCAAGGCTGACCCGGCATTCAATCAAGCCCGTGCCGAGCTCGAAGATTCCATTTTTGAGGGGGAGGCGGCATGACACTCTCTGTTGAGATCGGCCGCGATGTTGCCGTTGAAAACGCCGCGGAGCGGCCCGGCGGCAAAGGGGCAAAGCCTTCAGCGAAACAGCTGGCCCGCATTGCCAGTGCACTAACCATTGCCGGCCTGCTGCTTGTCTGGATTGCCGCGGCGCATTTCAAACTGGTTTCTCCGGTTTTTCTGCCCGCACCCTCGGCGGTGCTGTGGAAGTTCTATTCCGTCGCAACCAATGGCTTTGTCGACGCCACGCTGTGGCAGCACCTGCTCGCGAGCCTGCTGCGCGTGTTCGCGGCCCTGCTGCTTGCACTTATAGTCGCTGTTCCCGCTGGCATTGCCATGGGTGTCAGTGCCATCGGGCGCGGTATTTTCGATCCCGTCATCGAATTTATCCGGCCCATCCCGCCGCTGGCCTATCTGCCGCTGGTCATTATCTGGTTCGGTATAGGCGAGCCGTCAAAAATCCTGGTGATCGCCATTGCCATGCTGGCGCCGATTGCCATTTCTACCGCTGCCGGTGTGAAAGGCGCTTCGCTTGACCGGATCAATGCGGCGCGCGCCCTCGGCGCCACGCGCGCACAGGTCGTCCGCCACGTGATTCTGCCAAGTGCACTTCCCTCCATCCTGACCGGCTTGCGCATTGCGCTTGGAGCGGGATGGTCGACGCTGGTTGCGGCGGAACTGGTGGCTGCCACGCGCGGTCTCGGCTTCATGATCCAGTCGGCGGCGCAGTTCCTGGTAACGGATGTCGTCATCATGGGCATTTTCATCATCGCCATCGTCGCGTTCATTCTGGAAATCGGGATCAGGCGGCTGGAACGTATGGTGGTGCCCTGGGCCGGTCGGGAATAGATAACTCCTGTCGGCGGAAAGGTGTTGCGGGAAACCGCTTGGCCTTTGCTTTGGCTTGCGCGACGCCGAGAAAACCAATCCGCATGCAGCTCATTATACGAAATATATTTTCTCTATAGAAATAGTCGAGTTGAATAGCATTGGGGCCATTCCTGATCACGGGAGGGTCCTTGGTATAATCCTGACGACGCTCTCCCAAACCACAGAATTGCGAGAGCCCATGCCCAACCTGACGCGCAGACTATTCGGTGCCCTTGTCCTTGCAGCAACGGCCATCGCGGCGACAGCATCCCATGCCGTCGAACCGCTGCAGGAGTACAAGATCGGCTACCAGAAGACGAGCCTGCCGGTCATTGCCCAGCAACAGAAGGTGATTGAAAAGGCCCTGGAACCCAAGGGTATCAAGGTCAAATGGGTCGAGTTTACAGCCGGACCGCCCCTGGTCGAGGCGCTGAATGTCGGCAGCATCGATGCCGGATGGGTCGGCGATGCCCCGCCGATCTTCGGGCAGTCCGCGGGCTCGGCCATTGTCTATGTCGCCGCCCTGCCATCCAACGGCAAAGGCGAGGCGATTTTTGTCAAGCCGGGTTCCGCCATCCAGTCACTGGCCGATCTGAAGGGCAGGAAAGTCGGCGTCGGCAAGGGAACCAGCGCGCATAATCTGCTGGTCGCTGCGCTTGAGAAAGCCCATATCGGTTATGACGAGATTACCCCGGTTTATTTGAGCCCGGCGGATGCCGCAGCGGCCTTTGCCAGTGATAAGATCGATGCCTGGGCAGTCTGGGATCCGTTCTTTGCCATTGCCGAGACGCGCTATCAGCCGCGCATCCTCGCGCGCTCCAGCGACGTGCTCGACGTCAACACCTATTTTCTGGCCAATCGCGGCTTCGCCGCTGCGCATCCGGATGTGGTGACAACAACCATCGATGCCTTGAAGCAAGCGGCCGCATGGGCCGAGGCGAACAAGGACAAGGTGGCAGCGGCACTGCATGAGGTCACCGGCGTTCCGCTCGAGGCGCAGACCATTGCCGCCAACCGGTCGGTGTTCGGCATCTTCCCGATCACACCGGAGATCGTCGCGCATCAGCAGGAGACGGCGGACAGGTTCTTCAAGCTGAAGCTGATCCCCAAAGCCATCAGGATTTCCGATGCCGTCTGGACGGCCCCCGGCAACTGAACGGAACAACGGGAATGCGGAGATCGACCCGCACCATGGAAAGAACTGGAACCACACCATGACGCAGCCAGCAAATGCCACGCAAGCCCCGCTTGATTTCTTCTGGTTCATTCCCACCCATGGGGACGGAACCTATCTCGGTTCGGAAACACAGCAGCGGCCGCCTGAGTTTGCCTATTTCAAGGAGATTGCCCAGGCCGTCGACCGACTGGGTTTTCCCGGCGTGCTGTTGCCGACGGGCCAAAGCTGCGAGGATTCCTGGATTACCGCGACCGGTCTTGCCGCCCATACGGAACGGCTGAAGTTTCTGGTGGCGCTGCGTCCCGGCATCGTTTCTCCGGTCTTTGCCGCCCGGCAGACAGCCGCGCTCGACCGGCTCAGCAATGGGCGCCTGCTGCTCAATGTGGTGGTCGGCGGCAACCCGACGGAACTTGCAGGCGATGGCGTCTTCCTGCCGCACGATCAGCGCTACGAACAGGCAGCCGAGTTCCTGAAAATCTGGCAGGGTTTGGTGACGGGCGAGACCGTCGATTTTGAAGGCAGGCATTACCGGGTTCAGGGCGGGCGGCTCGATCTGCTGCCGGTGCAGACGCCGCCTCCGCTTTACTTTGGCGGCTCGTCCGATGCTGGTCAGGATCTGGCTGCCGAGCAGGTGGACATGTATCTCACCTGGGGCGAGCCGGTGGCGCAGGTCGCCGAGAAGATCGAGCGGGCGCGCAAGAAGGCAGCGCTCAAGGGCCGCACGCTGCGGTTCGGCATAAGGCTGCATTTCATCGTCCGCGAAACCGAAGACGAGGCCTGGGCCGCGGCGGACAGGCTGATCAGCCGTGTGACCGACGCGCAGATCGAGATCGCACAGCAGCGCTTCCTCAAGGAAATGGATTCCGTCGGCCAGCGCCGCATGGCAGAGCTGCACGGCGGACGCCGTGACAGGCTGCTTGTCGGCCCCAATCTGTGGGCGGGCGTCGGGCTGGTTCGCGGCGGGGCGGGCACCGCCCTTGTCGGCAGTCCGGAAAGCATTGCCGCACGCATCCGCGAATATCAGGACGTGGGTATCGATACGGTGATCGGTTCCGGTTATCCGCATCTTGAAGAAGCCTACCGCGTTGCCGAATTGCTGTTTCCGCAGCTGGGACTGGGCGGACGGAAGAATAGGCTCCGCCAAGAGATCGCCAACGAGTTTGCCGTTGGTTTCCACGGCGCCAAACGGCTGCAGGCGTCCTCGTGAGCAGGGCGCTTCAATCCATTGGCCGCAGCGCCATAGGCTGGCTGCTTCCGGCCCTGCTGCTTGTCGGGTGGGAGATTGCGTCGCGTGCCGGCGTCATCTCGGCCAATGTGCTGCCTGCGCCCTCTGCGGTTGGGGCGGCTTTCTGGAAACTGCTTCTGTCAGGCGAACTTTTGGAAAATATCCGCATATCGACGCTGCGTGCGTTGAGCGGCTTCGTTGTTGGCGGCGCCATCGGTTTTGGTCTTGGTCTTGCCAATGGCCTCTCTGCACTCAGCCGCGGCCTCACCGATACCACCATCCAGATGATCCGCAATATCCCGCATCTGGCCCTCATCCCGCTGGTGATCCTGTGGTTCGGCATCGACGAGGAAGCAAAACTGTTTCTGGTGGCGCTCGGTGTTTTCTTCCCGATCTACATCAATACGCTCCTCGGCATTCAGGGCGTCGATCCGCAGCTGGTCGAAATGGGCCGCATCTACGGCATGTCCCGCTCGCAATTGTTCACGCGGGTTATCCTGCCGGGCGCCCTGCCATCGATTTTCGTCGGGCTGCGCTATGCGCTGGGGATCATGTGGCTGACGCTGATCGTGGCCGAGACGATCTCCGCCTCCTCCGGCCTTGGCTATATGGCCATGCAGGCGCGGGAGTTCCTGCTGATCGACGTGGTTGTCCTGTCAATTCTCATCTATGCGCTTCTTGGAAAACTCGCCGATGCCCTGGCGCGTTCGCTTGAGCGGCTTTCCCTGCAATGGCATCCCGCCTTTCAAAACGTGTGAGGAACGACGATGACCGCAGCAACCGTCACCGCCCGCCAATCCTTTGTTGAAACCACGGCCCGCGCAACCGTAACGGCACGCAAGATTGCGTTTTCGTTCCGTAACGTTACCAAACGATTCGGCGACAAGACCGTGTTGCAGGGCATCGACCTTGACGTGCATGACGGCCAGTTCGTTGCCGTTATCGGCAAGAGCGGCTGCGGAAAGAGCACATTGCTGCGGCTTTTGGCCGGGCTCGACAGGCCGACATCCGGCGAACTCGTTCACGCCGGGGCAACCGGGGATCAGAAGCGCACGCGCATCATGTTCCAGGAGCCGCGCCTCCTGCCGTGGGCGCGGGTAGGTGCCAATGTGGATGTCGGGTTGACCGGCATCGCCAGAGGGGCCGAGGTCCGGCAGAAGAGCCTCGATATCCTTGCGGAAGTGGGACTTGCCGATCGCAGCGAAGAGTGGCCTTCAGTGCTGTCGGGCGGGCAGCGTCAGCGCGTGGCCCTGGCCCGGGCGCTGGTCGGGCATCCCCGTGTTCTGGCGTTGGATGAGCCGCTTGGGGCGCTGGATGCCCTGACCCGCATTGAAATGCAGCAATTGCTGGAACGCATCTGGCTCAACAAGAAATTCACAGCGGTGCTGGTGACGCACGATGTGGCGGAAGCCGTTGCGCTGGCGGACCGTGTTGTCGTGATCGACAGCGGCCGGATTGCACTTGATCTGGCCATTCCAGTGGAGCGGCCGCGGCGGCATGCCTCGCCGGAGCTTGCCTTTTTCGAGCGCCAGATCCTGGACCAGCTTTATCAGCAAAAAACACCTTGAAGTTGAATACACCGGGATAGACAATCCGGTTGCATACGGAGACCCTGGCTATGAGCGCCTTACCCAAAACCGATACGCTGCCGACCCTCGACTTCCGGCGGTATCACGATCCTGCGGAGCAAGAAGCGTTCTTTGAGGACTTGCGCCATGCGGCACGAACCTATGGCTTTTTCTATCTAAGCGGCCACGGCGTTTCCGAGCAGCTGCAAAGGGATATCGTTGCTGTTTCCAAGCGGTTCTTTGCCTTGCCGGAGGCGGACAAAGTCGCCGTTGACATGGCCAACTCCCCGCATTTTCGCGGCTACACCCGCGCCGGCTGGGAACGGACCAGGGGAGAGGCGGACTGGCGTGAACAATTTGACGTGGGCGCGGAGCGGGCCGTCATCCGGCAGGATGCGACAACGCCGCCGTGGTCGCGGCTGCAGGGCCCCAATCAATGGCCGGATAGCCTGCCCGGCCTCAAATCCACCGTGCTGGAATGGCAGGGCGAACTGACGCGCATTGCCATCGAGCTGCTGCAGGCCTTTGCCATTGCACTCGGGCAGGACAAGGATGTTTTCGGGCCGATCTACGAAAAGGCGCCCAACCAGCACCTGAAGATCATCCGCTATCCCGGCCGCGATGCCACCGGCAGCGATCAAGGGGTTGGTGCGCACAAAGATAGCGGCTTTCTGACCCTGCTGCTGCAGGATGTGCAGGGCGGTTTGCAGGTGGAAAAGGATGGCGGCTGGATCGATGCCACACCGGTTCCGGGAACCTTCATCATCAATATCGGTGAAATCCTGGAACTGGCGTCGAATGGCTATCTCAAGGCGACCGTGCACCGCGTCGTCTCGCCGCCGTCGGGCAAGGACAGGCTGTCGGTGGCGTTCTTCTTCGGCGCCGATCTCAATGCCAACGTGCCATTGCTGACACTGCCGGATGATCTCGCGCATGAGGCGGGCGGTGCCGATACAGACCCCGACAATCCGCTGTTCCGGGAAGTCGGGCGCAATTATCTGAAAGGCCGCCTGCGCTCGCATCCGGATGTTGCGCAGCGCCATCACGCCGATCTGCTTTGAGGCAGCCCCAAAAGCAGATCGCCCGCTGGTGTTAAGTCAGCGGGCGATTTTGTAAATATGATCCAACCGGATCAGGCGATCTTCTGACCGGTCTTGGCCCAGTCGGCGAGGAAGGTCTCGAGGCCCTTGTCGGTCAGCGGATGCTTGACCAGCGCCTTCAATGTTGCCGGCGGGATGGTGGCAACGTCAGCACCGATCAGTGCGGCTTCCTTGACGTGGTTGATCGTGCGGATTGAAGCCGCCAGGATTTCCGTCTTGTAGTCGTAATTGTCATAGATCGTGCGGATTTCGGCGATCAGGTCCATGCCGTTGATGCCGATGTCATCGATGCGGCCGATGAACGGCGAGATGAATGTCGCACCGGCCTTGGCGGCGAGCAGCGCCTGGGTGGCGGAGAAGCACAGCGTGACATTGACCATATGGCCATCGGAGGTGAGCGCCTTACAGGCCTTCAGGCCGTCGAGTGTCAACGGAACCTTGATGCAGATATTCTTGGCGATCTTGGAAAGAACCGCCGCTTCCTTCATCATCTGCTCATATTCGACAGCGGCAACCTCTGCGGAAACCGGGCCGTCAACGATGCTGCAGATTTCCTTGGTAACGTCCAGGATACTGCGACCGGATTTAAGGATCAGCGATGGGTTGGTGGTCACGCCGTCGAGCAATCCGAGATCATTCAGTTCGCGGATATCCTTAACATCGGCAGTATCGACAAAAAATTTCATTGGAGCAGTCCTCCTTAAATGGGGCTAAAGGGATGGTGTCCCGGAAAAGTGGCTTTTCTTTAAACGAAAGCCGCGCCAAGGTCACGAGGTTATGAAGCAAGATTCGCCTTCCGCGCAAAAAATTGTTCCAGTGCTCGTGCCCTTGCCGGCAGCGAAACCTTACAGCTATTCCGTGCCTGATGGAATGGATGTGAAAGCCGGCTCAATTGTTCGTGTTCCCCTTGGTCCCCGCGAGGTTGCAGGCATTGTAACCGAAGGCGCGACCGATTCGGTCGACGCGAAAAAGCTGCGGCCGATCTCGGAGCTTTTCGATTGTCCGCCGGTCGACAATGGCATGATGCGCTTCATGCGCTGGGCTGCCGATTACACGATCTCGCCGCCGGGCATGGTGGCCCGGATGATCCTGCGTGTGCCCGCAGCCTTCGATCCCGAGCCGCCGGTGCCGGGGTTGCGGTTTTCCGGCCAGCAGCCCGAACGGATGACCGGTGCGCGCTCGCGCGTGCTTGAACTGGCCGGGGATGGTCTTGCCTGGACACGCACCGGCCTTGCCCACGCGGCAGGTGTTTCGGCAACGGTGATCGATGGGCTTTCGGCGCAGGGCGTGTTCGAGGAGGTGATGATCCCGGCGCGGCCTGTCGTTGCGCCGCCGGATCCGGACTATGCGCCGGCCGAGCTCTCCGGCGACCAGGCCGATGCGGCAAGACAGCTCGTGGAGGCGGTTGCGTCGCGCGGGTTCTCCGTGTCCCTGCTGGATGGCGTGACGGGTTCGGGCAAGACGGAAGTCTATTTCGAAGCGGTGGCCACGGCAATCGAGCAGGGAAAGCAGGTGCTGATCCTTTTGCCGGAAATTGCCCTGACACAGCAGTTCCTCGAGCGTTTCCACGATCGCTTCGGCTCAAAGCCGGCGGAATGGCATTCCGATCTCGCCCCGAAGACGCGCGAGCGTGTCTGGCGGCAGGTGATGGAAGGCCAGGTGCGGGTTGTTGCGGGCGCGCGCTCGGCGCTGTTCCTGCCGTTTCAGGATCTGGGTCTGATCATTGTGGATGAGGAGCATGATCCGGCCTACAAGCAGGAGGACCGCGTTTTCTACAACGCCCGCGACATGGCGGTGGTTCGCGGCCATATCGGCGGCTTTCCCGTCATCCTGGCTTCTGCCACGCCCTCAGTCGAAAGCCAGGTCAATGCCCTGCAGGGACGCTACACCCGCATCCGTCTGACCGGCCGTTATGCGGAAGCGGCAATGCCGGACCTGAAAGCCATCGACATGCGCCGTTCGCCGCCGCGCCCCGGCGGCTTCTTGTCGCCGGCATTGGTCGAGGCGATGAACCAGACCTTGCAGCGCAAGGAACAGTCGCTGCTGTTTCTCAACCGCCGCGGTTATGCGCCCCTGACCCTGTGCCGGGTGTGCGGCCATCGTTTTCAATGTCCCTGCTGTTCCAGCTGGCTGGTCGAGCACCGGTTCCGCGGCCAGCTCGTCTGCCATCAATGCGGCCATCATGAACCGCGGCCGGAGGCCTGCCCGTCCTGTGGCACGCTGGATCACCTCGTTGCCTGCGGCCCGGGTGTCGAGCGCATAGCCGAGGAGGCGGAAAAAACCTTTCCCGATGCGCGGATCATTGTCCTGTCATCCGATCTGATGGGTGTAAAACGGTTGCGCCTGGAACTGGATGCCATTGCACGCGGCGAGGCGGATATCGTTATCGGCACGCAGCTCGTCGCCAAGGGGCACAATTTCCCCAATATGACGCTGGTGGGCGTTGTCGATGCGGATCTGGGGCTCGCCAATGGCGACCCGCGGGCGGCGGAGCGAACATTCCAGCTGCTGAGCCAGGTGACGGGCCGTGCGGGCCGCACCGGCAAGAAAAGCGTGGGCCTGCTGCAAACCTATCAGCCGGATCACCCTGTCATGCGCGCCATTGTTTCCGGCGATGCGGAGGCCTTCTATACGCGCGAAATCGAGGAGCGGGAACGATCCGGCCTGCCGCCCTATGGCAGGCTCGGCGCGCTTATTATTTCAGCGGGAACACGAGCGGAAGCGGAAAACCATGCGCGTGCATTGCGCCGTGCGGCGCCGCACTCATCCGAGATCAATGTTCTGGGTCCTGCCGAGGCGCCGCTTGCCCTTATCCGCGGGCGCCATCGTTTCCGGCTGCTGATCCATGGAACGCGCAAGGCCGATATCCAGAATTTCATTCGCGCCATTTTAAGCGCCGGACCAAAAGAGCGTGGATCAGTGCGCGTGCAGATTGATATCGACCCGCAAAGCTTTCTATAAGCAAACAGCGGAAATGGTTAACGCAGCGGGGACGCGAAAATGATGGAATTGTATTGGCCAGCCAGCCAGGGCGAATGGATCGCCTGGAGTTCTGCCGCCGTTACGGTTGTCTTCGGCCTGATCATGTTTTTTGCGCCCCGCATAGCCTTCCGGATTCTGCGCCTGCAAACCGTGCAGGCGCATCCCGAAGCGCTGTCGGAATCACGGGCAACCATGGCGGGCTTCTATCTGGGGCTTGGTCTTTGCGCTCTTGTCTTTGCGCAGCCCTTCCTCTGGATCGCGCTGGGCGTGTCCTGGGGATTCACGGTTTTCGGCCGTCTGATCTCGATGATGTCGGACCGCGGCAATACGCTTTACAACTGGATTTCCGTTCTTATCGAGCTGGCGCTGGCAGCCGGTCCCTTGCTTTTCGCCTTCGGCTTTATCACCTAGTTCGCGCGCTTAATAGTTGAGTGGCCTATTCATAAAATTGCGGCTGCGGCAATTCTGACGCCAGTTTTCGCGGATTCGCGTGTTGCGACTCCTGCTTCTCTATGCTAGACGGCATTCAAATCTCGTCGGGGGCAGTTTCAGGGTTGTTTCCAGGGCGATAAAAAAATCAATAATGCCAAAGATTTGACCGAAAATTCCTTTTGGTTTCCCGATTTTTGGCTTCAACGCAGAGAGCTTGTCGTTCGTGGCAGAAACTTCGTCGCTCATATCCGGTGTTGCCCAGCGTTATGCGGGTTCGCTGTTCGACCTCGCGCTGGAAGCAAAATCAGTCGCTGATGTAGAAAAGAATCTGGGCCAGTTTGAGGCTCTCGTCAATGGCAGCGCCGATTTGAGGCGTCTGATCGAGAGCCCGGTTTTCTCCGCGGAAGATCAGGTCAAGGCCATTTCGGCGATTCTCGCCAAGGCCAAGATCGGCGGCCTCGTCGCCAACTTCCTGCGCGTCGTGGCAACGAACCGCCGTCTGTTCGCGGTGCCTTCCATGATCCAGGCATTCCGCAACATCGCTGCCGAGAATCGCGGCGAAGTTTCGGCCGATGTTACTTCTGCGCATGCCCTGACGGCAGCGCAGCAAACTGAATTGAAGGCCACGCTGAAAAGCGTCGCCGGCAAGGACGTGACAATCAATGTCACTGTTGATCCGTCGATCCTTGGTGGTCTCATCGTCAAGTTGGGGTCCCGCCAGATCGACACTTCACTTCGCACAAAACTTTCTTCGCTTAAGCTTGCACTGAAAGAGGTCGGCTGATGGACATCCGCGCCGCGGAAATTTCCGCAATCCTGAAAGAGCAAATCAAGAATTTCGGCAAGGAGGCAGAAGTCTCCGAAGTCGGTCAGGTTCTGTCCGTCGGTGACGGTATTGCTCGTGTATATGGTCTGGACAATGTTCAGGCTGGTGAAATGGTCGAGTTCCCGGACGGTACCCGTGGCATGGCCCTGAACCTGGAAAGCGACAACGTTGGTGTCGTTATTTTCGGTTCGGACCGTGACATCAAGGAAGGCGACATCGTCAAGCGCACAGGCGCTATCGTTGACGTTCCTGTCGGCAAGGAATTGCTCGGCCGCGTCGTTGACGCTCTCGGCAATCCGATTGACGGCAAGGGCCCGATCAAGGCGAAGCAGCGTTCGCGCGTTGACGTCAAGGCGCCCGGCATCATCCCGCGCAAGTCGGTGCATGAGCCGATGTCGACAGGCCTCAAGGCCATCGATGCCCTGATCCCGGTTGGCCGCGGCCAGCGCGAGCTGGTGATCGGCGATCGTCAGACCGGCAAGACCGCGATCATTCTCGACACGTTCCTCAACCAGAAGCCTGCACACGATGCGGGCAATGAAAAGGATCGTCTGTATTGCGTTTACGTTGCTATCGGTCAGAAGCGTTCGACCGTTGCACAGTTCGTGAAGATCCTTGAAGAGCGCGGCGCGCTTGAATATTCGATCGTTGTTGCTGCCACCGCTTCCGATCCCGCACCGATGCAGTATCTTGCACCGTTTGCCGGTTGCGCGATGGGTGAATATTTCCGCGACAACGGCATGCACGCGCTGATCGGTTATGACGATCTGTCCAAGCAGGCTGTGGCTTACCGCCAGATGTCGCTGCTGCTGCGCCGCCCGCCAGGCCGCGAAGCTTATCCCGGCGACGTTTTCTACCTGCACTCCCGCCTTCTCGAGCGTTCGGCCAAGCTGAACGACGAAAACGGCGCTGGCTCGCTGACCGCATTGCCGGTCATCGAAACCCAGGCAAACGACGTTTCCGCCTATATTCCGACCAACGTGATTTCGATCACCGACGGCCAGATCTTCCTCGAAACCAACCTGTTCTATCAGGGTATCCGTCCGGCTGTTAACGTCGGTCTGTCGGTGTCCCGCGTTGGTTCGTCCGCGCAGATCAAGGCGATGAAGCAGGTTGCCGGTTCGATCAAGGGCGAGCTGTCGCAGTACCGCGAAATGGCGGCTTTTGCGCAGTTCGGTTCCGATCTCGATGCGTCGACACAGCGCCTTCTCAACCGCGGTGCACGTCTGACTGAACTTCTGAAGCAGCCGCAGTTCTCGCCGCTGAAGACCGAAGAGCAGGTCGCCGTGATTTTCGCTGGCGTCAATGGTTATCTCGACAAGCTTGCGGTCAATCAGGTTGGCAAGTTCGAACAGGGTCTGCTGACCTGGATGCGCACCGAGAACAAGGATGTTCTCGATGTCATCGCCAAGGAAAAGCAGATCAGCGACGATACCAAGGGCAAGCTGAAAGCTGCAATTGACGCTTTCGCCAAGTCTTTCGCATAACCACTGACGGGATGAACGGATGCCTTCGTTAAAGGATCTGAGAAACCGGATCGCCTCGGTTAAGGCGACGCAGAAGATCACCAAAGCGATGCAGATGGTCGCTGCGGCGAAGCTGCGTCGCGCGCAGGAAGCTGCGGAAGCCGCGCGTCCCTACTCGCAGCGCATGGCTGCGGTACTGGCCAACATCGCCGCCAATGTGGATGGCGATGATGCGCCCGTGCTGATGAGCGGAACCGGCAAGGACGATGTGCATCTGCTCATCGTCTGCACGTCCGAGCGCGGCCTTTGCGGTGGTTTCAATTCGCAGATCGCCCGCCTGGCCCGCGAACATGCGCGCCGCCTGCTGGCGGACGGCAAGACAGTGAAGATCATTACTGTCGGCAAGAAGGGTGCGGATATCCTGCGCCGCGATCTTGGCAAGCACATCATCGAGCATGTTGACCTGCGTGAAGTCAAACAGGTCGGGTTTGTCAATGCGGACGCGATCGGCCACAGGATCATCGCCCTTTACAACGAAGGCGCGTTTGACGTCGCCACGCTGTTCTATTCGGAGTTCAAGTCGGTGATTTCGCAGATTCCGACTGCCCAGCAGCTGATTCCCGCAACCGCCATCGGCGATGCCGAACCGGAAACGGCCGGCGATGCGGTTTATGAATATGAGCCGGATCCGGCATCCATTCTTGGTGACCTGATCCCGCGCAATATTTCCGTCCAGGTTTTCCGCGCTCTCCTCGAAAACGCGGCATCGGAACAGGGTGCGCGCATGTCCGCCATGGACAACGCAACCCGCAATGCCGGTGACATGATCAACAAGCTGACAATGTCGTACAACCGCCAGCGTCAGGCTCAGATCACCAAAGAACTGATCGAAATCATTTCGGGCGCGGAAGCGCTCTAATCGCGAAGGTAAGGATCGATGGCAAAAGCAGCGACCCCGAAAACACCCGCAGCCGCCAAGGCAGCTGCACCCAAGGCAGCGGCTGCCAAAGCCGCCGCTCCGAAGGCTGAGGCAAAGGCTGCTGCTCCTGCAGCAAAGACCGCCAAGGCAGCGGCAACGCCCAAGACGACCCTGAAGGCAACCGGTGCAGCCGGTCACGTCAGCCAGGTCATCGGCGCCGTTGTCGACGTTCATTTCGAAGGCGAGCTGCCAAAGATACTGAACGCGCTGGAAACCGACAATCTTGGCAATCGCCTTGTTCTGGAAGTTGCCCAGCATCTCGGTGAAAACACTGTCCGCACGATCGCCATGGACTCGACCGAAGGTCTGGTTCGCGGTCAGCCCGTGTACGATACCGGTTCTGCGATCATGGTTCCGGTCGGCGAAGCAACGCTCGGCCGTATCATGAACGTTATCGGTGAGCCGGTTGACGAAGCAGGCCCGATCAAGACGAAGCTGACCCGCGCCATCCACCAGGAGGCTCCGGCATATGTCGAGCAGTCGACGGAAGCCCAGATCCTGGTGACCGGCATCAAGGTTATCGATCTGCTCGCGCCTTATGCACGCGGCGGCAAGATCGGCCTGTTCGGCGGTGCCGGCGTTGGCAAGACGGTTCTGATCATGGAACTGATCAACAACGTGGCCAAGGCGCACGGCGGTTACTCGGTGTTTGCCGGCGTGGGTGAACGTACCCGCGAAGGCAACGACCTCTATCACGAAATGATCGAATCCGGCGTGAACAAGGCCGGTGGCGGTGAAGGCTCCAAGGCCGCACTGGTTTACGGTCAGATGAACGAGCCACCAGGTGCCCGCGCCCGCGTTGCGCTTTCCGGTCTGACGGTTGCGGAGCATTTCCGCGATGAAGGCCAGGACGTTCTGTTCTTCGTGGACAACATTTTCCGCTTCACGCAGGCTGGTTCGGAACTGTCGGCTCTCTTGGGCCGTATCCCGTCCGCCGTGGGTTATCAGCCGACGCTGGCAACCGACATGGGCGCCATGCAGGAACGCATCACCACGACGCACAAGGGCTCGATCACATCCGTGCAGGCCATTTACGTGCCCGCCGACGATTTGACCGACCCTGCGCCAGCCACATCCTTCGCGCATCTGGATGCGACGACGAACCTCAACCGTGCGATCTCCGAAAAGGGTATTTATCCGGCTGTGGATCCGCTCGACTCGACATCGCGCATGCTCGATCCGCTGATCGTCGGCGACGAACACTACCAGATTGCCCGTCAGGTTCAGTCGATCCTGCAGCGCTACAAGTCCCTGCAGGACATCATCGCCATTCTCGGCATGGACGAACTGTCGGAAGAAGACAAGATCACGGTCGCCCGCGCCCGCAAGATCGAGCGCTTCCTGTCGCAGCCGTTCTTCGTTGCTGAAATCTTCACCGGTTCGCCGGGCAAGCTGGTCGATCTGGCTGACACCATCAAGGGCTTCAAGGGCCTTTGCAATGGTGACTACGATCACCTGCCGGAAGCAGCGTTCTACATGGTCGGCTCGATTGACGAGGCGATCGAAAAGGCACAGCGTCTGGCAGCGGAAGCTGCCTGATCTGGAACATAATGGCGGGCTCCGGCCCGCCCTTTCTTGTCAAGGCCATCCCTTCTATCAGGTCAATGACCGCAGGAATTGAGTGAATATCATGGCAGAAGCCTTCCATTTTGAACTCGTGTCACCAGAGCGTCTGCTCCTCTCGGAACAAGTCACCGAAGTTGTGGTTCCGGGTACGGAAGGCTACATGACCGTGATGGCCCACCACGCGCCGCTGATGGCGACCGTCAAGCCGGGCGTCGTGACGGTCAAGACGCCGGATGGCAAGCCGGACAGCTATGTCGTGTTCGGCGGTTTCGTCGATGTGACGCCGGAAGGCTGCACGCTCCTCGCGGAATCGGCGGTACACGTCACCGATATAAAGGCTGATGAACTTCAGAACCGCATCAAGGACGCCCGCGAAGATTTCGAAGACGCCACGACACGGGAACAGAAGGCCAAGGCCGAAGATCTTCTCGGCCAGCTGACGACGCTGCAGGAAGCCATCAAGGCAGCCTGACCGGCTTCAAATCATTGATACTGACGAAAGCGGGCCTTTGGTCCGCTTTTTTGTTGTTGCGTGTGCACTTGATCAGCAGATCAGCCCGCCAGATGCTTGAATGCGGCGACAACCTGCTCATAGACGTTGCGCTTGAACGGCACGATAAGGTCCGGCAGCTCGGCCATCGGCTTCCATGCCCACGCGTCGAATTCAGCGGTGTGGCCGCCGGGAGGCGGGTTGATCGCAATCTCGCTTTCATCGCCGGTAAATTCATAGGCGAACCATTTTTGCGTCTGGCCGCGATACTTTCCCTTCAGGGCAATTCCGACGAGTGCGGGCGGCAGGTCATAATTAATCCAGTTCGGCGCCTCAGCCAGCAGGGATACGGTTTTCATGCCCGTTTCCTCGTAGAGCTCGCGCCGTGCTGCGATTTGCGCATCTTCGCCCTTGTCGATGCCACCCTGGGGCATTTGCCATAGCTGGGTTGAACCCTCCATTTCATCATTGGGGATGACGATGCGATGGCCCGCCCAGACGAGTTTATCGGCGTTGAGCACCATGATGCCGACGCAGGGCCGGTAGGGGAGTGTCTCGGGGTCGACATGTTTCTTGCTCATGCGAATACTCCGCTGGATGAGGGGATGCTGGTGGTGCCTAACCCTTTTCAGGATCGCGGACAAGAGCGGAAACCGGCACGATCTCGATGCCGCGGGTCTTGGCCTCGTTGGTCCAGGCGGCCACGGCATCCACGGTCACGCTGAAGGCCGAACCGGTGCCGATCGCCGTGCCTTTGGCCCGGGCAATCCGCTCCAGCTCATCCAGCTTCTTGAGGATGCTGCCCCGGTCCTGCGTGCCGTCAATCAGCACATCGGCGGCGGCAAAGGGCGTTCCCTGCTGGCTGGCGATGGTATCGGCCTGGCTGCGGGCAGAACTGCCGTCATCGAGATAGAGCAGCCCGCGTTTCGCGATGTCCTGCATGACAGGCGTCATGGCCTTGGCATCGGCGGTGAAGCGGGCTCCCATGTAATTTATGATGCCGGTATAATTGGTGATGCGGCCCATGGCCTTGTGCAGATTATCCAGTGTCTCTGTAGCGGGCGCATCGACCGTCAAGGTGTTGCGGCCGGGATTGACCCGCGGGTAGTCGAAAGGTTCAAGCGGCACCTGCATCAGCAATTCATGGCCATTCTGGCGGGCTGTTTGCATCCAGCGGATCAGGCTGTTGCCTTCGGGAGCAAAAGCCAGCGTCACTTCCGCAGGGAGCGCCGCGATTGCCTGCTGCGTGCCGGTCTGGGACATGCCGAGCCCGCCAATGACGAGAGCGATCCGCGCGCCGCGGGCGCCTGACCATGACCGGGCATAGACGTCGAGCGGCCGCCGTCCGTCCGGCCCGATGACCGGCAGGGAGCCCAGCGCAGTTGTCTCAAGCAGATCCCGGTCGGGGATGTGGGCGGTCAGCGGATTCTGGGCCACCCTGGCGGGATCGCCCACGACGATGATTTTCGGGCCGCCGGGACTGGTGGTGACATTGCCCTGCGTAACGCCGCTTGCCGGTGTCTTGGCTGCTGGCAGTGCCGTCTCGGCTGGTGGGGGCGGAGCCAGGGCGGCCTGTTTGGGCTTCTCCATCTCCGGCGGCGGATTGCGAAATCCATGGTTGCTGGTCCATGAGATCAGCAGAGCAGCGGCGCCGACGCCCAGCACGGCACCGGCGGGCAGAAGCCAGCCCGCACCAGTCTTCGGTTTTTCCTTGGGCCGTTTGCTGTTTTGTCCCAGCGGCCTGTTGATGTCGGAATTCACGCGCTTTGGCCGATGAGAAGAATGAAACGGAAGGGATAGCCGGTGTGGAATGAAAGGGGGATCAGGTGTGTAAGCGCCAGCCTGATCCCCCTAGTCATCTCAGTTCGGTACGCCCTTGGACGGATCAGCCGGGAATGCCGCATTGGCCTGTTCGCCACGCAGCAGTTTCAGGGCTTCGATCAGCTGCAGGTCGTCCTTCGGATCCGGCGGAACATAGGCGATCGAGCCCGATCCTTCCGCATCCTCCTGAACGCCCTTGATATGGCCCTTCAGGCTGGATTCGCTCATCGGTTCGGCCCGGCCCTTCAGATCGTCCGGCAGCGGCTGTTCGACCGCGATATCCGGCACGATGCCCTTGCCCTGGATCGACTTGCCCGCCGGGGTGTAATACAGCGCCGTCGTCAGCCGCAGCGCGCCGTTCTCGCCCAGCGGAATGATCGTCTGCACCGAGCCCTTGCCGAAGGACCGCGTGCCCAGCACCGTCGCCCGGCGATGGTCCTGCAATGCGCCGGCGACAATCTCCGATGCGCTGGCGGAACCGCCATTGATCATAACGATCATCGGCTTGCCATTGATCAGATCGCCCGGACGGGCGTCGAAGCGGGTGATGTCCTGCGGGTCGCGGCCGCGGGTCGAGACGATCTCGCCCTTGTCGAGGAAGGCGTCGGAGACAGCAACCGCCTGGTCCAGCAGGCCGCCGGGGTTGAGGCGCAGATCGAGCACAAAGCCCTTGAGCTTGTCGGCGGGAACCTTGCTCTGAATGTCCTTGATCGCCTTCTGCAGGTCTTCGAAGGTCTGCTCGGTGAAGGAAATGACCCTGACATAACCGACATCGTTCTCGACGCGGTATTTGACGGCCTTTACCTTGACCACATCGCGGACGATGGTCAGCTTGATCGGCTTGTCGGCGCCCTGGCGGATCAGGGTCAGCTCGATGGGAGTGTTGACATCGCCGCGCATCTTGTCGACGGCATCGTTCAGCGTCAGGCCGCGAACCTCGGTCCCGTCGATCTGCGAGATGTAGTCGCCAGCCAGAACACCCGCCTTGGAGGCAGGGGTGTCTTCGATGGGGGCAATGACTTTCACAAGCTCATTTTCCATGGTGACTTCAATGCCGAGGCCGCCAAACTCACCCTTGGTCTGCACACGCATGTCCTGGGCCTGGTCGGCATTCATATAGGACGAATGCGGATCGAGCGATGTCAGCATGCCATTGATGGCGCTTTCAATCAGCTTCTTGTCATCCGGCGGCGTGACATACTGGTTGCGCACGCGCTCGAAAATGTCGCCGAAAATCGACAACTGCTTATATGTGTCACTGCCCGCAGCTTCTGCAACGGTTGTGGGCAGTGCACCCTGCACAACCACCATTGCCGTCGCGCCCAACAGGGCTCCGGCCATGAGAAGCGTTAACCTACGTATCATTTGTGGTCCTTCCAGCGAGCCTATCCGCCCACCAGGGAGCGGGATTAACAGGTTTTGTATCTTTTCGGAACTCAATGTAAAGCATTGGCGCTCCATTTCCCAACTGAACGGTGCCGGTACTCGCTACGAGTTGCTCGTTCATCACACCGACCGGCTCTCCCGCCAAAACAAACTGATTCTGCGAAACATTGATTCTCTTCATTCCCGCCAACACAACATGATAGCCATTGCCGGCATCGAGGATCAAGAGTTGGCCATAGGAGCGAAAGGCGCCGGCATAGAGCACCACGGCGTCCGTCGGCGCGGTAATTGTCGCGCCCGCCGGAGTTTCCAGCGTGTCGCCTTGCAGCACTCCGCCCAGTCCGTCATCGTCGCCAAAATGCCGGACCAGTTTTCCGGCGCCCGGCATGGGCAGATGCCCCTTCAGCGAGGCAAAGTTCACCTTGGCCGACAGGCGTTCCTGGTTGGAGGCAAAATTGTCGGCCCGCTCCTTGCTGGCTGCAAGCTTCTGTTCTTCCTGCTGATTTGCGGCGCTGGCAGCTTTGCGCGCCTCTTCCATGTCCTGTTCCATGGAGGCGATCAATTCGCGTAGCGATGTCGCGCGCCGGGCCAGATCTTCCGCCCGCTGCTGTTCGGCCTTGCGTGTTTCCTCGGATGTTGTCTGCAGTTTCTGCTTCTCGGCCAGAAGCAGATCGAGGCGCTTCTTTTCCTCCGCTTGTCCTGACAGGGAGGCGGTCAGGCGGGTTTGTTCATCGCCAATCGATGTCCTGATCCGCGAGAGTTCCTTGAGGTCGGCAATCAGGACCTCCGTCTGCTCGCGCATTTCCGGAACAACAGCGCCCAGCAGGACGGCGCTGCGCACCGACGCAAGGGCATCGTCGGGGCGAACGAGGATGGCGGGGGGCGGGTTGAGCCCCATGCGCTGCAAGGCGGCAAGGACTTCAGCGAGCGCCGCGCGCCGTCCTTTGAGAGAGAGCTTTATTCCGTCTTCCCGCTCGCGCAGATCGGTGAGCTTGTCGCCGATGGCAGCTATATCTTCCGTCAGTTTTTTCTCGGTCTTGGCCGACTGGATCAGCGCAGCCGTCAGGGTGGTCTGATCCTTCTTCAGATCGGCAATTTCCTTGTCGAGGGAAGCCAACTTGTCGGCGGACAGGCCTATCTGGCCCGTGAGTTCGTCGAGCTGCCGGATGGTGTCAGCGCGTTTTGCATCGACTGCTTCCTGCGCATATACCGGCGAAGCGCAGGCAACCATCAGAACAAGCAGGCCGGTGCGCATGCCGGAACACTTGTTTGGACGAATGGTTGCACCTGAAAGCCGAAAACGCATATGCGGACCGAAATGAATTAAGATTAGAGCCCGACAATAGGAAGACTTCGATTAATGAACTATTAACCATAGGGCATCCATGCGGGATATTCACGCGATGCTATCATTTTAGTGCCAATCGGGATGGCGGAATTACGACCTCAGCTTCACTCTTGCGTGAAATCGCGGCAGGAACAGCCTGCATCGGGTGACGTGGCTTCGGTTTGGCGCGAACATTTGTTTTGCTTTCTCCTTTTGAGTGCTATGGGAACGGGCAGAGAACGTATCGAACGTCCTGACGCGTTGCGCAGATGCAATGATATTTCGAAGCTGACCGGAATGACCGGATTCAGATCGCAATGCGGCAGGTTCACCTTGGTTTCTGGATTTTTCAAATGACCGATCTGTCAGTCGTAATTCCTGCCTATAATGAATCCGGAAACATCGGCGCCCTTGTCACCGAGATCAATCAGGCCCTTTCGGGCACTGCCAGCTATGAGATACTGATCATCGATGACGGCTCGAGTGACGGATCGGCCGAAGAAGCGCTGAATGCCGGCCGCCACGTTCGCGTGCTGCGGCATGAGAAGCGTACCGGTAAATCCAGGGCGCTGATCAGCGGCTTTCAGGCCGCGAGGGGGCAATGGATCGCGACGCTGGACGGTGACGGGCAGAACAACCCGCTGGATCTGGCGCGCCTTTGGCCGCGCATTGCGCAATCCCAGCCTGCGCTGTTTGCCGGGGTCCGGAAGCGCCGCAATGACGGGGTCGTGAAACTGCTGACGTCGAAATCCGCCAATTTCATCCGCAGGCGTCTTCTCAGGGACAATTGTCGGGATGCGGGATGCGGCTTCAAAGTCCTGCCAGCGTCCGTGGCAAGAGGATTGCCCTACTTCGACAACATGCACCGTTTTCTTCCGGCTCTCTCGATCCGGGCCGGTCTGACCGTCGTCGAAGTCGATGTGGAGGACCGTCCCCGGCTGGCCGGCGTCTCCAAATACGGGTTCTTTGATCGCGCTGCGGTTGCGTTTCTCGACACTGTCGGTGTTTTCTGGCTTATCCGCCGATACTCTGATCCGGCAGGGGTAAGCGAGATGAATAACGCTGAAAGCTGAACGTCCTTATCTGGCCGTTGAAATTTCTCATTGGGCTGTCGACGCGGGTCATGGGGCCGGTTGCCGTCGCGTCCAGGGGCAGGAGTTCAAGCGCTTCTTTGTCCGGAGCATCGCCTCCCTCCCAGACAAGGACGATATCATCGGCCTTGCCGTTTGCCGGCGGCCAATGGAGCTGTACGGCGATGTTGGCGGCATCATCCTGCCGCTTGGACGCCAACCGTGCCGGGGCCGCGTTCTGCGCGCGAATGGCATTGGCAACCGCATCGAATGGTATTGACAGGCGATCGTCACCGAACAGCAGCACGATAGCGAAGGCAAGGGGCGCCAAGACGTAGAATCCGGCGGATATGATCAGCAGGTTTCGCGCGCCATGCTTTTGCGGGAAGTAAAGTGCCAGCAAAATGGCGGTCGGCGCCAGAATGGGTGCCATGTAACGCTCCGCCACCGAATGGTAGTCGGCAAAAAAGACAATCAAGCCGAAAGCCGTCAAGCCAAGCACGACAGTGCGGAACAGGACTTTCCTGACATCCGTGTCGCCATCCGGAACCGGCTTCGGAGCGTCCTGCAGGCGGCCAATCAGGAAAATCACAAGAGCCGGGCCTGACCAGAGGAAGGTCGAGATGAAGAGGCTGAGAAGACCGTCCACTCCAAACCAGGGAATATCAAACGGCTGAAGCATCGGGATCAGATGATTGAGTTTGGCCATCCGTCCGGCGGTTGCAGCCAAAGGCGCGTTCAACGAGGCCCAGGCCACGGGTGCCATGGCAAGAATGAAAATGCCAAAGGATATCAAGGCGGGCTTGCAGAAAATCTGGCGGCGAATGGCCCTGTTGAGGGCGCACGCAATCAGGAAGCTGAACAGGAACATGAAGAAGTTATACTTTGCCAGCCCGCCAATGGCGGCCCATATGCCAAGCCAGACATAGGCGCTGTATCCCCGTCCCGACCGGATGAGGGCCAGGGCATGGATCGTCCCGACGGATGCCACAATCACCAAAAGCGTGTGCGCCGTTGTCTGGATCGACATCCAGACAATCTGTGGTAGAAGGGCGGATGCCGCCAGGGCCAACACACCGGCCCGGTCACCGCCCAGCCGGCGTGCCGTGTCGAATGAAAGCCAGTGATAGAGGCCGAGCAGGCACAGGCGGACCAGAACCGTGGCAACCAGCCAGTTCCAGCCGGTAAGCTCAAGCGCCAGCCGCACCAGCCAATTGTAAAGCGGCGGATGCGAGTTGCCGTAAATCCAGGAAAAATCAACCAATCCGACGAACTGGGCTTCATCGATGTCGAGAAAGGGCGACAGGGCCAGCCTGAGCGCGATCAGGGCCAGCGTATAGCAGAGTATTGCAAGGGGGATTCGCCGGGCGAGATAGGTCCAGTTGATCATCGGGCCGTCCAGTTTCAACGCTGCATGGAATCGAGAGTTGGATGCAACCTGAGCGTCAATTTCACATGTGTCGTATCCCACTACAACCAAGTGCCCGTTGCCGCAATGCTACAAATTTCCAATGGGGAATCGCGCCAATGAATAAGGCCGCCGGGTTGATGCCGGCGGCCTTTCACGCATTCAAATTGTTGTGACTACGCCCTGCGAAGCAGGCCTGCGATCAGGGAAATGACCAGGAGCGCGAGGAACACAAAGAAAATAATCTTGGCTATCCCGACCGAAGCCCCGGCTATTCCGCCAAAGCCAAGTGCACCTGCCACAAGGGCAATAATGAGAAACACAACCGCATAGTATAACATTCTATTCTCCCTATCCTGTTGCATTCACAACGATCTGGGAGTGCCTTTGTTCCCTGCGGAAACCGGAATGAATGCTTTGCCGGCTCTTATGCCTTCGCCTTGCTGCTTTCCTTGAAGAACAGCGCCTGCGTGATCAGGGCTTTCACCATGTCAGGGTTGAAGGGCTTGGTGACAAGGAACGTCGGTTCAGGCCGTTCGCCGGTCAGGAGCCGCTCGGGAAACGCCGTGATGAAGATCACGGGAACCGCATCCTGGCTCAGGATGTTGTTGACCGCATCGATGCCGGAACTGCCATCGGCGAGCTGAATATCGGCAAGAATCATGCTCGGATGTGTTTCTGCGTAGAGTTTGACGGCCTCGTCGCGGGTACGCGCGATACCGACAACCCGATGACCCAGGCTTTCCACCATGTGTTCAATGTCCATGGCGATCAGCGGCTCATCCTCGATGATCATGATATCGGTGGCGATCTGCTTGGAAATGCCGACAGAAGCCTCGTCGAGAAGGGTATAAAGCTCCTGCTCGTCTATATCGAGAATATCGAGGGTTTCAGCTTGGCTGAAGCCTTCAAGGCTGATGAGAAGGAAGGCCTGGCGCGCGCGCGGGGCGATGGCGGTCAGGTTTGCCGCCGCATGCTTTTCCCAGCCAAATTCCGATTGCAGCTCAAGCGGGCGGACATTGACCGAATTGAAGTGCTTGATCAGCAGTTTGTAGAGGCTGACGCGGTCAGATGTGGTTTCAGGAAAAAGGGAGACATCGCTGATGAGGATTTCGAGCGTCGCGGCTACATAAGCATCGCCTGACGATTGCGACCCGGTAATGGCGCGGGCAAAGCGGCGAAGATAGGGCAGATGTGGAGCGATCCGAGTGGACAATGACATTATGGTGATTTCCCGTTCCCGTTTGGGCATTGAAGACAAGTGGTCCGATTCTGACATTTGCATCGCTTTGATACAGACCATTCAGGCAAATGTCAGAATCAAAGGACCACCAGTTAGTTTATGTTTCTAGTGGAACTTTGAATTTGACATTCGCGTGCCCTACGTCATGTCAAATGGGATGCGAATGTCAAATTCGTTCCACTAGTACGAACCAAAACACTTTGGCGAAAAAAAAGTTCCCTGGCATGGAACTTTTCCTTCTCTGAAGGATTATCGACATTAATGTGCCTGCCAAAAGCTTTTGCGACGACCGACCAGCAAAGATAGTAGTAATGAACGCCAACAAAAGTCTCTCAGACGGCTCCGAAAAGGGTCGTGTCCGCCGCCGCGACGTCAGAAACGCGGAATCAGAAATCGGTTTGAAGCTGCGTGCGCTTTATGCCTCCGTACAGGAGGAGGAAATCCCGGCGCGTTTCCTGGACCTTCTGGAAAAGCTCGACGAAGCTGAACGCAACCATGCTCAGTCGTCAAAATAACAGGCGGTCGAATGGTACATGAATCCCCTGACTTCAAGAGAAATCTGATTGCGTCCCTGCCGAAGCTGCGCGCATTCGCAGTATCGCTGATCGGCAATCCTGATCGTGCGGATGATCTCGTTCAGGATACGATCATGAAAGCCTGGGCCAAACAGGATTCATTTGAAGCCGGCACCAACATAAAGGCCTGGCTGTTTACGATCCTGCGCAATGAGTTTTACAGCCAGATGCGCAAGCGCGGGCGCGAAGTGCAGGATTCGGACGGCATTTTCACCGAACAGCTGTCGGTGCATCCCTCGCAATACGGCTCGCTCGATCTGCAGGATTTCCGCAAGGCCCTGGAAAAGCTGCCGGACGACCAGCGCGAGGCCATCATTCTCGTCGGTGCGTCCGGGTTTTCCTACGAAGAGGCCGCCGATATCTGTGGATGCGCCGTTGGAACGATCAAGAGCCGCGTCAGCCGGGCAAGAACGCGATTGCAGGAACTCCTCGATGTCCAGGGCGAGGTCGATTACGGCCCCGACTCGATTGCCACCCAGGTAACGTCAAACAAATTCGCCTGATGCACCATCTTCTTTTGCCGGCGGCATCCTCTGCGCCATCCTGGCCGATGCAGCGGCGACGGCCTGCAGGATATGAGTCTTGCCATAGGGTTTCAAAACCACGGGAACATCGGCGAAGCCGGCAATGCCGCTCCTTTGCTGATCATAGGCGGTGGCAAAGACAACCGGAATGCCCCGCTGCAGCAAAAGATTTGCGGCGTCCAGCGATGACGCGCCCCGCGCCTTGACTTCGAGAATGGCGATATCGCATGGCGGCTGGCTCTCAATCCAGAATAGAAGTTCGGCAACGGTTGAGACGAGGTGGACGGATTTCGCACCGCATTCCTCGGCAATGCGTTCCAACTCCAGCCCGATCAGATATTCGTCCTCCAGAACCAGAAGTCGCTTGCCGGTCAATTCCATATCAACTGCTCCCAAAAGCAGTGCTTATGCGCTGAACGGAATTGGGTGTCATTTAACTATGACATGTCGAATGCGAAGAATTGTCGGGTATTTCAACCGTGCCATGCTAGCGTATTCAACAACTCACAATTGAGAAATCAGATGAAAACAACGACGGCATCAGCGGTACGGCAGTTTCCCTGTGAGAAATGTCCCTTGCAGGGGTTTGCGCATTTCCAGCGGCACGAGAAGGACGAACTGGAGTTTTTGTCCGGTTTCAAGACGGGCGAACTGGTTGCCGATGCCGGCACCACATTCCTGGTTGAAGGCGCCAACAGTGCGCATCTTTTCACGGTCCTGTCCGGTTGGGCGTTTCGCTACAAGACGCTGGAAGACGGCCGCCGGCAAATTCTCAACTACGTGCTGCCGGGGGACCTCATCGGATTGCAGGGATCGCTGATGAAGGAGATGCAGCACTCGATCGAAGCCATGTCACCGGTCATCCTGTGTGTTTTCCAGCGCGACAAGCTTCCCAATCTCTTCCGTACCTTTCCCAGTCTCGCCTATGACATCACCTGGCTGGCTTCCCGCGAGGAACAGATGCTGGACGAAATCCTGCTCAGTGTCGGGCGCCGGACGGCGCTGGAACGTGCGGCCTATCTGTTTGCCTTCATCTTTCAGCGTGCCAAGTCGGTCGGCATGGTCAAGGACGACAAGCTGTTCGTTCCGCTCAAGCAACAGCACGTTGCCGATACGCTCGGCCTGTCCATCGTGCACACGAACAAGACGCTCAAGAAACTTGCAGCACGCGGTGCGTTGCGCTGGGTCGACCGGGGATGCGAAGTTCTCGATGAAGCAGTCCTTCTCGATATATCGGGATGGCAAGGTTTGCCGAAGGTGCCAAGACCCTTTATCTAGTTTCTATATGTCGGGCCGAGCAGAAGAGGCCCGTTGTGGCGGGAGCGGTGCAGTTGGTGCAGTGGCGTAGAATTTTGGCGGGTTTTTCGGAGAGACCTGGGCGCGGGCTGGCCATCATTATTTCGCTTGCGCTGATCATCACTGCCGCGATGTCGACAGTCATCCTGACCCGCGGCTTCAACAATCAAATGGACGATGTCGTCGCCACCTACCGCGTCCGGGAGCAGGCGGATGGTACGCTCGCACTGCTGAACGAAGCGCATACGAGCCAACGCGGATATCTCCTGACACAAAACCCGGCCTTCCTTGATCTCTACCACGCGGCGGCGTCCCATCTGGCGGAATCACTGAATACGCTGAACGAGATGACGAGAGGCAATCCCCGCCAGCAGGCCATCGTCAGCCAAATTCAGGATTTGGCGAAGCAGAAGCAGCAAAAAGTCGAAGCCGCCATAGCGATGTCCCTTGCCGGAAACAACAGCGAAGCTCTGGCTTCTCTCGGTCCTGATTTCGGCATCGGCCAGATGGACGAAATCAAGAAGACCATCAACAGTTTCCTGGGTGAAGAGGACCGCCGGCTGATTGCGCGCAACATTGCCATGGACAAGTTGCGCTTCTGGCTGACTATCGCCTCGATCTTCTCGCTCGCAGGCGCGCTGATCCTTGCCTATATCCTTGCCAGCCGCACCAAGCGCTATGTGCGCAAGCTGACGGAAGGCCAATCGACGCTGCTTTCTGAAAAATCGCAGTTGGAAGAGATGGTTCAATTGCGCACCGCCGAACTTGAAAAGGCCATGCTGGTCGCCAAGCGGGAGAGGGCACGCGTGGAAACGCTCCTGCAGGATTCCGATCACCGCATCGGCAATTCACTGGCGACCGTGTCATCGCTTCTTGGCATCCAGATGCGCGGCGTTTCGTCAGATGAAATCCGGGTGGCTCTCGGTGCCGCCCGTGACCGAATTCAGACGATTTCGTCGGCGCACCGCCGCCTCCGGCTGGGAAAGGACCATGAAACCGTTCGGGCTGATGAGTATTTGCCGGAAATTATCGCCGACATCAAGGAATCCCACCTTCATGACCGGAATATCCGGATCGAAGCGCATTTCGAGCCGATTGATCTGAGCTCCCGGGATGCCACAACCCTTGGTATCATCATCGGCGAGTTGACTATGAACGCGATCAAGCACGCCTTTCCGCATAATCGTGCCGGGCTCATTGAAATAAGCCTCCTGCACGATGCCAACGGTGTCATTGCCCTCACCATTGCGGATGATGGAATTGGTATCCAGAAAAAACTCCACAAGCGGGCATCGGGTCTGGGTTCGATGATCGTCGCGCAGCTCTGTCAGCAATTTGGCGGCGCAGTAGCCTATGCCGCCAATGATGGCGGCGGCACGGTCGTAACGGTGACGTTCCCCTCCCTCCAAAGCGCCGCTGCGGCGGAAAATGCGAAGGCGGAAAACGAATGAGCCGCAGTCAGAGTGTTGCCGCCCCGGTTTCCGGCATGTCGGCCTTCAGCTGTTCCAGCGCAAGTTCGATGTCGCGCAAATTCCGGGTGAAACCGTCCTCGTTGTCCATCCCGCCTTCCGTCGCCGCGCGTTGCAATCCCCTAGCTTCGCTGAGCAGGTCGCGGAGTTTTTCGATTTTCGCGGATCTGTCCAGACTATTGTCCGATAGAATGTCCTTCGCTTCACGCATAGACTTCTCCTTTGCATTCTTCACGCAACAGAAACGGCGAGGGCTATTAAATGTTCCAGATGGGGAACAAAGGGGTATGCGTTGCGTTGATAATCGAAGCTGTTTTAATGTTCAGAGTAAGGACGGCTCGATGAGGGGCGTCATGCGACTATGAAGTCAGACCACATTTCAGAAAACATGTCAGAATTTCTGTCGGAGCCAGCTCGCCTGGATGCCCTGTCAGCGGTAAGCAATCTTGAAATAGACTCGGATGGTGAGCTTCAGGGATTGGCCTCTCTGGCGTTGTCGTTTTCGAACGCCGATGTTGCGGTGATTGTGGCGGTTGGCGAGACGCAGGGACGGATACTGGCGCAGGCCGGAAACGCGCCGGGGGGAATGTCCGATTTCTGGGTATTCGGCGCGGAAGCGCTGGTTCTGCCGGCGGGGGATGTGTTGGTCGTTCCCGATGTGATGACCGACAAGCGCTTCTCCGGGCAGGCGGCAGGTTTGGCCGGGCACACTGTGCGGTTTGTTGCGGCCGTGCCCGTCGACATCGGCGGCGCGCGCGTTGCTGCGCTTGTCATCGCCGCGGCGGCGCCCCGGCCGACGGCAGGAGAACTGCTGCAATCACAGTTGAAACAGGTGGCCAGGCTTGCCGGGTCTTTCCTTAAACTGCAGTGTGATGCGCAAAGCCATGTTCGGTCCATTGAAACCCTCAACAGGGATGAACTGCGCAACGACATGGCGCTGGAGGTCGGGAATGTCGGCAGCTGGGTCTGGGACCTGAAGACAGGAAAATTCACCGGCAACAAGATGGCCTATTCCATGCTCGGCCTGAGCGATGACAAGCCGATAAGCGGCGAAGATGTTTTCCGCGCCATGCATCCGGATGATTTTCCGCTGATGAAATCGGCATTCACCCGCGCCTTGGCGCATAATCAGGACTATGTCGGCGAATTTCGCGCCGCGTCTTCCGGCCAATGGCTGCTGGGGCGCGGCCGTATTTTCGAGCGGGATGCCGCCGGCAAGCCGCTCGTCGCTGTTGGCGTCAATATCGATATCACCAGCACGCGAAATGCGGCCGAGAAAACCCGCCTGTTGCTGCGGGAATTGAATCACCGGGTCAAGAATACGCTGGCCATGCTGCAATCGCTGGCGCGGCAGACATTGAACCGGACCTCCGATCCGGCGGAATTCATGGAGGCTTTCTCCGGCCGGCTGCGGGCGATCTCCGAAGCGCATACGCTTTTGTCCGATCGTGAATGGAGCGGCATCAGTCTCGTTGACCTGATCACCAAGCAGGTCGAGCCCTATGCGATCTATGATCCGGCCCAGGTCGTGCTGGAAGGTGAGGACATGATTCTGCCGCCCGATCACGCCTTGGGACTGGGCATCGCCTTGCACGAACTTGCCACCAATGCGGCCAAGCACGGTGCGCTGTCCTCCGCGCGCGGCAGGGTCCGCGTGTCATGGCAGACGGAAACCGGGCTCGATGAATCGCGGGTGGTCATTCACTGGGTGGAATCCGATGGCCCCCGTGTCACGCCTCCTGCCGCCCGCGGGCTTGGAGAACGGCTGATCGAGCGCAGCCTGGACAAGGTTCTGTCGAGCAGCGTCCGTTTGAGTTATCCCGAAACCGGCATGGAAGTGCTGATTTCGATGCCGATCAAGGAAGGGTCAGCCGCCGTCGTTGGATGAGGGCTTCTTCCTGGTGAGCAGCGAAAGCCCGGCAAAGGCGATGACCGGCACGGCCAGCATCAACAATCCGCGCGATTTCAGGACGGTAGGCGCGGCGGCAAGTGCGGCAACGGTCAGCAGGGTCGATGTATCGACCTTTGACCGCTCGCGCTGCCGTTTGCGGGCGACCGTTTCAGAAATTTTCATGGCGATATAGGCCAGAAGCGCAAGGACGATGGCGCCGCCGGCCAGGATCAGGGCCGCGTGCAGGCTGCCGATATGCTGCGCGAGCGCGATGTAGCCCGCGACAAGCAGGAAGACGCCGGCGATCGCCAGCAGAATACCGATCAGCGCAACGAAGACCGCACGGCGCTTTGCCCGGCTCACAGCGGAACCGAGCTCTCCAGAAACGGCACTGGACAGAAGGGGGGCCAGCAGTTTCAGCATGTCAACGGCGGGCGATCAGAGCCAGAAGAAATCCTACACCCGCAGCCACGGCAACGGTTGTCAGGGGATTTTCGCGTACGGTCTCCGTCAGCTGATCCTCAAGCGCCTTGGCCTGAGACCGGATTTCGTCCAGAGCGTCTTCGCCGCGTGCCCTGGCATGTTCAAAGGTCGAGGATGCGTTGCTGCTTGCCTCCTTGGCCGAGGTCTTGCCAATCTTGGCGAGTGTCGCCGCAATGTTCGCAATGTCCTCTTTCAAAGCGGCAACCTGCGCTTGCAGATCCGGGTTGGACTCCGTTGCATCGTCCACGGCTTTGCGAACTTTCGAAGAAACTGACGCCATTAAAGCAACTCCTTGAGAAATATAAGTTTCATAGGAATGGAAACGCTCCGCATGCGGTTTGGTTCCACCGGAAGGTGCAGACCGCTGCACCTGCAGCGGCCTCTCCCGATATTGGGCTGCAAACGCCGTTATTCGGCACTGCCGCGCAGCAGGATTTTTTCGCTGTCGGCCTTGTAGGCTTCCTCGCTATAGGCGGGGTGGGCTTGCAGCTGCTGTTTCGTAAAGGGTGTGTAGACGGCGATCTTGCCATCCTTGTCAGACAGAAGATCAAGATTCTCGATTGAAATGGCGATGGGTTTCTTGCCCAGTCCCAGGAAGCCGCCCACGTCCACGACGAACGCTTCCACCTGTCCATCGGGGGTCATCAATGCGTCACCCACGGACCCAAGTGTCTCATCGTCCGAACCATAGACGGTCGTGCCGATCAGCTTCTCCGCGCTGACGGCGGTGGCCGGTACCGCTTTCAACCCGTCACGCGCGCCCGCCGTGGCTTCCGGTGCTGGCTTTGCGGGCACGGGAGCCGGCTTCAGAACATCCGATGCTATATTCCGGTTGAGCAAAACCGACCCGTCAAAGGCAGGCGCCTTTTCCAGCTCGTCCTTGCTGGCGGCGATCACCAGCCAACGCGTGCCGTCTGCGCGGTCTGCCCAGGCGAGGTCATGCAATCCAACCGCCACATCCTTCTCGCCGATACCGACAAATCCGCCGACGCCGATGATTGCCGCCTCGACCATGCCATTGGTGTCAAGCACCAGATCCTTGACATTGCCGATCGAAACGGAATCGTCCTTGGCCCCGTTGTAGACTTTCTGGCCGATCAGTCCGGAAGCCAGGATTTGCCCGGACGCGGATTTGAGATAGCGCTCGGCATTGGCTGCCGGCTTTACCGCGTCGTGGAAGATGCCGTGCGTTGCCGTTGAACCCGGTTCCTGGGCCTGAGCAAAGGTGGATGCCGCAAGGACAGTGATCAAAGCGGTGGTTATCAAGAGACGTTTGGTCATGCGAATATGATTCCTGTACAATATTGTGATGTGAAAACAGTGCCTTGAACATTCCCAGCTAGGAGAGATAGCCGAGGAACCAGAGAATGAGGATGATCGGTATTGGCAGGCCGATAAGCCAAAGCAAGACTCCACGCAGCATAGTGTGTTGATCCTTTCGTCGGGTCTGATGCAAGCAATCAGAGTTCAAATTGTTCCATTAGATGCGGCCCAGAAGCAGCAGAATGAGCAGAATCGCCAAGACAATTCCCAGCAAACCTGAGGGGCCATAACCCCATGCCCGCGAGTGGGGCCAGCTCGGAAAAACGCCGATCAGCGCCAGTATCAGAATAATGATCAGGATGGTGGTCACCGGCATTCTCTGCTTGTCTCCTTTGAGCGGTCCGATGCATTGAAAACTTCCGATATCGATTTTTGTTCCGGCCACTGCGGCGTTTCCATGCCGCGCGATGCAGCGGGAAGGGACAGGGCGCCTTGCGTTCACCGGTCCCGCCAGGCCGCATGCAACCAAATTCAGCCGGCTTCGTTTCAGTGCGTGACTCAACGGAGAGGGACTTTGATGGATTTGAAGAAGCGGACTTGCCATGCCTTCTGAGACTGTGAGGGAGGTGTCGCCGCGCGCCGTCGAGCGCGTCAGTCAAAAATCAATTTATGCGCCTGCGCCCGCCGATGACGGGCGAATGCAGTTCCCGCCCATCATTGTGGCTATTGCAGTGGTCGCAGCGCTTTACTTTGCCCGGGATATTTTTGTTCCGCTCGCGCTTGCGCTGCTTTTGACCTTTGCCTTGTCGCCGCTGGTCACGCAGCTTCACCGCTTCGGTGTGCCGAAAATTCTGTCGGTTGTCAGCGTGGTGCTCACCGCCTTTATCGCCATATTCCTGTTTGCCACCATTGTGGTCGGTCAGCTGACGGTTCTGGCGCAGAACCTGCCGAGCTATCAGTACAACATTGAGGCCAAGATCAGGACGATCAAGGATGCACAGTCCGGCAACGGTATTTTTGACCGTGGCGCGCGCATGTTCAAACGGCTCAACGAAGAAATCGGCCGTTCCGATGAAGTGGAGCGGTTTCCCCCACGAGACGGCGCAGGGGCGCAGGCGCAACACCCTCCAGAAAACGTCGCGCCGGACAATCAGGCAGGAAGCCCGTCGCCCTTGGGCAAAGACAATCCGGACAAGCCTGTTCCGGTTGAAATCCGCAATCCGGCGCCTGATCCCCTGCAAGTGCTGCAAACCGTTGCCGCGCCTTTAATCCAGCCGTTGGCAACGATTGGCATTGTCGTGGTGTTTGTCATCTTCATGCTGCTGCGGCGCGAAGATCTGCGCGACCGTTTCATCCGGCTTGTCGGCGCCAGCGATATTCACCGCACCACCACGGCCTTGCACGATGCGGGAAAGCGGGTCGGGCAGTACCTCCTGATGCAGCTGGTGATCAATATCTGCTTTGGTGTTCCGATCGGCATCGGTCTTTGGCTGATTGGTATTCCCAACCCGATGCTGTGGGGCCTTCTGGCCATTGCCCTGCGTTTTGTCCCCTATATCGGACCATTCATTGCCGCATCTTTCCCGCTCATGCTGGCGCTGGCGGTCGATCCCGGCTGGATGCTGTTGCTGTGGACCGCGGCCTTGTTCATTGTTCTCGAACTGATCAGCAACAATGTCATGGAGCCGGTGCTTTATGGCTCGAGGACGGGCCTCTCGCCGGTTGCCATCCTGCTTGCGGCCATTGTCTGGACCTGGATATGGGGGCCCATCGGGCTGCTGCTTTCCACGCCGCTGACGGTCTGCCTTGTCGTGCTCGGGCGTCACGTGCCGCGCTTCGAATTCCTGGATGTGCTGCTCGGCAACGAACCCGTCTTGTCGCCGCAGCAACAGCTTTACCAGCGGCTGCTGTCGGGCGACCCTGATGAAGCGACGGAAAAAGCGGAAGACTATCTGCAGTCGTCGGCAATCGCGGATTATTACGCATCGGTTGCTGTTCCTGCCCTGTCTCTCGCCGAGCATGACCGGGGGCGCGGTGTGCTGGATGCTCCGCGCCGCAGCCGGGTGGCGCAGAGCATGATGCGCCTTGTGGAAAATCTCTCGGAACATCAGGACGTGGAAGGGGAGGACGATGAAGATCAGGTTGAACCGGCAAAGAGCAAGCGCAGCAAGAGCGAAGGGCCAAGGACGATCATTTCCGCGGGCGGGCGGGGCGATCTCGACGACGCGGCGGCGGTGATCATTGGCGATATTCTCGAGCGGCGTGACTTCGAGGTTCGCGACATCACGCATGACGAACTGGAAGCTGTGAATATCGCCAAGCTCGATCTCGCGGATGCGGGTGCGATCTATATCAGCTATCTCAACATGTCCTCGGTGGCTCATGCGCGCTATCTCGTGCGCCGCATTCGCAGGCGGAATGCGCGCATCAAGATCATCGTCGGATTCTGGGCCGACGATGCGGGCGGCATCGATGGTGAAAAGATCGTCGGATCAAGCCGGAACTGTCATTTCGCCTCAACCGTCGAGGCGGCGATCAAACATGTCGCCGGGTGACATCTGCGCCATCCGGGAAAGCTTTTCCATTGGCGGGAACCAAGACGACTCTGTCACGTTTCACAAAAGCTGGCCACACGCTGACCGGCACGTTCAGAACCCGGTGCCTGTTCCCCCGTGGGCACCGGGTTTTCGCTTGGATTCACAAAATTATCCTTTTAATTCAATATTTTGAATTTATCCGGTTTCACGGGAACCGTAGATGTCATCGGCCGTTTACCTCGGGTGAGTGAACTTTGAAGGAGTGTACCGATGGGTAGCACAGGTGACAAGATTTCCGGGCTCGCCAACAAGGCGGCGGGCAATATTAAACAGGCTGCCGGCAAGGCAACGGGTTCCCGGAAGCTGCAGGCTGAAGGCAAGGCCCAGGAACTGAAGGGCGATGCCCAGCAAATGAAGGGCAAGGCCAAGGATGCGGTGAAGAAGGTGGTTGACCGCGCCTGATTGTGTTCCATGGCTGAAATTGGGACCGGCTCGTGATCGAGCCGGTTGCTTTTTTGGGCCATGACCGGTGGTTCCGGACTGCAATCCAAATTCGTGGTTTGGGCCAAAGGAGCGGTGTGATATCCTGTTTTTTTCGCAACCTTCTCCGCCGCCAGCAGTTTTGACTGGTGATATACAGGAGGAAAGCATGAGCCAACGTGCGATTGATTTCGTCAACCACTGGATAGAGGCCAATGTTCATGCCACGCGTCCGGCGGACATGGCCCATCATGATCCAAGGCCCAAGCAACTGGTCGGCAAATGCACCGCTGCAGCGGAAGCCGCCGGTATTTCAAGGGAAGAGATTCTGGACGGATTGGGCGACCTGGAAATTTGCATGATCGCCGCCATCGACCGGGCTGCCTTGGCCGCAGAGCGCAAACGCGCCTAGGCAGGATAGGCTTTAATGAAAATCCCGGGATTTTGGCAGAATCCGGACCTTGCGCGGATGACGGGCTCTCGGCTGATCAGGGACCGGATGGACCACTTCATCGGCATGCGATACCGGCATGGGCGGCAATTGTTCCGAAAGACGATAGAGATCGGCCGTGCGGTCAATCAGTTTGCGGGCAACGATATGCGTGACATTATCGCTGCTCTGGACCGTTCCCTCGATCAGGATAAGGCGGGAACTCATCACTTCCTTGCGGTACGCCGCCATTGTCTTCGACCAGACGATGATATTGGCAATGCCGGTTTCATCCTCGATCGTCATGAAGACAACGCCTTTGGCGCTGCCCGGCCTTTGGCGGACCGTGACCACGCCGGCAAGCTTGACGCGCCTGTTGCTGGCCAGCGCTGTGGCTTGCCTGCAGGTTAAGGCACCCTCGCCGGCCAGCATGTCCCGCAAAAACTGCAGGGGATGACCCTTGAGCGAAAGCCGGATGGATTCATAGTCGGCAATGACATGTTCTGCCATCTGCATCGTCGGCAGCCGTGTCTCCGCTTCCACCGCAAGCTCGTTGGTTTCAGCAATCTGGAAGAGTGGCAAGGTTGTATTGTCGGGAAATCTGCGCACGGCCCACAATGCTTCGCGCCGGTCAATGGCGAGGGAACGAAACGCATCCGCATCGGCGAGCAGGACAAAGGCGCGGCGCTCCAGTCGCGTCAGACGGCGAACCTCTTCAATGTCCGCATAGGGTTTTTTCCGTTTTGCGCAAATTTCGTCGGCCCAGGCTTTCGAAAAGCCGTCGACCTGCCGAAAGCCCATGCGCATGGCAGGATTTCCGTGGCTTTTCTTTTCCAGCGTGTTGTCCCATTCACTGAAATTGACATCGACAGGACGCACGTCGACATCGTGCTCGCGTGCGTCGCGGATGATCTGGGCCGGGGCATAAAAACCCATGGGCTGCGAATTCAGGAGGGCGGCAGCAAACACTTCCGGATGGTGGTATTTGATCCAGGAGGAAACATAGACGAGAATGGCAAAACTCGCCGCATGGCTCTCCGGAAAACCATATTCCCCGAAACCTTTGATCTGGTTGAAGCAGTTTTCGGCAAAGCTGCGCTCATAGCCGCGGCGCACCATGCCCTCGACCATCTGCTCCTGCATCTTGTGAATGGTGCCGCGGTTGCGGAAGGTTGCCATAGCACTGCGAAGTTTGTTGGCCTCATCGGGGGTGAAACCCGCCGCTTCAATGGCAATGCGCATGGCCTGTTCCTGAAACAGGGGAACGCCCAATGTTTTAATCAGAACATTTTTCAGTTCATCCTTGTCGCCATATTCGGGAGAAGGCGATGGGTAATCGACATTCTCTATGCGTTTGCGCCGCCGCAAATAGGGATGCACCATGTCGCCTTGAATCGGACCCGGGCGCACAATGGCGACCTCGATGACCAGGTCGTAAAACTCTCGCGGGCGCAGGCGCGGCAGCATGTTCATCTGGGCACGGCTTTCCACCTGAAACACCCCAAGGGAGTCCGCCGCGCACAGCATGTCGTAGACCTTCTCGTCAGTGGGCTCCAGGTCCGCCAGTTCGTAACGTTTGCCCTTATGTTGATGAATGAGATCAAAAGCCTTGCGGATGCATGTCAGCATGCCGAGTGACAGCACATCGACCTTCATGATCCGCAGCGTGTCGATATCGTCCTTGTCCCATTCGATGAAGGAACGGTCCTTCATGGCCGCAGGGCCGATGGGAACGGTTTCGTCAAGCCGCTCCTGTGTCAGGACGAAGCCGCCGACATGCTGCGAGAGATGGCGCGGAAAACCGAGCAGTTCCGTTGCCAGTTTGACGGCACGGCGGATCATGATGTTGTCGGGATCAAGACCCGCCTGCCGCACATGCTGCCGGTCAACGGTGGAGCCCCAGCTGCCCCAGACCGTGTTGGCAAGCGCAGCCGTCACATCTTCGGTCAGCCCCAGGGCCTTGCCGACATCGCGGATGGCGCTGCGCGGGCGGTAGCTGATCACGGTCGCGACGATGGCCGCACGGTCGCGGCCGTAGCGGCCGTAAACCCATTGCATGATTTCCTCGCGCCGTTCGTGCTCGAAATCGACATCGATATCGGGCGGTTCCTTGCGCTCGGCCGAGAGAAAGCGTTCGAACAGCGCATTGCCGTTCGTCGGATCGACAGCGGTGATGTGCAGGCAATAGCAGACGGCAGAATTGGCGGATGAACCCCGGCCCTGGCACAGGATGTTCTGCGACCGCGCATAGGTGACGATATCATGCACCGTCAGGAAATACGGCGCATATCCCAAAGTTCCGATCAGCGTCAGTTCCTTGTTCAGAAGGTCGCGCACCATTTCGGGAATGCCATCGGGATACCGTTTCGCCGCCCCCTTCCATGTCTCGTCGGCGAGGTACTGCTGCGGGGTCTTGCCGGGGGGCACCGGCTCATCGGGATAATGGTATTGCAGTTCACCAAGGGAGAAGGTGACGGGCGCGGTGAAACAGCGGATTTCCGCAAGGGCCGATGGAAAATGCCGGAAAAGATGCTGCATTTCTTCAGCCGATTTCAGATGCCTTTCCGCGTTCTTCTCCAGTCTGCGCCCAGCCGTATCAATGGTGACATGGTCGCGGATGCAGGTCAGCACATCCTGCAGCGGACGGCGGGAGGCGGTGTGGTAGAGCACATTGTTGACCGCCAGCAGTGGAACACCGGCCGTGGCGGCGATGCGCTCCAGCTTTTCGCCATGGCGCCGGTCAGCGCCGTCATAGGACATAGCAAGACCAAGCCAGATGCAATCAGGTGCAACGACGCCTAGTTTTTTCAGTACAAGTCCGAGATTTTCATCCGGCTGTCCTGATGGCATGACCACCGTCTGGAAATCCTTGGCGCGGAAAAGGAAATCCTCCAGCACCAGATGGCACTCGCCCTTGATCCCCGCCCGCGTCTTCCCCTCGCTCAAAAGGCGGCACAGCTGCCCGTAGGCCGGGCGGTCGCGCGGATAGACGACCAGATCGGGCGTGCCGTCGATGAACATCAGCCGGCAGCCGATAAAGAGATTGAGCTTTATCCCCTGCTCCTGCGTCAGTTCCTGATGCGCCTTATAGGCCCGCACCACCCCGGCAAGCGTGTTGCGGTCGGCGATGCCTATGCCCTCAAGGCCGAGCAATGCCGCTGCCTGCACCAATTCCTCCGGCTGCGAAGCGCCTTCGAGAAAGGAGAAATTGCTGGTGACGGCAAGTTCCGTATAGCCGGGCATCAGGCAAAAAGCCCATGCAGGTACCAGCGCGGCGTGGTCTGGCCGCGCTCATACAGGCCTTCGCGAAAGACCCAGAAACGGTGCCCCCGGTTGTCTTCGAGGCGGTAATAATCCCGTGTCAGGGCCCCGGCATGTTCCCGCCACCATTCCGGCGCGATGCGCTCCGGCCCTTCGGCGAGGACGATAGTGTGCCGGACCCGCCGCCAGACGAATTGTGCCGGGGCGCCATCGGGAATTCCCGCCGTCGTTTCAATCTGTTCCGGCGGCTGGAACAGCCGGACCGGACGCTCGGGCGGCTCGCCCGGGTGCTGAACGGGCGCCCATTCGACCGGCGGATTTGCGGCGGTGTGAACAGCCGGTTCCAATGAAACGGCGCGCTCGGGAATATGCGTGTCGACGGGATGCGGGCGCAGGACCCGCCCTGTCCCGAGACGGATCGACAGGCGGTCAATCAGCCCGCCAATCTCCTCGGTTTCCTGAACCGTGCTGTCGAGGCTTTTCTGCATGGTTTGGGTTCGTTCGGCCCGCACTGCCGCAAGACGGATGATGTCAAAACCGTAACCGGCATCAAGTGGTTCGGCGAGTGTGGAAAGCCGCTCCTTCAACAGTCTGAACAGGGTTTTGGTGTCGGTCAGCGGCCGTCCGGCCTGAATGCCGATCCGCCTGACCTCACCATCGACACGGAAGAACGAAGCCTCGACTTCCCGCGCGCCCTCGACACGCTGCTGCAACTGCTGGAAAAGTTCGTCGCCAAGCGCATGCAGCACCCGTTCAACGCTGTCCATGACAATCAAGGGTTCGGCCATGCGCCGCTCGACCATGCAGGCGGGTACGATGCGCCGGGGGGAGATCGGGTGGTGCGCATATCCGAAAAGAGCGTCGAGGCGCTCGACCAGCCCGGCACCGAAACGCGCGGCAAGGGCCGCACGGGGAAGCACTTCGACATCGCCGATGGTGCGCAGCCCGGCTCTCTTCAATCCGGCCAGATGAACATCTTCGATCTCGAGGCTGACGAGACGCAAGCGGCGCAGTTTTTGTGTGAGCGCGGAATCCTCGATCACGTCTCCCGCCGAATGACGTGCGAAAGCATGGGCCGCCGCCGCATTGCCTGTAATGGCCGAGCGGACCACCACGCCATGCTGGCTCAGGCGCTGGTGGATATCCCGGCGCAACTGATGCTCGTCACCGAAGAGATGCACGCAGCCGGTGATGTCGAGCATAAGCCCGTCGGCACCGTCAAGCGCGACCAGCGGCGTATAGCGGTCGCACCAGTCGGCCAGTTTTTCCAAAAGGGCGGCATCCTTGCGCGGCGACGCGAAGGCGATGTCGAGATTTTCGAACTGCGCCCGGGCGTCGGTCAAAGCCATGGTCTTGAACAGGCCGGCCTTGGCGGCGCGTTCGTCAAGGGCTGTCAGGCGCAAGGCATTGGCAACCTTGTCAACGACAATCAGAAACTGGCCGGACTCAGCCCGTTGCGGATTTTCGCGTTTGAGGCGGTCGGTGGGCAGGTGTGGAAACCACAGCGCCAGAAACCGGTTCGATCTGTCTGAAAACATGATTGTCACTCTCCCATTGCAGGATCCAATGGCCCGTCATGCCCTGCCTGTTGCGTATAAGGGTGGCGTCAAACACCGGGTGACCCGGCGCATTGGCGCCGCTCGACCGCGACGGGTTCGAGCGGATCATCCAGCGGGTCACAGCGGAATTGTCGATTGGAACGGCGCCGAGCCGCAGCAGGAAGGCGGGCACGCCCGTCTGCTGGGCGGTCAGCAGCAATTTGCGCGTGGCTGTCAGGTCAAGGCATTTCGGATTGCTCCACGGTGCTATGATGACGGCGCCCGTTCCGCGGATGCCAAGGCTGTCTGAGGCAGCTTTCAGCACATCCTGCGGCGACGAACAGCGCACGATGACGAGCCGCTGCGGATCAAGACCGAGATGGTTCAGCCCCGGCGCATAGGGAAAACCATGTTCCTGCGCGGCAAAATCCTCTTCGAGCCAGACAATGGGGCTCTGGTCACTGGACGAACGCAAGGCTAAGGCGATGACGAATCCGGTCGCTGCGCCCGCATCGTGCATTTGCGCTGCAAAGACCTCATGCAGCGCGCCGCGCTGCAGTCCCTTGCCCAGCACCTTGTCGATGCTTCTGTCGCCGAAACCAAAGGCACTGCGCGGCGCCTGCGCTTCCAGCGCATTCCGCTCGCTTAAAGACGCGATATCGCGCCGCAACGCCGTAAGGTTGACGGTTGTCACCACGGTTTCCCCTGAATGTTCATGATATGTTCTATTATGGAATCCATTCGGCCAAAGAGTCAAGCGGAGTCCGAAGGGGGGCGTGTACTGGGGGTCAGCGGTCGATGCGCGTGGAGAGGATGATGGACGAAATGGTGCGCTCCACGCCTTCCAGGGCACCGATCCGGTCCAGCAATGTGTCGAGTTCGTTGATGGACGGCGCTTCCAGGATGACGATCATGTCGTATTGCCCGCTGACAGAATGCAGGGTCCGCACCCAGGCGATTTCGCGCAATGCCGCTTCGACCCGCTTGGCAAATTTCGGCAGGGCCGTGACCAGCACATGCGCCTTGACCAGATCCCGCTCATATTCGGGGGAAAGCAGCACGCTGTAGCCGCGAATCATGCCGCGCTTTTCCAGCCGCTCGATACGGCTTTGCACGGTGGTGCGCGACACGCCGAGCTTGCGGGCGAGGTCGGCGGTCGAGGCGCGGGCGTTCTCGCGCAGCAGGGAAAGCAGGGCGTGGTCGGCATCTGTCAGCATAATGTCAAACTCATACGGCATATTGTAAAAAAATGGTCGTAATATCGTCAGTTTACACGCTTCATTTCGACGAGCAAGCCTGCGAAAATCTTTATAACTTTTTTATATCCAAGGGGAATCACATGAAAGAGATCGTCATCGTCGGTGCAGGCAAAATCGGCGGAACAATCGCCAACCTGCTCGCAAACACCGGAGATTACCGCGTAACGGTCGTCGACCGCGCCCAGGCACAGCTTGATGCCCTGGATGTTTCCCCGCTCGTCGTTACCCGCTGCATCGAGATTGCTGAAGAAGGCGCGCTTGAAAAGGTTCTCGCCGGTAAATTCGCCGTGCTTAGCGCCGCTCCCTTCCACCTGACAACGCGCATTGCACAAGCCGCTGCGTCGTCGGGCGTGCATTATCTCGACCTGACCGAAGATGTTGCCAGCACCCGTATCGTCAAGCAGCTTGCGGCCACGGCAAAGACGGCCTTCATTCCCCAGTGCGGTCTGGCTCCGGGCTTCATCTCGATTGTCGCCAATGATCTGGCCAAGCGCTTCGATACGCTGGAAAGCGTGCGCATGCGCGTCGGTGCGCTGCCGCAGTACCCGTCCAATGCGCTCAACTACAACCTGACCTGGAGCACGGACGGTGTCATCAACGAATATTGCGAGCCTTGCGAAGCCATCGTCGACGGCGAACTGACGGAAGTGCCGCCGCTGGAAGAGCGCGAGGAATTCTCGCTCGACGGCGTAACCTACGAAGCTTTCAACACCTCGGGCGGTCTCGGCACCCTGTGCGAAACGCTGCTCGGCAAGGTCCGCACCCTGAACTACCGCACGATCCGCTATCCCGGCCATGCCGCCATCATGAAGGCCCTGCTCAACGATCTTGGCCTGCGGGACCGCCGCGATGTGTTCAAGGACATCCTGGAAAACGCCCTGCCTTCGACCATGCAGGACGTCGTGGTGATTTTCGTCACGGTCAGCGGCCGCAAGAAGGGTCGCCTCTTGCAGGAAACCTATGCCAACAAGGTCTATAGCGGCCATATCGGCGACGTGCTGTACAGCGGTATCCAGATCACCACGGCATCGGCCATCTGCGCCGTTCTCGACATGCTGGCCAATGGCGACCTGCCGCAGCAGGGCTTCCTCAAGCAGGAGGATATCGCGCTTGATGCCTTCCTCGCCAACCGTTTCGGCAAGGCCTATGCCCAGAGCGAAACAGCGGGACGCCTCGTCGCCTGATCGTTCCGCTCGTCGGCTAACCGTTAAAACAACGCGCCGGATCTCGTATCCGGCGCGTTTTTGTTGCATGTTTCGTCCATTTCCTTGCCTTGCGCTTCCGGAATCCGGGTGGTAGCGTTTTGAAAACATGTGAAAACAGTGAACATCACGCGGCTCACCAGGGCGTTTCTATGTCTTGCTGAACGGGAGGTGATGCCGGGAGGATGACAATGGAACGGCGTGAATTTCTGGTGGGCGCAGCCGCCCTGTCGGTGCTGGCGGCATCGAACACGGGACTGATGGCACAGACAGGCGGAGCGCTGGAAAAGACCAGCCTGACGCTGGGTGTCGGCGGAAAACCGCTCCTCTATTATCTCCCGCTGACCATTGCCGAGCGCCGCGGCTTTTTCAAGGATGCCGGTCTGGATGTGACGATCAACGATTTCGGCGGCGGGGCAAAATCCCTGCAGGCGCTGGTGGGCGGCTCCGTCGATGTGGTGACCGGTGCTTACGAGCACACGATCCGCATGCAGGCGAAGGGGCAGGATGTGCGTGCGCTGTGCGAACTCGGGCGTTTCCCGGCCATCGTCATTGCCGTGCGCAAGGAACTGGCCGACAAGGTCAAATCTCCCGCCGATTTCACCGGCCTGAAACTTGGCGTCACGGCTCCCGGTTCATCGACGGCCCTGACGATCCAATACGCCATGGTAAAGGCGGGTCTCAAGGCCAGCGATGCGCCGCTGATCGGCATTGGCGGCGGTGCCAGCGCTGTCGCTGCGATCAAGCAGGGCCAGGTGGATGTGATTGCGCATCTTGATCCCGTCATTGCCAAGCTCGAGGCCGATGGCGATATCAAAATCCTCATCGATACGCGCACCGAGGAAGGTACGCGCGCCCTGTTCGGCGGCTCCAATCCGGCGGCGGTGCTCTATGTGAAGAAGGATTTCGCCGACGCGAACCCCAACACCTCAAAGGCGCTGGTGGGTGTTTTCGTCAAAACACTGAAATGGCTGCACAGTGCCACGCCGGAAGAGATCGCCGACAGTGTTCCCGCCGAGTATCAGCTAGGTGACAAGCCGCTGTACATCAAGGCCATTGCCAATTCGCTGCCGACCTATTCGCTGGACGGTGTCCTGCCCATGGAAGGCATGCAGTCCGTTCTCAACACGCTGAAAATCCTCGATCCCGAATTCGCCAATGCGACGATTGACCTTGCCGCGACCTATGATGACCGTTTCATCAAGGGGTGAGGCATAAGGGCCAATGATCATTGCACGGAAGACCACACGGGACCTGAACGAGGCCGAGGATGTCAACGCCGTTGAGCTGAGCGGCATCCATATTGCGTTCCCCCTGCAGGGCGGCGGCACCTATGAGGCGGTCGGCGAAACGAATCTCGTGGTCAGCGACCGGGAGTTCGTGGCGATTGTCGGCCCCACCGGCTGCGGGAAATCGACACTGCTCAATGCGACGGCGGGTCTTCTCAAGCCGGCGCAGGGACAGGTCCGCACGTTTGCCAAGCCGTTGTCTGGCTTGAACAAGCATGCGGGCTATCTCTTCCAGCAGGATTCGCTCATGCCCTGGAAGACCGCGATCGACAATGTGGCCATCGGGCTGGAGGTGGCGGGCACGCCGCGCCGCGACGCCCTGGAGCAGGCGCGTGTCTGGCTCGGTAAAGTGGGCCTCGCGGCCTTCGCCGACCGCTATCCGCACATGCTGTCGGGCGGCCAGCGCAAGCGCGTCGGACTGGCGCAGGTGCTGATCCGTCATCCCAAAATATTGCTCATGGATGAGCCATTCGGGCCGCTCGATGCCCAGACACGGCTGATCATGGGCGATCTCCTGCTCGATCTGTGGTCGGCGGACCGCAAGGCGGTGATGTTCGTCACCCACGACCTTGATGAGGCCATCGGTCTTGCCGACCGGGTGATCATCATGTCGGCGGGGCCGTCATCCCGTATCATCGGCAATTACACGATCCCGCTGGCGCGGCCGCGCAACATGGCCGACATCAAGTCTGAACCGCAGTTCCATGACGCGCACCGGGAAATCTGGAATGCCCTGAAAGAGGAAGTCCTGAAGGGTTACCGGCAGTCCGAAGAGGTCCGGCCATGAACCGACTGACGCTCATCAGCCTTCAGATTCTCGTGGCGGTTGTCACTCTGGTCTTCTGGCACATCGCCTCGACGACAACGCTGATCGGCAATCCGAAAACCATCAGCTTTTTCTTTGCCGAACCTCTCGCAGTCGGCAAGCGCATGGTCCAGTGGTTCATGGAAGGATCGATCTGGTACCACCTCGGCATCACGCTGACCGAGGCGGCGCTTGCCTTCGTCATCGGTTCGCTCGGCGGCGTGATCATCGGGTTCTGGTTTGCCCGCAAGCCCTTGCTCGCCGCGGTGTTCGATCCCTATGTCAAGGCGGCCAATGCCCTGCCGCGCGTCGTGCTCGCGCCGATCTTTGCGCTGTGGCTGGGGCTTGGCATCTGGTCCAAGGTGGCGCTGGGCGTGACGCTGGTGTTCTTCATCGTCTTCTTCAATGTCTATCAGGGCGTCAAGGAAGTCAGTCCCGCTGTTCTTTCCAACGCCCGCATGCTCGGCATGAACGAGCGGCAGCTCTTGCGGCACGTCTACATGCCGTCGGCCCTCTCATGGATGTTCTCGTCGCTGCACACATCGGTGGGTTTTGCCGTGGTCGGTGCGGTGGTGGGCGAATATCTGGGCTCGGCCGCCGGGCTCGGCTACCTCATCCACGAGGCCGAAAGCGTGTTCGATGTCACCGGCGTTTTTGCGGGGATGTTCGTGCTGATGGGCTTTGTCATTCTCGTGGACTGGCTGGTGACGCTGGTCGAAAACAGGCTGCTCGTCTGGCGGCCCAGGACCTCGGTTATTTCAAGCAGATAGGCGGCCGCCACCGGCATTCCGGCGGCGGTCCTTGCTCAGATGGCCGTGAGATCCGCTCCGCGCGTCTCCTTCGACAGAAGAACGCAGATAATGCCCGGAATGACCATGACTGCCGCGTAGATGATGACCGCATGCGGCGTGCCGGTTGCGTTGAGGAGCAGCGTCGCAATCAGCGGCGCAACAGAGCCACCGACCACCGAGGCGACCTGATAGCTGATGGACATGGCGGAATAGCGCACATGGGTCGGAAACAGCTCCGTAAAGAACGGCGCCATGCTGCCGACGATAATGCCGTGGAATGTCAGGGTGAGCAGGGTTGCCTGCAGGACCAGACGCGGATCGGCGCCGTGCGGCAGGCTGAACAGATAGGCACCTGCGCCAAGGCCGCCAACCAGTCCCAGCAGCATCAATGGCTTGCGGCCAAACCGATCCGAGGCATAGGCTGCGGCCATGATGACGATGACTTCAAGGATCGAGCCCCAGAACAGAGCGCCCACGCCGACGGACCGCGCCAGCCCGAGGAACTGGACGGTGAGAACGAGAAAGAAGGTCGTGAACAGATAGAACAGGGTGTTTTCGGCTGTTTTGACCAGAAACACCTGACCCATCGGCTTGCTGAAATGTTTGAAGGCTTCCGACAGGGGCGCGGCTGGCACGGCTTTGCGCTTTTCGACCAGCTCGATGAAGGCTGGGGATTCCTCCACTTTGCGGCGCATCCAGAAGCCAAGGACAACCAGAACGATCGAGAACAGGAACGGCAGGCGCCATGCCCAGTCGACAAACGCCTGCTCGCCGAAGCGCAGGGTCAGGAAGCTGATCGTGGCTGCGGCGAGCACGTTGGCCGCAGGGCCGCCGATCATCGGGAAACTGGTCCAGAAGCCGCGCTGCTTGCCCGGCATGGACTCGGCGACGATGAGCAGTGCTCCCGTGGCTTCGCCGCCGACGGCAATCCCCTGGAAAATGCGCAGCAGCACCAGCAAGGCGGGTGCCAGAACGCCAACCGAGGCATAGGTCGGCAACAGGCCCATGGCAAAGGTCGATCCGCCCATCATGGCGAGGCTGACCACAAGCGCATTCTTGCGGCCGATGCGGTCACCCAGCACGCCGAAAATGATGCCGCCAAGCGGGCGGGCAATAAAACCGATGGCAAAGGTGCTCAGGCCCAGCAGAATGCCGATTGCCGGATCCGCGGTCGGGAAAAACGCCTTGTCGAAAACCAGCACCGCGCAGGTGGCGAAAACAAAGAAGTCGTACCACTCGATGATGGTGCCCACCGCGCTGGCGAAAAGCAGCCGCGCGCGTTTTGCGAATCCGTCCTGAGCCATGAATTTTCCTCCCATTGGCATGATTGACCCCGGGAGGCGTTCTACTGGCTCATTTTGTAACCATCAACGCATGCGTTTCAGCTGTCTCAGGCCCATTCTCCCCGGCGCATGACGGGAACTGTGCTGCCGTCTGCATGGACGCCATCCACATCGATCTCGCCCGATCCGATCATCCAGTCGATGTGAATGAGGCTCTTGTTGCCGCCGCGTGCCGCAACCTCCTCGGCCGACAGCTTGTCGCCGTTGACGAAGCATTTGGAATAGCACTGGCCGAGCGCGATATGGCTCGCGGCATTTTCATCAAACAGGGTGTTGAAGAAGAGAAGGCCCGATGCCGAGATTGGCGAGGAATGCGGCACCAGCGCCACTTCGCCCAGACGCCGTGCCCCGTCATCGGTGTTCAGCACCTTGTTGAACACCTCTTCGCCGCGCGAAGCCTTGGCCTCGACGATCCTGCCGCCTTCGAAACGCACCGAGATATCCTCGATCAGCGTGCCCTGATGGGACAGAGGCTTTGTGCTGGAGACATGGCCGCCCACACGCAGGGCGTGCGGCGTGGTGAAAACCTCTTCCGTCGGAATGTTCGGGTTGCAGGTGATGCCGTTCTTGGCGGTCGAGGCGCCGCCCTGCCACCGGTGCTCGTCGGCAAGACCGACAACCAGATCGGTGCCGGGGCCCTTGAAGTGCAGGGAGGCGAAGTTGAGGCCATTCAGCCATTCGCGGCGTTTGGCAAGCACGGCATTGTGCTCCCGCCATGCGGTGACGGGATCGTCAATGTCCACGCGCGACGCGGCAAAGATGGCGTCGGCCAATTTGGCAACCGCTGCGTCTTCGGAAAGATCCGGGAAAACCTGCTTCGCCCAGGATGGATTCGGATACGAAACGATGTTCCAGTTGACGTCGAAACCGGCAATTTTCTCCAGTGCCGGCTGATAGGCCTTGGAGGTTGCCCGGTTGGCGCGGGCCACCTTTTCCGGGTCTTCCGCCGAAAGCAGCATCGGATTGTCACCGGCAATGGCAAGCCGCGCGGTGTTGGATGAAAAAGCCTTGGCCATTCCCTCGAAGAGCCATGTGGCGGCATGGTCGAAACTCTCCAGCGGCGCATGACGGTAGCGCGCCAGCGTGGCTTCTTCGTCCGCATAGAAGGACGTCACCAGACCGGCACCCGCCTTGTAGGCGTGTTCGGTGATGCGGCGTACCAGCGGCAGTGCGGCCAGCGGTGCTGTTATCAGGAGGTCCTGCCCCGCTTGCAGCTGCAGGCCGATTTTGACGGCAACTTCGGCCAGGCGGTCAAGCTTGACGGGATCAACGATATTGGTCTTTGCGGATGTGGTCATGGCGGTTCCAGAGTGACAACGGAATGGAGAACGGGAGATAAGGCGGGGTCGCGCAACAGTCTGCTTCCCCGCCTGCCGGATCAATCCTCGTGGATCAGGCTGTGGTCACGGCTGTCACGCATCTTGATGTAGACGATCAGGGACAGGCCGATCATGATGGTGACATACCAGAAGAACCAGGTTTCGTGGCCCATCTGCTTGAACTTCAACGCCACCCATTCGGCAGTGCCACCGAAGATCGTGTTGGCAAGCGCATAGGGCAGGGCAACACCGAGCGCCCGGATATGCGCGGGGAAAAGCTCGGCCTTCACCACGGCGTTGATGGAGGTGTAGCCGGTGACGATCAGGAGACCGGCCAGCGACAGAGCAAAGGCGACGTAGGGGCTGGTGGTGACGGCCAGCGTGGAGAAGATGAGGTATGTGAAGAGGACGCCAAGAATGCCGAAGCCGACCATCAGCGGCTTGCGGCCGATCCTGTCCGAGAGAGCCCCGGCAATGGGCTGGCACAGCATGAAGATCAGCAGGGCGAGTGCGGTGATTTCGCTCGACGATTCCTTGCTGAAGCCGGAGGTGTTGACGAGGAATTTCTGCAGGTATGTGGTGTAGGCATAGAAGGCGAGCGTACCGCCGGATGTCAGCGCCAGAACGGTGAAGGCTTCTTTCGGATAGTGCCGGAACAGGGCAAAGCCGCTGGATTTCGGCTTGTCATCATTCTTGGCATTGTGAAAGGACTGGGTTTCGGCAAGGCCGCGGCGAATGTAGAAAACCGCGATGGCCAGGAAACCGCCAATGGCGAAAGGAATGCGCCAGCCCCATGCGCCGAGCTGCTCGGGCGTGAGAATGCGCTGCAGGATAAGCAGGACCACAAGGGCAACGAGCTGTCCGGAAATCAGCGTCACGTACTGGAAGCTCGAATAGAAACCGCGGCGGTTCTTGCCGGCCATCTCGCTGAGATAGGTTGCGCTGGCACCGTATTCGCCACCGACGCTCAGGCCTTGCAGCAGGCGTGCGATGACCAGAAGCGTTGGTGCCAGCAGGCCGATTGTCGCGTAACCCGGTGTGATGGCGATCAGCAGGGAGCCAAGGCACATCAGTGTTACGGACAGGGTAAGGCCCGCCTTGCGGCCCTTGCGATCGGCATAGATGCCCATGACCCAGGCCCCGATCGGACGCATCAGGAAGCCGACGGCGAAGACGGCTGCGGCGCTCAGGAGCTCGGCGGTCTGGTTGCCGGAAGGGAAAAAGACAGGCGCAAAGTAAAGCGTGAAAGCGGCATAGACATACCAGTCATACCACTCGACAAGATTGCCCGCCGATCCGCCGATGATGGATTTCAGTCGGGTTTTAACGTCGGGTGCAACGGCAATGGGTGCGGTTTCGGCAATATCGCTCATGAAAATTCCTACCTATGATTGTGGCTGACCGTCTGCGCGGCGCTGATTTCCGGCATGGCGTTTCTTCGGTGTGAAACAGGGACTCCCTGCCTCCAAGTCTTAGGGCAGCCCCGGCCAGAATTCAAATCCTTATCTGCCCGGCCGATTTTGACGCGATCCGCTGACGTGCACCTGCACCAAAGCGTGATCGAAACGAGCGGAAAATTGCCATGATCCGGGAACTCCCTCGGGGCAGTGCCGTTTTCATGGTGGGAAAGGCGCAATGCATCACAGGTTTTGCGCGCATTCCGTCATTTGCCCGCAACAATCCTCAGGAGAAGAAGATGGATCTCAACAGACGCGATATGCTCGTCCTTTCGGGCACCGTGGCAGCCGCAACCCTCTTTGCCCCGGCCATTCAGGCGCATGCCGCCGCCCCTTTCAAGCTGCCGGAACTGCCCTATGCCGAAGACGCCCTGGCGCCTGTCATCTCCGCGCGCACCGTCGGGCTGCATTATGGCAAGCACCATGCGGGTTATTTCAAGAAGCTGAACACCCTGGTGGAAAAGACGCCCTATGCCGACCTTTCCCTTGAAGAGGTGGTGGTGCGGGCGAAGAAGGACGGCAATGCGCCGGTCTTCAACAATGCGGCGCAGGCCTGGAATCACAATCTGTACTGGCAGCAATTCCAGAGCGGCTCCGCGCCAGCCAAGGGTGCCTTCGCCGCCGCCGCAGAAAGCGGTTTTGGCGGGATCGATGGCTTGAAGAAGAAGATTGTTGCCGAAGCAGACAACGTGTTCGGGACAGGCTGGGTCTGGCTGGTCAGGGATGGTGACAAGATTGCCGTGACGGGCATGAAAGACGCTGGCGATCCGCTGGCCGAAGGCGGGAAGGCCGTGCTTGGCATCGATGTGTGGGAGCACGCCTATTATCTCGACTATGAAAACCGCCGCGCCGAACATGTGGCGGCGGTTCTCGACAAGCTGGTTAACTGGCAGTTCGTTTCCGACCGGTTCGACGCCTGATCCGGCTGTTTGCCGCGATGGCGCGGAGCCTAGCCGAAATTCGGCACGCGGATGTAATGTTCGAGCGGGCTGATGCGCCCTTGCGGTTCGCCGTCCTGCCCGTCGTCATCCGCCGTTTCCTGCGCCAGCGCCGCATCCTTCTCCAGGCGCGCCTCGCGGATTTCCTTCTCCGAGCTTTCGCCCATGCACAGGGCGCCAAGCAGGATCATGCGTGCCTTGCTGGCGAGGCCGGAATGGTCTTCATCCAGGGCGATATCGAGAATAACCCGGCTGAAATCGGTTGGCTCCAACGCCTCTTCGGCGGTGGGGCGGATGCGATCGCGCCGCTGATTTTCCGCATCGATGAGCCTGTAGAGTTTTTCGCGCAGGTCCGCACCGACGTTCTCATATTGGGCTGTAAGGCCCGGCGCGGCCGCGGCAAGCTTCTGCTTTTGCCGTTCCCGGTGCCGTTTCTGTCTCTCTGCGTTGGATAGTGCCATGGGTATGTCTGTGCCGTAACGAACGCGAATCACTCGCATGAACTTGATAGGGGTGTGTGCCCCAACGGGCAACATTATGGTCACGTAACACACAGACTGTGGATAACAATCGTTACGATGGCGTGGGTTACGTAACGCGGCGGCGTTACGGCGGCGGCCCAATGCCGTAACGCCCGTGCCGGAACCGCAAGAACATGGTGGCGTTCTGTAACGTGCGGGGTTAGGGATATTGCACGATAAGGTTGCAGACCTGTCGGCCTGAATGAATGGAATTGTGAATGGAAACCAAGGCCAATTATCTTGTGGTCAGTATTTTCACCCTGCTGGTGAGTGCGCTGGCCTTTGGCTTTGTCTATTGGATCGAGCGCTTGGGCGACACGCGGCCCACGGCAATGCTGGAGATCCGCATTCCCGGTTCTGTCACGGGGCTGGCCGTGAAAAGCCAGGTCCTGTTCAATGGCTTGAAGGTTGGCGAGGTCACCCGGCTTTTCATCGATGCGAGCAATCCCGATGTGGTGATCGCCCAGACGCAGATCGATGCAACCACGCCGATCACGCGCTCGACCCAGGCGGAACTGGCTTTCGTCCTTTTGACCGGACAGGCCTATATCGAGCTGAAGGGCGGCAAGAGCTACGAACCGAAGCTGCTCGAAGAAGCGGAAAAGGAAGATACGGTCGCGCGGATCGATATCGACCCGTCATCCCTGAAAACCCTTGTCCAGACCGTACAGGATGTATTGCAGCGCGTGGACCGCGCCATGGATGCCACCGAAAATTATCTGGACGAGATGAAAGGGCCGGCGCTCGACCGGGCGCACGAAGCCAAGGCGTTCACCCAGCAGCTTGCCGACAGCACCGATATGATCAACCGTTACGGACAGCGGGCGCAGGATGTGCAAGCCGTCATAAAGGATGCGCGCGAAACCATGTCGCGGATCAACGAGGCCTCCGTCAAGGTTGACGATGCGCTGACGAAACTGAACAGGGAACTCTCCGACGACAAGGGCAGCACGGTCGCCAATATCCGCGAACAGCTGCAATCCTATCGCGATACGGCCGACAGCTTGCAGGCCCGGCTGGCGCCGATCCTGAAAACGCTGGGAACCTATACCGGTGAGAAATTGCGCAATGCGCAAAAATTCATTTCCGACAGCCGCCGCTCGGTCGAGACCATCGAACGGGCGATTTCCACTTTCGACAGCAATCCGCGGGAAACATTGTTCGGCGGGGAGAGCAAGGTTCCGGAATATAGCGGGCGGCGCTGACCCCTTGGCCGCCACCGGCCAGGCGCCCAAGGTAGTGCTCGACACGCCGGCATTCGATGGATAGCGTTGCAACCCTGTAGGGGGGACATGATGCGGTTGAGTGTGATCGGTACAGGACTTGTGATTGCGGCGCTTGCAGGCTGCACAACACCATCCGGCGGCAGGGGCGGCGATACCGGGCTTGTGGCGGATGTCAGGCAACTCGTGACAACCTCTTATCAATGCCAGAATGCGCTTGGCCGCGAGCCGCATTACTCCGCCATCGAAAGCAGCGAGACCATCCTCAAGGCGCTCGGCCGTTCGCCTGAAGAGGCCGACCGGACCGTTCGCGGCTGGCTGAAGGGGCTGATCGCATCGCCCAAACAGCCAACGGATATGGACCGCAAGTCATGCAAGGATACATTGCTGAAGCTGGCGGAAAAAGTCAGGGTCGAATTCGAGGCGCGCAAAGCCGGGAGATGACGCATGGGTGAACCGGAACCGCAGCAATCCGGGGCGCTGTCTCCGGTACAGTTTGTTCTGGTGCTCGTGTTTGCCGCCGGTGTGAGTTCGGTTCTGTTCTACCCGGCAATGTTTCTGCTGGGCCGCATCATCGGCCTGTTCCGGGCGACAGGTTAACCGCCCCCATGCCAAAACGGTCTTGACGCGCTGCGGACATCTTCGCGTAATCCCCATAGTGTATGGTGCCGTGCCTATGGAGGCTTCATAATGGCTCGCATGTCCGGCATGTTTTTAATTGTTTTGTTTTTCATTGCGCTCGTTTCATTCGAAATTCTCAAGAAGGAGCAGATCGCCGGTTCGGGGCATGTCGTTGCCAAGACCATCGATATCGAGACATTCGATGGGATTACCCTGCAAGGCATCGGCAATGTCCAGGTGAAGCAGGGGGATGTCGAGGCGCTCATTGTCACGACGGATGACAATATCCTGCCTCTGCTTGATATCGGCGTGAAAGGCGACGATCTCGTGCTTGGCATTCGCGGCAGGATCGAAATCGTGCCGTCGAAGACGGTTACCTACGACATTACGGTCAAGGACCTCAGCCGGGTCACATTGTCCGGTTCGGGCAGCATCCACGCCGGCGCTTTCAAGGGCAGCATGGTGAAGATCGATCTGTCCGGCTCCGGCGATATCCATTTTGACGCGCTGAGCGCCGATCAGATTCTGCCCCGGGTGACCGGTTCGGGCAGCGTGAAACTCGACAATATAGCGGCCGGCAATGTCGATGCCGCAATCACCGGTTCGGGACAGATCAGCCTTGGCGGCAAGGCGCAGATACAGGATCTCGATCTGGATGGTTCAGGTGCCTATAACAATGGCGATCTGGCCACCGATGCAACCAAGGTGGATATTTCAGGCAGCGGCAGCGCCCTGGTCCAGGCGAAGAACACGCTGGATATTTCCGTGAACGGCAGCGGCAAGGTGGAGTATTACGGCCAGCCGGCGGTCAAACAGCGCGGCCATGGCTCAATGCGCGTCACGCCGCTCGGGGAGAGGTAGGCATTCGGGATGCGGTGCTGTTGAATTGGAAACAGGGAAGCTGATGGGAAAAACGCTTGGAACAGAAAAACACAAAGCGCTGATCGCTTTGCTGATCGCCAAGCGGGAAGCGGCTGGCTTCACGCAGACGCAGCTTGCCGATGCGCTGGGTGAATATCAGTCTTTTGTCGCCAGGCTCGAAAGCGGTCAGCGCCGGGTGGATGTGGTGGAACTGATCGAGCTTGCGGGCATTCTCGGATTTGATGCGGCACAGATGGTGAAGGCGGTTGAATTGTCCGGCGATACCGATGGCACTGAAGTCGGAGACCGGTTTCCGGGAAAGTAATGGCGGAGAGGGAGGGATTTGAACCCCCGATGGAGTTGCCCCCATGCCGCATTTCGAGTGCGGTGCTTTCAACCACTCAGCCACCTCTCCGCGTAAAAGCCCCCGTCATGAACAGAGACCTGATAAAGCCGGGATGTTCTCCCAGCCGGTGCCGCGATGTCCCGAAGGACTTGGCTTGAGCGTGCGACGCGCTAGATAGCGGGCAAAGCGCAAGGATACAAGAGCAATTTTGCGTTAAATTTCTTGACTCTCGCATAATCCTCACCTTATAAGCGCCCGACGACTGGCGTGGGGGATTCTCCGCGCCGTTTGTTTTTGAGTCCGGGTGCCTATATCCCTAGGGGTTGCAGGCATCTTTCGATTAATATGTCACGACTGACAAAAAGACGGTTAGCGCCCTTCAAACGGCAAAAAACCGAACCGAACGCCGAAAGGGCATAAAATGTTCGCAGTCATCAAGACCGGTGGTAAGCAGTATCGCGTTGCCGCCAATGACCTCCTGAAGGTCGAAAAAGTTGCCGGCAATGCTGGCGACATCGTTGAATTTGCCGAAGTTCTGATGGTTGGCGTCGGTGCAGACGCTACGATCGGTGCTCCGACCGTTGGCGGCGCGCTGGTCACAGCCGAAGTCGTCGAGCAGGGCCGGGCACGCAAGGTCATCGCTTTCAAGAAGCGTCGCCGCCAGAACTCCAAGCGTACACGCGGTCATCGTCAGGAACTGACGACGATCCGGATCGCCGAGATCCTGACGGGTGGTGCCAAGCCTTCGAAGACTGCCGCTGAAAAGCCGGTCAACAAGAAGCCTGCTCCGAAGGCGGAAGCTGCCGCTGCGGAAGCAACCGAGACTAAAGCCGCACCGAAAGCCAAAGCTGCGCCGAAGAAGGCCGCTGCCAAGGCCGAAAAGCCCGCTTCGGGCGAGTAAGAACAGGTTTAAAGGAGCAATCCCATGGCACACAAAAAAGCTGGTGGTTCGTCGCGCAACGGTCGTGATTCCGAATCAAAGCGCCTTGGCGTGAAGAAGTTTGGCGGCGAGCGCGTGCTTGCTGGCAACATCCTCGTGCGTCAACGCGGCACCAAATGGCATGCGGGCGTCAATGTTGGCGTTGGCAAGGATCATACCCTCTTCGCACTTGAAGCCGGTGTTGTATCTTTCCGTACCAAAGCCAACGGCCGTAGTTTCGTGTCGATCGTGAACCCGATCGCCGAAGCAGCAGAATAGCTGGTCCTGCTTGAAGCACCGGCGTCCCCATCGGACCCGGTGACTGGCATCCAAGCCAAGAGATCAAAGGGGAGATGGGGTTTCACCCATCTCCCCTTTCGCATCTGGAGGATAGCAAAATGGTTGCCGAATTACTGGAAGACGATGAAGACAGGCTGGATCTGATAGACTGTCCGGTCCTCGTGACCGAACGCCTGGTCCTGCGCGCGCCGCACACCGAGGACGTTGACGCAATTGCCCGTCTCGCCGACAATCCCCGTGTGGCGGAAATGCTGTCCCGCATGCCCCATCCCTACACGCAGGATCATGCGGTGGACTTCGTGCGCCGCGCCAATGCGGGCGAGATCGGCAAATGCGTCTACGCGATTACCCTTGCACAATCCGGCACCTTCATCGGCTGCTGCGGCATCAATTACCGCCGCAGCCAGGATGTGCGGATGAGCGAGCCCCGCAAGGATGAGCTGGAAATCGGCTATTGGCTGGGCGAACCCTATTGGGGCAAGGGCTATGCGACGGAAACCGCCCATGCGCTGGTGGATCTTGTGTTCCGCGCCACGCAGGTGGAAAAGCTGCACGCATCGTGCCGCGTCTCCAACATCGGTTCGCGCCGCGTGCTTTACAAGAGCGGATTCCAGTATGCCAATACCGGCATGATGGATTCGCTTGCCGCAGGCAATGTGCCGGTCGAGCGTTATATGCTGGATCGGCGGACATGGATCGGGCTTCGCAGCTGGAACACCTAGGCGGCCCTATGCCAATCCACCCTGGTGGTCATCTGATGCGGTTTGCTGCGCTTCCGGTGCTCATGGACGAAAATGTCCACTGCGCTCCGGTTCTCGTAAACCGCATCATCTGCCTCACCAGGCTGAATTCTCAAAAGGCCGCTGATGTCGATCTGGCCAGTTTTCTTCCCGCGCATTTTCCTGTAATGGCTCGGGGCATCAAAAAGGACTGAACTTTCATGAAATTTCTCGATCAGGCGAAAGTCTATATCCGCTCCGGCGATGGTGGTGCCGGCTCGGTATCGTTCCGCCGCGAAAAATTTCTGGAATTCGGTGGTCCCGATGGCGGCGATGGCGGGCGCGGCGGCGATGTCTGGGCCGAAGCCGTGGACGGTCTCAACACGCTGATCGACTATCGCTACCAGCAGCATTTCAAGGCCAAGACCGGCATGCACGGCATGGGCCGCAACATGACGGGCGGCAAGGGTGCCGACGTCGTGCTCAAGGTTCCCGTGGGAACGCAGATTTTCGAAGACGACAACGAAACCCTGATCTACGATTTTACTGCCGTCGGCCAGCGCTACCGTCTTGCCAAGGGCGGCAATGGCGGTTTCGGCAATCTGCACTTCAAGACATCGACCAACCAGGCGCCACGCCGTGCCAATCCGGGGCTGGAGGGCGAAGAGCGCAATCTGTGGCTGCGGCTGAAACTGATTGCCGATGCCGGACTTCTGGGCAAGCCGAATGCCGGCAAGTCGACTTTTCTCGCCAGCGTGACGGCGGCCAAGCCGAAAATCGCCGATTATCCCTTTACGACCCTGCACCCGAATCTGGGGGTTGCCCGCGTCGACGCACGCGAATTCGTCATTGCCGATATTCCGGGATTGATTGAAGGGGCGCATGAAGGCGTCGGTATCGGTGACCGGTTCCTTGGCCATGTCGAGCGCACGCGGGTTCTCCTGCATCTGGTTTCGGCGCAGGAAGAAAATGTGGCCGAGGCCTACAAGACCGTGCGCACAGAACTTGAAGCCTATGGCCACGGGCTCGCCGACAAGCTGGAGATCGTCGCGCTGAGCCAGATCGATACGCTGGATGCGGCGGCGCGCAAAAAGAAGGTGACCGCACTGAAAAAGGCTGCGGGCCGCGAACCGATGCTCTTGTCTTCGGTCAGCCGCGAGGGTGTCGAGCAGGTGCTGCGGGCCTTGTCTGCGATTATCCTTGAATCGCGCCAGTCAGAGGCCCCGGTAGAGGTCGATACCCGCTTCAAATATTGAGTGCATCATGTCCGTGCAGAATGAGTTTGAATTTTTCACCCCCCTCTGTCCTGCCGGACATCTCCCCCACAAGGGGGGAGATCAGCTTTCATTACTGCCTCGATCCGTTCTGCGGCACTGCAAAGCAAGCGAGAATGTTGATGGCGATGTGATCTCCCCCCTTGTGGGGGAGATGGGCGGCAGCCCAGAGGGGGGTATATGAATAATACTCTCAAACTCTCCGCCTATCGGCGGATCGTGGTCAAGATCGGTTCGGCGTTGCTGGTGGACCGCTCCAAGGGGCTGAAGCGCGACTGGCTGGAAAGCCTCGGTGCCGATGTGGCGCGGCTGGTGCAGGCGGGTGTCGAGGTGATGATCGTCTCCTCCGGCGCCATCGCCCTCGGGCGGACGGTGCTCGGACTGCCGAAAGGCGCGCTGCGGCTGGAGGAAGGCCAGGCTGCGGCTGCGGCGGGTCAGATCGAGCTTGCCAAAGCCTATTCCGAGGTGCTGGGCGGGCATCAGCTGCGTGCTGGCCAGATCCTGCTTACCCTTTCCGACACGGAGGAGCGGCGCCGCTATCTCAATGCCCGCGCCACGGTCGGCACCCTGCTGCGGCTCAAGGCCGTACCCGTCATCAATGAGAATGACACAGTGGCGACCACGGAAATCCGCTATGGTGACAATGACCGGCTTGCCGCGCGGGTGGCGACAATGATGGGAGCGGACCTTCTGATTCTTCTGTCCGACATTGACGGGCTCTATACCGCCCCGCCGCATCAGAACCCCGATGCGCTGTTCCTGCCGGTTGTCGACGCCATCACCCCTGACATCGAAGCCATGGCCGGTGCGGCTGCGTCGGAATATTCGCGCGGCGGCATGAAGACCAAGCTCGACGCCGGCAAGATTGCCAATGCGGCGGGCACGGCGATGATCATTGCTTCCGGCACGCGCATGCATCCGCTTGCTGCCATCGATGCGGGTGAACGGTCGACGCTGTTCAGGCCGAGCCTCAATCCGGTGAATGCATGGAAGACCTGGATTTCGGGCAATCTCGAGCCAGCCGGGCGGCTGGTGATCGACGAGGGTGCGCTGACGGCGCTCAAATCCGGCAAATCGCTTCTGGCTGCCGGTGTCCGTGACGTGGCCGGTCAGTTCACCCGCGGCGATACGGTTGCAGTGGTCGGGCCGGATGGACGCGAAGCCGCGCGCGGCCTTGTTGCCTATGATGCCGCAGATGCCGTAAGAATTGCAGGGCGCAAGACCAATGAGATTGCCGCGATCCTCGGTTACGATGCCCGGTCGGCGATGATTCACCGGGATGATCTGGTTGTACGCGCAGCAAAACGTGCTGCGAAGGAGTGAGAAATGCTGGGACGGGTCGAACCGATTGACGACATTGCTGAATTGATGGCCGGGATCGGCCGCAAAGCCCGTGCCGCAGCCCAGCCCCTGTCCATCGCTTCGCCGGAACAGAAAATGATCGCACTGATCGCCATGGCGGATGCGGTGGATCGCCGTGCTGCGGAGATTCTGGAGGCCAACCGGCAGGATATGGCCGATGGCGAAAAGGCCGGGATGGCCGCCTCCCTGCTTGACCGGCTGAAACTCGATGCCGGCCGTATCGCCGCGATCTCGGAAAGCATCCGCACCATTGCCGCCCTCAAGGACCCGGTCGGCGACATCATTGCCGAATGGGACCGTCCCAACGGCCTGCATATTGAGCGCGTGCGTACGCCGCTCGGTGTTATCGGGGTGATTTACGAAAGCCGCCCGAACGTAACAGCCGATGCGGGTGCCCTTTGCCTGAAGTCGGGCAATGCCGTCATCCTGCGCGGCGGTTCGGATTCCGCCCACTCCTCCCGCGCCATCCATGCGGCGCTGGCCGAAGGGCTCGAAGCGGCGGGTTTGCCTGCGGACGCCATCCAGCTCATCCCGGTGACGGACCGTGCCGCGGTCGGCGAAATGCTGAAGGGGCTGGACGGCAATCTTGATGTCATTATTCCCCGTGGCGGCAAGAGCCTTGTGGCCCGGGTGCAGGCGGAAGCGCGCGTGCCGGTCTTTGCCCATCTCGAAGGCCTCTGCCATGTCTATGTCGACGCCTCCGCCGATCTCGACATGGCGCGCCGGATTATCGTCAATGCCAAGATGCGCCGGACCGGCGTCTGCGGTTCGGCCGAGACGCTGCTGCTCGACCGGCTGATCGCCCCTGCGCGTCTTTTGCCGCTGCTTGAGGATCTGCATGCGGCAGGCTGCGAAATTCGCGGTGATGCTTCGGTCGTCCAGCTGTTTGTCGCGGCAAAACCGGCGACGGAGGAAGACTGGTCGACGGAATATCTCGATGCCATCATATCCGTGAAGCTGGTTGACGGCATTGGCGACGCGATCGCGCATATCAATCGCTATTCGTCGCACCATACGGAAGCGGTGATTGCCGAGGACGTGCATGTGGTCGAGCGGTTCTTCAATGAGATCGACTCTGCCATCCTCTTGCACAATGCCTCGACGCAGTTTGCTGATGGCGGCGAATTCGGCATGGGCGCGGAAATCGGCATCGCGACGGGCAAGATGCACGCGCGAGGCCCCGTGGGGGTGGAGCAATTGACATCCTTCAAATACCGCGTTCGCGGCAATGGCCAGACCCGCCCGTGACATCCATCGATGCGTTACGTCACGATTTTCCCGGCGTGAGCGATGCGCATCTGCGCATGCCTTTCGTTGAAAAGGGCATGACCGTCGGGCTGTTTGGCGGATCGTTCAATCCGCCCCATGCCGGCCACGCGCTGGTGGCGGAAATCTCGCTGCGCCGGCTGCAGCTCGACCAGCTCTGGTGGATTGTCACGCCGGGTAATCCGTTGAAGGACACACGCCATCTGGCGCCTCTGGCGGAACGGCTGAAATTGTGCGAACAGCAAGTGCATGACCCGCGCATCAAGGTAACGGCGTTTGAAGCCGCCTATAATGTGCGTTATACCGCCGATACGCTGGCTTTGATCAAGGCACGCAATCCGGGTGTGCATTTTGTCTGGATCATGGGGGCGGACAATCTTGCCGATTTTCACCGCTGGCAGCGCTGGCAGAAGATTGCCATGACGTTTCCCATCGCGGTGATCGACCGGCCCGGTTCGACCCTGGCATTTCTCTCGTCGCGCATGGCCAAGACGTTTGACTATGCCCGCTTCGACGAGGATGACGCGCCGCTGCTGGCACGGGCACCCGCGCCAGCCTGGACGTTCATCCATGGCCCGCGCTCCTCGCTGTCATCGACGGCGATACGCAACGGAGCCGTAAAACGGCAGAAATGAAAACGTGAACAAAGGCCGTGCCGCGACGTCTTGAAAGTGTCATGCGACTCTGCCTATCTTAATAACGTGCAGCAAGATTAAAGGCTGCGGCGCGTTGTTCTTATTGGAAAGGAAATACACTGAGAACAGCAATTCAGAAGAAGGATGCCTTGGCACCTTCAACGGCGGAGATGAACGGTGCGACTTCCGTTTCTCTTGCCCTCCAGACAGTCCTTGCCAGTCTCGACGACTCCAAGGCTGAAAAAATTGTCCCCATCGATCTTCGCGGAAAATCTGTCATCGGCGACCATATGGTCATCGCATCGGGCCGCTCACACCGTCACGTAACGGCGGTGGCTGACCAGCTCCTGCGTGCGCTGAAGGAAAGCGGCCACGGAAACAATGCGAAGGTTGAAGGTCTTTCCAGCGGTGACTGGGTGCTGATCGACACGGGCGATATCATCATCCATATTTTCCGTCCTGAAGTGCGTGAGTTCTACAACATCGAAAAGATGTGGCAGTCTCCCGAACTTGACGGGGAAACCGTACACTAGAGCAAGGTGTGCCGTTACGGCACGCGGAGACTGGTGTGAGAAAGTTCTGACGGATCGGAGTATCCCGGCATAACGCCAGCGGGATGCTTCGGGCGGCTGGCTGATATGGACCGGTCAAGCGCCGGAGAGTGCTCTTCGCGCCGGGTGACAAAGGACTGGACGTGCCATGCGTATCACCGTTTTTGCCGTGGGCCGGATGAAATCTGGCCCCGAACGGGAACTGGCAGACCGCTATTTCGACCGGTTGAAGAAAACCGGTTCACCGCTTGGTCTCGAATTCAACGCCGTCACCGAAATCACCGAAAGCCGCGCCCAGCAGCCGGACCTGCGCAAACAGGAAGAGTCCGCCAAAGTGCTGGAAGCGCTGGATCAGGGCGGTGTGCTCGTTCTTCTCGACGAGCGCGGCAAGACCATGCCATCGGAAGACTTCGCCCATGCAATCGCCCGGTTTCGCGACGATGGCAAGCGCCAGCTGCTCCTGGCAATCGGCGGGCCTGACGGCCACGATGCTGATTTAAGAAAGCGCGCCGATCTCGTGCTGGCGCTTGGCGCCATGACCTGGCCGCACCAGATTGTCCGGATTCTCGTGGCGGAACAGCTTTACCGCGCGACTACGATCCTTTCCGGGCACCCGTATCACCGGGTGTGAGGTGTTTTCGCCACCTCCGGCCGGAGATGGCGAAAAACGAGGCCCGTAATGCCGATCAATAATCGTCCGGCTGGTAGTAGCGGTCATCGCGGTATTCACGCCGGTAGTCGCGGCGAGGATAGCGGTCATCCCGCCAGCGCGGACGGTCGTCGCGGTCCCGCCAGCGCGGACGCTCGGCACTGTCGGCAAAGACCGCCGAGCAGCCCTTGTCCACCCAGATGGTGCCGCGGCTGAAGCCCCAGCTCTGGCCGGGAATGCAGGCCGAACCCGAAAGCTGCCTGATGATCCGCGGCCGGCGCATGTCGGTCTCGCATTCATTGTAGCGGAAGCTGCGCGATTCGCATCTGATGGGCCGTTCCTGCGCCTGTGCGGCTGGAACCGTTACGAACTGCATACCCCCCAGGGTTACAGCCATGGCTAGTATATATCGGTACATTTTCCCTCTCCGATATGATGACAACACGCTGAAAGCGCATGTGTTCAAGGCGCAATTGTGGTGTTTGTTCCGTGCCCGTCAATCACATTTCCACCATTGCCTGTTATGCTTTGTCAGGTGAATCGTCCAGTCTCGCCGTTGACGAGATCGGAGATGAAGCTGGAGACCGCCGTGATGCGGCGCAGGGTGCGCACCGATTCATGATAGGCAAGCCAATAGGACCGGTGAATCGTGCGTTCCGGCAGGACCGGCACGAGGTCGGGATACTCCCGTGCGATGAATGTATGCAGGATACCAATGCCCGCCCCCGCCTTCACCGCTTCCACCTGTCCGATGGCACTGGAAATCTCGAAAGCGGGACGCCATTCGCGGGTGATTTCGGGCGCATAGTTCAGCGAAGGGCTGATGACCAGATCGTCGACATAACCGACCAGCCGGTGTTTCGGCAGATCGTCGATACTGCGCGGTGCCGCGCGTTCAGCGAGATAGGACCGGCTGGCGTAGAGGCAAAGGGTGTAGTCAACGAGCTTTTTCGCCACGAGACGCCCCTGATCGGGCCGGTCGACCGTAATGGCTATGTCAGCCTCGCGCCGCGACAGCGAGAAGGAACGGGGGACCGGAACAAGCTGAATCTTGAGGTCGGGATAGCGGGCGGTGAGGGTGGCAAGGCGCGGCGCGAGGAAGGAGACGCCGAAACCGTCCGGCGCGCCAATGCGCACCGAGCCGGAAATGGACACATCGGCATCGCCAAGCGAGGAGCGGATCGACAGCATTTCCGCTTCCATGCGCTCGGCCGACAGGAGGAATTCTTCACCGGCATGGGTCAGCTCGCAGCCATTGGTGCGGCGGGTCAGCAGCTTGGTGTTGATGTCATTCTCCAGCGCCGTCAGACGGCGCGCCACGGTCGCATGGTTGACGCCGAGCCGCTTGGCTGCGCCGAGTATTTGTCCCGAACGCGCCACAGCCAGAAAAATCCGCACATCGTCCCAGTTCATTCGTTGGCCTCCTCCCCGATTCGTACTTCAATTTTTGCACAACGGATACGCTTTCGCTCGGCTTGCAATAAAAAATTTGAAGCGCGATGATAGGGTAACGAAATTCAGTCAATCCCAGGGAGGTTGCTCGCAATGCGTGAAGTCGGACATTTTATCGGTGGCAAGCATGTCGCCGGAACAAGCGGTCGCACGGCCGAAATTTTCCAGCCCATGGACGGCACCGTTCAGGGCCGCGTGGCGCTGGCAACCCCCAATGAAGTGCGCGCAGCCATTGCCAATGCCAAGGCGGCACAGCCGGCCTGGGCTGCAACCAACCCGCAGCGCCGTGCGCGCGTCTTGCGCAAGTTCCTTGATCTCGTCGAAGCCGAATACGACTCGCTTGCCGAACTTCTGGCGCGCGAGCACGGCAAGACCATTCCCGATGCCAAGGGCGATATCCAGCGCGGTCTGGAAGTGGTCGAGGTTTGCCTCGGCTCGGCCCACATGCTCAAGGGCGAGTTCACCGACAATGCCGGCACGGGCATCGATGTTTACTCCATGCGCCAGCCGCTCGGCGTCGTTGCCGGTATCACCCCGTTCAATTTCCCGGCGATGATCCCGCTGTGGAAGGCCGGTCCGGCGATTGCGTCGGGCAATGCCTTCATTCTGAAGCCGTCTGAGCGCGATCCGGGCGTGCCGATGCGTCTGGCCGAACTCTTCATCGAAGCCGGTTTGCCGGCAGGCATCTTCAACGTCGTCAATGGCGACAAGGAAGCTGTCGACACCATTCTGGATGATCCGGATATCAAGGCTGTCGGCTTCGTCGGTTCGACACCGATTGCCCAGTACATCTATTCGCGCGCCACGGCCAACGGCAAGCGTGCCCAGTGCTTCGGCGGTGCCAAGAACCACATGATCATCATGCCCGATGCCGACATGGACCAGACCGTCGACGCCCTGATCGGCGCCGGTTACGGTTCGGCTGGCGAGCGCTGCATGGCGATCTCCGTTGCCGTTCCCGTCGGCAAGGACACCGCAGACCGTCTCGTCGCGCGCCTGATCCCGCGGGTTGAAAGCCTCAAGGTCGGCCCATCCACCGATATGACGGCGGATTACGGTCCCGTGGTGACCCAGCAGGCGCTGGATCGCATCAAGGGCTATGTCGATCTCGGCGTGAAGGAAGGCGCGAAGCTCGTCGTCGATGGCCGCGGCTTCAAGATGCAGGGCTATGAGAATGGCTACTACATGGGGGGCTGCCTGTTCGATCACGTCACCCCTGACATGCGCATCTACAAGGAAGAAATTTTTGGTCCGGTTCTCGGCATTGTCCGCGCCGACACCTATGAGGATGCGATCCGTCTGCCGAACGAACACGAATACGGCAATGGCGTTGCGATCTTCACCCGTGACGGCGATGCTGCCCGGGACTTTGCCTCGCGCGTTCAGGTTGGCATGGTTGGCATCAATGTGCCCATTCCGGTGCCGATCGCCTATTACACCTTCGGCGGCTGGAAGGGTTCCGGCTTCGGCGATCTGAACCAGCATGGCCCGGATGCGTTCCGCTTCTACACCAAAACCAAGACCGTCACCTCGCGCTGGCCGTCGGGCGTCAAGGACGGGGCCGAGTTCGTCATTCCGACGATGAAGTAAATCGCATTGAGCTTTGAAATCGCCGTCCGGTTCCGCACCGGGCGGCGATTTTCTTTTGGGCCGAACGGGTTTACGGAGCCATTGTCCTGAGATAGCCGATCAGCCGGGTTGCCTCGTCGGCGGCTTTGCCGGGTTCGCGGGCGATGATCGCCTTGATCAGCGCCGTATGCGCCCCGGCTGATTGCTCCAGGCTGCCGGGCCGCTGCAGGCGAAACCAGAAGCGGCGGCTATGGGTTTGCAGCGGGGAGGCGAGACGGGCGGCGTAGGGGTTTTCCGCCGCCTGCCCGAGCACCGTATCGAAAATCTTGTCGGCGTTGAGAAAGCCGATCACATCGTTGCCGGAGCGCGCAGCCATCATCGCATCGGAGGCTGCCTTCAGTCGCTCATGGTGCAGCGATGCACCGTAGAGCGCCGCATCGCGCGCAAGAACCCGCTCGACACCCTCGCGCGCGTCGAGAACCCTGGAAAAGTCCTGGGGATTGAGCGCGGCAATGGCAATGCCGGAACGGGGACGGATTTCCATCAAGCCTTCCCAGGCCAGCTTCTGCACCGCTTCGCGCACCGGCGTGCGGCCCATATTGGTCACATCGGTGAGGGTGCGCTCATTGACGACCGCGCCAGGCTCAAGCTTCAGCGTGACGATCATCTCTTCGATCTGGCGATAGGCCAGCTCCGCGAGACTTTCGCCCGTCTGGGCCATGGTGTGGACTGCGGTTTGATCCATCAGACAAACTTTCTATTCAAGGCAATTGACAGCCACACGCTCTACAGATATATTTCTGATATATCAAGAAGGAGAAGAGACATGTGGTCAGGCGTTTTCCCTGCTGTTACAACCAAATTCACTGAAGATGATAAACTCGATCACACGGAAATGGAACGTTGCTTCTCGCTCCTGATGGATGCGGGTTGCGATGGTTTGATTGTTGCAGGTTCGCTCGGCGAAGGCCCGATGCTGAGCCACGAGGAAAAACTCGCAGTGCTGAAGACGGCGCAGGGCGTTGCCAAGGGTAAGCCCGTGCTTCTGACCATCAATGAAGCGGCAACCCGCGATGGCGCTGCGCTTGCGCAGCAAGCTGCCAAGGCTGGCGCTGATGGCCTGATGCTGGTTCCAAGCCCGATCTATCACACGGATCCGGAAGAAACAGTCACCACCCTGAAGGCCGTTGCCGCTGCCGGCGATCTGCCCGTCATGATCTATTCGAACCGCATCGCCTATCGCGTCGATGTGACCAGCGACATCCTGGCGGAACTTGCATCCGACAAGCACTTTGTGGCGATCAAGGAGTCGTCCGACGATGTGCGCCGCACCACCGATATCATCAATACTTTCGGCAAGCGTTACGACCTCTTCACCGGCGTCGACAACCTCGCCTTCGAAGCATTGACCGCCGGTGCCATCGGCTGGGTCGCCGGGCTGGTCACGGCCTTCCCGAAAGAGACGGTTGCGATCTACAAGCTCATTGGTGCCGGCCGCTATGCCGAAGCGCTGGATATCTATCGCTGGTTCCGCCCCTTGCTTGACCTCGATGTCTCCACCTATCTTGTGCAGAACATCAAACTGGCGGAAGTCCATGAAATCGGAACCAATGATCGCGTGCGCCTGCCGCGCCAGCCGTTGCGCGGCGACCGCCGGGCGGCTGTCGACAAGATCGTCAGGGATGCCATGGCATCGCGGCCGAAACTGCCTGTTCTGTAAGGCTGCGCCATGAGTGCCGGTCCGGAAAAGCATGATGTTGTCATTGTCGGCGCCGGTATCATCGGCGTCGCCATCGCGGCTTTTCTGGGCGAAGCCGGGCGCAGGGTTCTGGTGATCGATCACCAGGGCATCTGCGAAGGGACGAGCTCCGGCAATGCCGGGGCCCTGGCTTTTTCCGACATATTGCCGATGGCCTCGAAAGGGGTCATGGCCAAGGTTCCGGGCTGGCTGATGGACCCGCTCGGGCCGTTCACCATCCGGCCGTCCTACCTTCCCAGGCTGGCGCCATGGCTTTACCGGTTCTGGCGCGCCAGCCGGCCTGATGTGCTGGAGCACACCACGGTGGCGCAGGGCGCGATGATGCGCCTCGCCGAGCCGGAAATGCTGGATCTAATGCAGCGCGCCGGTATCCGCCACATGGTGCGCGAGGATGGTTCGCTGGAACTTTACGAGAGCGAGCATGAGCTCAATCTCGGCCTGCCCGGCTGGGCGGCGCGGGAGAGGGCGGGCGTTGCCTTCGAACATTTGCGCGGCGACGCGCTGGCTGCCTGTCAGCCGGGCCTCGCCCGCCGCTTTGTCGCCGGAACCTTCGTTCCGGGATGGAAGACGGTCAGCGATCCCAAACATGTGGGCAAAGGGCTGTGGGCCCATGCGGAAAAACTGGGGGCCCGCTTCGAACGTGCAGAGGTTGTTTCCGTTGGCGCGAACGATATGGGCGGTACAGTCAGGCTTGCGGATGGGCGGACACTCGACACCGGCAAGCTGATTCTCGCTGCGGGCGCCTGGTCACACCGTCTGGCGCTGTATCTCGGTGACCGCATCCCGCTGGATACGGAGCGCGGCTACAACACCACCTTGCCCGCCGGGGCCTTTGATCTGAAACGCCAGCTGATTTTCTCCGGTCATGGATTTGTTGTAACGCCGCTCGAAACCGGCGTGCGCGTCGGCGGAGCCGTCGAACTGGGCGGTCTCGACTTGCCCCCCAATTTCAAGCGTTCGGACGTCATGCTGCAGAAAGCCAAGACCTTCCTGCCGGACCTTGATATTTCAGGCGGGAAGCAATGGATGGGGTATCGTCCGTCGATGCCCGATTCGCTGCCGGTTATCGGCTATTCCCGGCAAAGCAAAAATGTTCTCTATGCCTTTGGCCATGGACATCTGGGCTTGACCCAGTCCGCCGCCACGGGCCGGCTGATCTGCGATCTCATCGAGGGCCGGCGGCCATCGATCCCGATCGATCCCTTCAATCCGCAACGCTTTTAGGACCTTGTAACATCATGGCGCGTCATTCCTTCTTCTGTGTCGACGGTCACACTTGTGGCAATCCGGTACGCCTCGTGGCCGGGGGAGGGCCAAACCTCACCGGCTCGACCATGATGGAAAAACGCGCGCATTTCCTGCACGAATTCGACTGGATCCGCACCGGCCTGATGTTCGAGCCGCGCGGCCACGACATGATGTCCGGTTCCATTCTCTATCCGCCGACTCGCGCGGATTGCGATGTGGCGGTGCTGTTCATCGAAACGTCGGGCTGTCTGCCCATGTGCGGCCACGGCACCATCGGCACCGTGACGATGGCGATTGAACATGGCCTGATTACCCCGAAGACACCGGGCATATTGAGGCTGGATACGCCGGCCGGTCTGGTGGTCGCGGAGTACACGCAGGAAGGCCAGTATGTCACCAGCGTGCGCATCACCAATGTTCCGGCGTTTCTCTATGCGGAAGGGCTGGAAGTGGAATGCCCGGATCTCGGGACACTGCATGTGGATGTTGCCTATGGCGGCAATTTCTACGCAATCGTCGATCCGCAGAAGAATTTCCGGGATATGGCGGACTACCGGGCGCTCGATCTTATTGGCTGGAGCCCGGTTCTGCGCGAACGTCTGAATGAACGCTATACGTTCCAGCACCCGGAAAAGCCCGATATCAACATACTCAGCCATATTCTGTGGACCGGAGCGCCAACCAAGCCGGAAGCACATGCGCGCAATGCCGTGTTCTACGGTGACAAGGCGATTGACCGCTCCCCCTGTGGAACGGGTACATCGGCCCGCATGGCGCAACTGACGGCAAAGGGAAAATTGAAGCCCGGAGACGACTTCGTGCATGAATCCATCATCGGCTCGCTGTTCCATGGCCGGGTGGAATCAGCCACCCATGTCGGGGACCGCGATGCAATAATACCCTCGGTTGCAGGGTGGGCGCGGATGACCGGTTACAGCACGATCTTCATCGATGACCGCGATCCCTTCGCTCACGGATTTGTGGTCAAGTGAGCCGCGCCTGGCTTGTTCCGACAATAAGGCGAGGATAGGCAATTCGGTTAAATCAGCGGCATTTGCCGTAAATTTCGTCAAGAATTGGCGAAAATTTGGTGAAAAAATTCGCACGGAGTATGCAAGCAAATGTGATGCCGCTGTTTGTGCTAAAAAAGCTGTTGCTTTCTTTAACGCAGACGTTACGTGTAAAGAAGTTGGGGTAAACGGGAACCGGATAAAAAAACCGGATAAGAAACTTCCCAATGAAAATGAGGGGTATCGTTGCGATGGAGTACTTCATCCAGCAATCGATCAACGGTCTGACACTCGGTTCAATCTACGGACTGATCGCAATCGGCTATACGATGGTCTACGGGATCATCGGCATGATCAACTTCGCCCATGGCGACGTTTTCATGCTTGGCGCGTTCATGGCGATGATCGTTTTTCTTGCTTTAACCACATTTATCGGCGGTGTGCCTGTTGTGCTGGCGCTGCTTCTGATGATGCTTGTCGCCATGCTGCTGACCGGGCTGTGGAGCTGGACAATCGAACGGCTTGCCTACCGGCCGCTGCGCGGATCGTTCCGCCTTGCGCCGTTGATCACGGCGATCGGCATGTCGATTGCGCTGTCCAATTTCGTGCAGGTCACACAGGGCCCGCGCAACAAGCCGATCCCGCCGCTCGTCAATGGCGGTGTGACAATTTACGGCACGGGCATCACCATTGCCTACAAGCAGATGGTGATCGTTATCGTCACCGCGATCCTGCTTGCCGCATTCTGGTATCTGGTCAACCGCACCACGCTCGGGCGTGCCCAGCGTTCCTGTGAGCAGGACCGCAAGATGGCCGCGCTTCTCGGCATCGACGTGGACAAGACGATTTCCATGACCTTCGTCATGGGCGCCATGCTCGCCGCGGTCGCCGGAACGCTCTACCTCATGTTCTATGGTGTCATCTCCTTCACCGATGGTTTTACGCCCGGCGTCAAGGCGTTTACGGCCGCGGTGCTCGGAGGTATCGGCTCATTGCCCGGTGCGGTGGTCGGCGGTCTGCTGATCGGGCTGATCGAAGCTCTGTGGTCGGCCTATTTCTCCATCGATTACAAGGATGTGGCTGCATTTTCGATCCTCGCAATCGTTCTGATCTTCCTGCCCTCCGGCATTCTTGGTCGGCCCGAAGTCGAAAAGGTTTGAGCTTATGGCTGATATCCAATCTTCAGGACAGGATTCCGTCTACGCCAAAGCCGCCAAGGAAGCGGTGTTTGCCGGAATCATCGCGTTCGGCCTGTTCTTTCTCGTCGTTGGTTTCCGCACCGACCAGAACATCAACAATGAGCTGGTTCTCGTTCAGCGCTGGGGCCTGCTGGCGATCTTCGTGGCGGTGGCTGCCATCGGACGCTTCATCTTTGCAGCCTTCATAACGCCGTCGCGGGAACAGGCGAAGCTGGCCAAGAGCAAGGCGCCAGCCGCTGCCAAGGTTGACCGCCGTTCGCTCAAGGCAGCCGTGTCGCGGTTCGGTCTTGCTCTGCTTTTCATCTACCCCTTCGTCGTCATCCTGATCCTGGCGCTGATCCAGTTCGCGGTAACCGGGCAATGGTCGTTCCAGAGCGGCGTGCAGGGCTCGCTCAAATATGTCGACAATTTCGGCATCCAGATCCTGATCTATGTCATGCTGGCATGGGGCCTGAACATCGTCGTGGGGCTCGCCGGCCTGCTTGATCTTGGCTATGTCGCCTTCTATGCGGTCGGTGCCTATTCCTACGCGCTGCTTTCCGCCCATTTCGGCCTGTCGTTCTGGCTGCTCCTGCCGATGGCCGGCATCTTTGCTGCCATGTGGGGCATTGTGCTGGGCTTTCCGGTCCTGCGGCTGCGGGGCGACTATCTTGCCATCGTCACGCTGGCTTTTGGTGAGATCATCCGTCTCGTGCTGATCAACTGGACCGTGGTGACCAAGGGCACGTTCGGCATCTCCGGTATTGCCAAGGCGACCCTGTTCGGCATTCCGTTCACGCCGGGTCCCACCGGTTTTGCCGCCATGTTCGGCCTGCCGAACTCCGGCGTCTACTACAAGATTTTCCTCTATTATCTCATTCTGTTCCTGGCTCTGCTGACGGCCTGGGTGACGATCCGCCTGCGCCGCATGCCGATTGGCCGCGCCTGGGAAGCGCTGCGCGAGGATGAGATTGCCTGCCGGTCCCTGGGCATCAACACGACGACCACCAAGCTGACGGCTTTTGCCACCGGCGCGATGTTCGGCGGGTTTGCCGGATCGTTCTTTGCCGCCCGCCAGGGTTTTGTCAGTCCCGAGTCCTTCGTGTTCCTCGAATCGGCAATCATTCTTGCCATCGTCGTGCTCGGCGGCATGGGCTCGCTCATCGGTATCGCCATCGCGGCGGCCGTGATGATCGGCGGCACGGAACTCCTGCGCGAGCTGGAATTCCTCAAGCTGATCTTTGGCAATGACTTCACGCCGGAGCTCTATCGCATGCTGCTGTTCGGTCTGGCCATGATCGTCGTCATGGTGTGGAAGCCGCGCGGATTTGTCGGCAACCGGGAACCGAGCGCCTTCCTGCACGAGCGCAAGATGATCTCCAGCGAGTTTACGAAAGAAGGGCACGGCTGATGGTTTCGGAAGTGCGTAACAATCCCAGCCCCGTGCTGCGCGTTGAACATCTGTCGATGAAGTTTGGTGGTCTCGTTGCCATCAACGACCTGAACTTCGAGGCCAAGCGCGGCGCGATCACCGCCCTGATCGGCCCGAACGGCGCCGGCAAGACCACGGTGTTCAACTGCATCACCGGCTTCTACAAGCCGACCGAAGGCATGCTGACCATGACCCGCCAGAATGGCGAGGAGTATCTACTGGAGCGCATGGCCGACTTCGTCATCACCAAGAAGGCGAAAGTGGCCCGCACGTTCCAGAACATCCGGCTGTTCTCGGGGCTGACCGTTCTGGAAAACCTGCTGGTTGCCCAGCACAATCCCCTGATGCTGTCGTCGGGCTATACGATTCTCGGTCTTCTCGGCTTTCCCACCTATAAGAAGGCGGCTGCCGACGCGATCGAGAAAGCCCGTTTCTGGCTGCAGAAAATCAACCTCGTCGAGCGCGCCGACGATCCCGCCGGCGATCTGCCCTATGGCGCCCAGCGGCGTCTCGAGATTGCCCGCGCCATGTGCACCGATCCGGAGCTTCTGTGCCTGGACGAGCCCGCCGCCGGTCTCAACGCACGTGAATCGGCGGAGCTGAACCAACTGCTCCTCAGCATCCGCGATGAGACGGGAACATCGATCATCCTGATCGAGCATGACATGTCCGTGGTGATGGAAATCTCCGACCACGTCATTGTTCTTGAATACGGCACCAAGATTTCCGACGGAACGCCGGAGACGGTAAAGAATGACCCCAAGGTCATTGCCGCCTATCTCGGTGTCGAGGATGAAGAGGTGGTCGAGCTGATCGAGCATGCTGCCGCCACCGGCAGTGACGATATCACGGCCGCAGTTGACCTTCTGTCCACCGAAGCCATCCAGGAAATCACCGAGACGCAGGCGGAAGTGCCCGTCGCAGCGAAGGCCAAAACAGCGGCAAAGCCCGCAGCTCCGGCGATCAAGGCGGGCGCAACCGCCAATGCACTCGCCGCGCCGCGCGAGGGCAAGCCCGACGATCTGACCCTGATCAAGGGGATTGGCCCGGTCAATGAGCGCAGGCTCAACGAACACGGTATTTTCCATTTCGATCAGATCGCGGCCTGGAAGAAGGCGGATGTGACGGCCGCCGAAGCCTATCTGGCATTTGACGGGCGTATTGCACGCGAAGACTGGATCGGCCAGGCCAAAAAGCTGGCGAAAGAGAGCCAGGGCAAACCGGCTGCAAAGAAGACCGGAGGGGCGAAGTAATGTCGGAAACACAAACTCTTCCGAAGACCGGAGCCCTTCTCAGTGTTGAGAATGTTGAGACCTATTACGGCAATATCCGTGCGCTCAGCGGTGTCAGCGTGCATGCGGATGCCGGTGAAATCGTCACGCTGATCGGTGCCAACGGCGCCGGCAAGTCGACGCTGATGATGACCATTTTCGGCATGCCGCGGGCCCGCAAGGGCCGGGTGGTGTTTGCCGGCCAGGACATCACGCAATTGCCGACCCACGAGATCGCCCGCCTGCGTATCGCCCAATCGCCGGAAGGCCGCCGGATATTCCCGCGTATGACGGTGCAGGAAAACCTGCAGATGGGCGCCAGCCTCGACAATCTGGAGTTCTATGACGAAGACGTGCGCAAGGTTTTCGACCTGTTTCCACGCCTGAAGGAGCGCATCAACCAGCGCGGCGGCACCCTGTCGGGCGGCGAGCAGCAGATGCTGGCCATCGGCCGCGCATTGATGGCGCGCCCGCGCCTGCTGCTTCTCGACGAGCCGTCGCTGGGCTTGGCTCCCCTGATCATCAAGCATATTTTCGAGGCGATCAAGGAACTGAACAAGTCCACGGGCTTGACCGTGTTTCTGGTCGAACAGAATGCCTTTGGCGCGCTGAAACTGGCCGATCGCGGCTATGTGATGGTCAATGGCATCGTGACGATGAGCGGATCGAGCAAGGATCTTCTCGCCAATCCGGAAGTGCGCGCCGCCTATCTTGAGGGCGGGCGTCACTGACAAAAATAGGGCCGGCTTTCCAGCGGGTCTGGAATGTCCGGTGCCGCAAGGGGAATACTGCCATGCAAGGCATTTTGTACGAAGAACCCTCATTCTGGCTGTTTGTGCTGGTAACCTGCATCATGGGCGGCTGGGCCGCATGGATGGCGGGCCGCGCCTGTGCCAAGACATGGCGGTCCTATACAATTCTGATCTTCTACATGCTGCTTCTCGGCATCGGCGTCCGCTTCATCCACTTTGCCCTGTTTGAAGGCACGATGGTGACGCTGCACTACTATGTGATCGACACCATCGTGCTGATCATCATCGGCACATTGGGCTACCGTTACACCCGGACAAACCAGATGGTTCAGCAGTATCACTGGCTCTATGAAAAAGTTTCTCCCTTCTCGTTCAAGGAAAGAAAAGGGGCCTAAGCAATCTCGCTGACGCGAAACGAATCAGCGTGACAACCGCCGGAAAATCGGCAAATGTGGTCTTCAAGCGATGGGAAGAATTCATCGTTAGGGGTTTCGTAAGTACCTAGAAAATGGGAGTTTTCAAATGAAGAAGTCACTATTCTCGGGTGTTGCTGTTGCAGCGATGCTCGCTTTGGGCGGTCACGCCTATGCTGATCTTCTGGTCGGTATTGGTGCTCCGCTGACCGGCCCCAACGCCGCTTACGGCGCGCAGATTCAGAAGGGTGCCGAAGCGGCCGCCGAGGTGGTCAATGCGGCTGGCGGCGTGAATGGCGAAAAGATCAAATTCGTTCTGGGCGATGACGTTTCCGATGCCAAGCAGGGCGTTTCGGTTGCCAACAAGTTTGTTGCTGATGGCGTGAAATTCGTCGTCGGCCATTTCAACTCCGGCGTGTCCATCCCGGCATCCGAAGTGTACGCGGAAAACGGCATTGTCGAAGTAACGCCAGCTGCGACAAATCCCGTCTTCACCGAACGCGGCCTGTGGAACACATTCCGCACCTGCGGCCGCGATGACCAGCAGGGTGCCATTGCCGGCGCCTACATCGCCGAGCATTACAAGGATGCCAAGATCGCCGTCATCCATGACAAGACGCCATATGGCCAGGGTCTGGCCGACGAAACCAAGAAGACAATCGAGGCAAAGGGCCTGAAGCCGGTTCTTTATGAAGGCGTCAATGTCGGCGACAAGGACTTCTCCGCGCTGATCGCAAAGGCCAAGCAGGCCGGCGTCAATGTTCTTTATTGGGGTGGTTTGCATACGGAAGCCGGTCTCATCATCCGCCAGCTGGCTGATCAGGGCCTGAAGGTCAAGTTCATCTCCGGCGACGGCATTGTCACCAACGAACTCGCTGCGATTGCCGGCGACGCCGTGGTCGGCACGCTCAACACTTTCGGTCCCGATCCGCGCAACAATCCGGCCAACAAGGATCTGGTCGAGAAGTTCCGCAAGGCCGGTTTTGAGCCGGAAGCCTACACCCTCTACTCCTATGCAGCCGTGCAGGCCATCGTTGGAGCAGCGACCGCTGCAAAGTCGAACGATCCTGAAACCGTTGCCAAGGCCCTGAAGGAAAAGGGCCCATTCAAGTCCGTTCTCGGCGATATCTCCTTTGACGAAAAGGGCGATCCGAAGCTTCCAGGTTACGTCATGTACGAATGGAAGAAGGACAAGGACGGCAAGTACACATACGTCCAGCAGTAAGCCTTTCCGCTTTCTGTCTCATTGCGAAATGCCCGGCTCTCATGCCGGGCATTTTGCCGTTGGACATTTTCCTGTCTTGTGATCAATATGCCTTGTTTGCAGTGCAGCAATCATCCCGCCAATAGGGTTTTACCGCTCATACCGCCTCTATGAGATTTCGGAGTTTTCGCCTTGCCTATCAAGAAGATCCTTGTCGCCAACCGATCAGAAATCGCCATCCGGGTTTTCCGCGCCGCCAACGAGCTTGGCATGAAAACCGTGGCGATATGGGCCGAGGAAGACAAGCTGGCGTTGCACCGTTTCAAGGCGGATGAGTCCTATCAGGTCGGACGCGGGCCGCATCTGGCCAGGGATATGGGGCCGATCGAAAGCTATCTGTCGATCGAGGAAATCATCCGCGTGGCAAAGCTGTCGGGTGCCGACGCCATCCACCCGGGTTATGGCCTTTTGTCCGAAAGTCCGGAGTTTGCCGAAGCCTGCGGCGAAGCCGGGATCATCTTCATCGGGCCGAAGCCGGAAACCATGCGCCGTCTCGGCAACAAGGTCGCCGCCCGCAATCTCGCCATCGAGATAGGCGTTCCCGTCGTCCCGGCAACCGACCCGCTGCCCGACGACATGGACGAGGTGAAGACGCTTGCCGAGAAGATCGGCTATCCCGTCATGCTGAAGGCGTCCTGGGGCGGCGGCGGGCGCGGCATGCGCGCCATCTTCTCGCCGGATGACATTGCCCGCGAGGTCACCGAGGGCAAGCGTGAAGCCAAGGCTGCCTTCGGCAAGGATGAGGTTTACCTTGAAAAGCTGGTGCAGCGTGCGCGCCATGTCGAAGTGCAGATTCTGGGCGATACGCACGGCAATGCGGTGCATCTGTTCGAGCGCGATTGTTCGATCCAGCGCCGCAACCAGAAGGTTGTCGAGCGCGCGCCAGCGCCTTACCTCAATGAGGCCCAGCGCAAGGAGATTGCCGATTACGGTCTGAAGATCGCCGCGGAAACCGCCTATATCGGCGCTGGCACCATCGAATTCCTGATGGATGCCGATACGAACCAGTTCTATTTCATCGAGGTCAATCCGCGTATTCAGGTGGAGCACACGGTGACCGAGGAAGTCACCGGCATTGATATCGTCAAGGCGCAGATCCGCATTCTGGAAGGCGCGGCGATCGGCACACCGGAATCCGGCGTGCCCGCGCAGAAGGATATCAAGCTGAACGGCCATGCGCTGCAGTGCCGCATCACCACGGAAGATCCCGAACAGAACTTCATTCCCGATTACGGCCGCATCACCGCCTATCGCGGTGCAACCGGCTTCGGTATCCGGCTGGACGGTGGCACCGCCTATTCGGGCGCGGTCATTACCCGCTACTACGATCCGCTGCTGGAAAAGATCACCGCCTGGTCACCGACCGCCGGCGAGACGATCCAGCGCATGCACCGTGCCCTGCGCGAGTTCCGCATCCGCGGCGTTGCCACCAACCTGACCTTCCTTGAAGCCATCATCACCCATCCGAAGTTTGCCGATAACAGCTACACCACGAAGTTCATCGACACGACGCCGGAGCTGTTCGAACAGGTGAAGCGCCAGGATCGCGCCACCAAGCTTCTGACCTATCTGGCCGACGTCACCGTCAATGGCCATCCGGAAACCAAGGGCCGTGCCACGCCACCGGCCGAAGCGGCGCTGCCGCGGGTGCCGTTCATTGAAACGCCGATCCCGGATGGCACCAAGCAGCTGCTTGACCAGCTGGGACCGAAGAAGTTCGGCGAATGGATGCGCAATGAAAAGCGCGCGCTCTTCACCGATACGACCATGCGCGACGGCCACCAGTCCCTGCTGGCAACGCGGATGCGCACCTTCGATATCGCCCGGGTGGCGGGCACCTATGCGCGTGCCTTGCCGCAGCTGTTCTCGCTGGAGTGCTGGGGCGGGGCGACGTTCGATGTCGCCATGCGCTTCCTGACGGAAGATCCATGGGAACGTCTTGCAGATGTGCGCGAAGCGGCGCCGAACATCCTCCTGCAGATGCTTTTGCGCGGTGCCAACGGCGTCGGCTACAAGAGCTATCCTGACAATGTGGTCCGCTATTTCGTGCAGCAGGCCGCCCGCAACGGCGTCGATGTGTTCCGCGTGTTCGACAGCCTCAACTGGGTGGAGAACATGCGCGTCACCATGGATGCGGTGCTGGAGGAGGACAAGCTGTGTGAAGCGGCCATCTGCTACACCGGCGATATCCTGAATTCCGCCCGGCCGAAATACGACCTGAAATATTATGTCGATCTGGCGCAGGAAGTGGAGAAGGCGGGCGCGCATATCATCGCGGTCAAGGACATGGCCGGGCTGCTCAAGCCGGGTGCCGCCAAGGTGCTGTTCAAGGCGCTGCGCGAGGCGACCGACCTGCCGCTGCATTTCCACACGCATGACACGTCAGGCATTTCCGCGGCCACGGTGCTTGCCGCCGTGGATGCGGGCGTCGACGTGGTCGATGCTGCCATGGATGCTCTTTCCGGCAATACGTCGCAGCCCTGTCTCGGTTCGATCGTCGAAGCCCTCAAAGGCACTGAGCGCGATCCCGGACTTGATCCGGAATGGATCCGCCGCATCTCGTTCTACTGGGAGGCGGTCCGCACCCAATATGCGGCATTCGAAAGCGATCTGAAGGGACCGGCGTCGGAAGTCTATCTGCACGAGATGCCGGGCGGCCAGTTCACCAACCTGAAGGAACAGGCGCGCTCGCTCGGCCTTGAAACGCGCTGGCACGAAGTCGCCCAGGCCTATGCCGACGTCAATCAGATGTTTGGCGATATCGTCAAGGTCACACCGTCATCCAAGGTCGTGGGCGACATGGCACTGATGATGGTCAGTCAGGATTTGTCCGTCGCCGACGTGAAAAACCCGGACAAGGATATTTCCTTCCCGGATTCGGTGGTTTCGATGATGCGCGGGGATCTCGGCCAACCGCCGAAGGGCTGGCCCAAAGATATCCAGAAGAAGATTTTGAAGGACGAAAAGCCCTTCACCGAGCGGCCCGGCTCGCTCCTGGCGCCGGCCGATCTCGTGGCCGAGCGCAAGGACATCGAGGAAAAGCTGGAGCGCAAGGTCAGCGATCAGGAATTTGCCTCCTATCTGATGTATCCGAAAGTGTTCACCGATTTTGCCGTGACACACGGCACCTACGGTCCGACGAGTGTCCTGCCGACGCATGTCTACTTCTATGGTCTGGCGCAGGAAGAGGAAGTCTTTCTCGATATCGAGCGCGGCAAGACGCTGGTGGTGCGCAATCAGGCAGTGGGCGAGCCGGATGACAAGGGCATGGTCACCGTGTTCTTCGAAATGAACGGCCAGCCGCGCCGCGTGAAGGTGCCTGACCGCACCCGGGCGGGCAGCGCCGGGGTGCGCCGCAAGGCAGAGCTTGGCAATGACAAGCATGTCGGTGCGCCGATGCCGGGCATTGTGTCCACCGTGGGTGTTGCAGTCGGCCAGAGGGTCAATGCGGGTGACGTGCTTCTCTCCATCGAGGCGATGAAGATGGAAACGGCCCTGCGTGCCGAGCGCGACGGGACGCTGGCTGAAATTCTGGTTCGCGCCGGCGACCAGATCGATGCCAAGGATCTGCTCGCCGTCTACGAGTAAGGCCATCTGGCCATTGCCTGATGGAACATATCCGTGCCTGTTTATGCGCATATCGGCATAAACAGGCATTGAACAATGCGCATATGCGAAGTATGGTCGGGTCCTGAGGTCCGCAGCCGATGCGGATTGTGAGCGCGCATGTGCAGGATATGTCCATAATGAGCAAAGACCTGTCGCCGGACGAACGCAAGGACATGATCCTCAAACGGGTCAATGAATCCGGCCGCATCCTGGCGAATGCCGTCGCGGCGGAATTCGGGGTGTCGGAAGATTCCATACGCCGGGATTTGCGCGAGTTGTCCGAAGCAGGGCTTGTCCAGCGCTTTCACGGCGGTGCAGCGCGCAGCAGTTCGAGCTTTCGCAGCTTTCAGCAGCGCGCCAGGGATGAAACGGCCGGTAAAAAGGCGGTGGCCGCCGTTGCCGCCGAACGAATTGCCCCGAATTCCACCATGCTTCTCGATTCGAGCACGACGGTGCTCGAGTTTGTGCGCGCCCTTCCGGTCAACCTGCAAATGCGCATTATCACGAGTTCGCCGGATATTGCCTCGGCCGCTCTCGACCATCCCCTATGCGAGGTTATTCTCCTCGGCGGCACGCTGAACCGCTTCACCCGCAGCGTCATCGGGCAGTCGCCCCTTGCCGAAGTGCAGCTCATGCATGTCGATTACTGCGTGCTCGGCGCCTGCGCCATCGATGAGAGTCTGACACTGCGTGCCGAGAACTACGAGGATGCGCACCTGAAACTGGCCATGAGCAAGGCAAGCAATGAAGTAATGCTGCTTGCCACGGCTGAAAAGCTGCTGAAGCAGGCGCCCTTTGCCATCGCACCCATCTCGGCCATTTCAACGCTGATTACCGACAGAACCGCCGATCCGTCGATCGTGGAGCGGATTCGCGGCGCGGGGGTCGAAGTCGTCATTGCCGATGGACATGCCGCGTGATGTCCATCCTGTCCGAAATTCAAGCTGGTGATAAAATTATGGATGCCTCGCTCTACCGGAAGAAAGCCGTCTATGGCCGCTGGGCGGTTGCCAGCGCCTTCTTCTTCAATGGTTTTCTCGTCGGCAGCTGGGCGCCGCAGATCCCCGTGTTCATGACCCGCCTGCACATCAGCGAATTCACGCTCGGCCTGATGATCCTGGTCTTCGGCCTTGGTGCCCTGGCAGCCATGCCCTGGTGCGGCTACCTCATTGGCCGGTATGGCTCGCGCGCGGTGGTCAAGGGTTTTGCCATCTTCTGCAGCTTTTCCCTGCTCCTGGTGGCGCTGGCTCCGAATGTCTACATTGCTGCGCCTGCGCTTTTCCTCTTCGGTGCCGTCATCGGCGGCATGGATGTGGCCATGAATGCCAATGCCGTGGAGGTGGAGAAAAAACTGTCGCGCGCCGTCATGTCGTCCTCGCACGGCTTCTGGAGCCTTGGCGGCTTTGCCGGGGGCGCGCTTGGCGGTCTGCTCATCGAAGCACAGGGTCATCTTGTTCATGCAACGGTGGTCACCGCCATTGCCGTTGTTCTCGGGCTTGCCGCATTCCGCTTCATGATCACCGAAGATGCGCCGGTGGTGCACGAGAAGAAGGGCAAGCTGGCTTTCCCGACCAACCCGCTGATTTACCTCATCGGTATCATGGCGCTTTTCTCCATGGTTCCCGAAGGCTCCGTGCTTGACTGGGCGGCCCTCTATCTCAAGCAGGAGCGCGGTGCCGATATTGCCACGGCCGGATTTGCCTTCGCGGCATTTTCGGGAACGATGTCCGTCATGCGCTTTTTGGGCGATGGCGTGCGCAACCGTTTCGGTGCGGTGAAGACATTGCGCATCTCCGCGCTCATTGGTGCATCGGGCATGCTGGTTGCAAGCCTTGCGCCAAGCCCCTGGATCGCTATTCTCGCCTTCGCTTTTGCGGGGCTGGGCATTGCCAACATGGTGCCCATCGCCTTCTCGGCTGCGGGCAACCAGAAGGGAACCTCGTCGGGCGTTGCCCTCAGCCTCGTCACGCTGATGGGTTATTCCGGCATTCTGGTCGCGCCCTCGGCAATCGGCTTTGTCGGCGGGCGCACGGGTTTCGCTCCGGTCTATATGGTGCTCGCCTGCCTGCTCATCGTGGTCTTCCTGATGGCCAATCTTGCCGCCAGTGCCGACCGCAACGAAAATCCGGACAGCTGATTTATGCCCGGCGCCGCGCCGCGATAGCAGGTTTCTTGCGCTGCAGGAGGAAGTCGGTTACCCGCCGTCCGGCCTTGTGGGCTTTCAGGCCGACATTCATCTCGGGAGAAAGCTCACCGGAGAGATCGAGTGTCGCGTTTTCGCCCACCGCATCGAAATGCTCTTCCAGCCAGTCATCGGCCGCGGCCTGGCCGAGGTCGCGCAGATATTCAAGAAAGGCCCATTCCGCATTGATCTTCGACGAGGCCGCCAGGCCGGCCAGTGCCACATCGGCATCGATCCGGTGCATGCGGATATGCTTGTATTCGCCATGTTCGATCCGCCCCGCATCGATCAGCGAATTGACGAAGGCAATCGAACGGAATTCGCGCAGGAGCGCTGCGTTGAAGGTGATCTCGTCGATACGGTCGGTGATTTCGCGGGCCGTCTTCGGTGCGCCGCGCCGTTCGATCGGGTTGATCTGGATAAGCAGCAGATCTTCGCTCTTGGTCGAATAGAAGAAGGGATAGAGCGCCGGATTGCCGCCATAACCGCCATCCCAGTAAGGCTCGCCTTCAATCTCCACCGCCTGGAAAATATAGGGCAGGCAGGCAGATGCCATCACCACGTCGGCGTTGAGTTCCGACTGCGAGAAGACCCGTAGGCGGCCGCTTTCCACATTGGTGGCGGAAATGAACAGCTTGAGCGCCGAACAGGCTTTCACCCGGTCGAAATCAATCTCGCGCTCGACCACATCCCGCAGCGGGTTGAGGTTGAACGGATTGAACTCATAGGGCGAAAACATGCGCGAGAACTGTTCGAACAGATTGTACCCGACGCCGTTTTCGACGGACCAGTTGCCGAAGAAACGGTCCCACGGCGTGCGCTGAACCGGGCTGAACTGCCCGGTGCGGCCCACCGCTCGCCAGAACTCATAGAGCTTCTCGCGGGCACCGTCGGGACCGTTGCGGCTCCAGCCATCAGCCAGCGCGACAGCATTCATGGCACCGGCGCTGGTGCCGGATATGCCCTCGATGGTCAGGCGGCCATCTTCGAGAATGCGGTCGAGAACGCCCCAGGTGAAAGCGCCATGCGAGCCGCCGCCCTGCAGTGCGATGTTGATGACTTTGGGTTTGTGATTCATCACTGCGCCGTCCAGCCGCCATCGACGGAAATGGATGTGCCGGTGATCTGCGCCGCCGCATCGCTGGCGAGGAACACCACCGTTGCGCCGATCTGGTCGACCGTGGCGAATTCCTTGGTTGCCTGCCTGTCCAGCATGACGTCGCGGATGACCGTTTCGCGGTCCATGTTGTGCGCCTTCATCTGGTCGGGGATCTGGGCTTCGACAAGTGGTGTCAGGACATAGCCGGGGCAGATGGCATTGCTGGTGATGTGTTTTTCCGCCACCTCAAGCGCGACGGTTTTGGTCAGTCCGAGAATGCCGTGCTTGGCTGCCACATAGGCCGATTTGAACGGCGATGCGCGCAGACCATGGGCCGAGGCGATATTGATGATACGGCCCCAGCCGGCCTTCTTCATATAGGGAAGCGCGGCAGCGGTGGTATGGAACGCCGAGGTCAGGTTGATGGCGATGATCGCATCCCATTTTTCCGCCGGGAATTCGTCGACCGGCGCGACAAACTGGATGCCGGCATTGTTGACCAGCACATCGACGCTGCCGAATGTCGCGGCGGCCTGGTCGATCAGGGCGCGGCATTCATCCCCCTTGGACATGTCGGCCTTGATATAGGCAACGCCCGTGGCATGCTGTGCGGCGATCTCCTTGGCAAGATCGTGATCTTCCGGACGGTCGGTGAAGGAATTGATCACCACATTGTAACCCGCCGCTGCGAGCGCGTGGGCGGAACCCAGTCCGATGCCGGAGTTGGAACCTGTGACGACTGCGGTCTTCTTGGCCATGAGAAACTTCCTTTGGTTTAACAACCGTGTTGAAGGCGTGTGGAATATATTGCATTGCAGCAAGATTACCAGCTTTGGAACGTGAACACTTTGTCATACGCTTCACTGTGCCGTGATCGGAAAGCGCATTTGCTTTGAATTTGCCGCGTTCATGTCACATGGTGTTGACACAAGGCGTTCCCTGCGCCACGTGAAGGGAATATCTGGAGTTTGACAATGTCTGACTATTATTCGCAGCCCTTTGCCCGCCGCGCCTCCGTTGGCGTCGATGTGGGCGGGGTCATGGTTGGTGGAAGCGCGCCTGTCGTCGTGCAGTCGATGACCAACACGGATACGGCCGATGTGGACGGCACCGTGGCGCAGGTCGCCGCCCTTTTCCATGCCGGATCGCAGATCGTCCGTATCACCGTTGACCGGGATGAATCCGCCGCTGCCGTGCCGAAAATCCGCGAGAGACTGGACCGGCTTGGCCTGAACGTGCCGCTGGTCGGCGATTTCCACTATATCGGTCACAAGCTGCTGGCCGACCACCCGGCCTGCGCCGAAGCGCTGGCGAAATACCGCATCAACCCGGGCAATGTCGGTTTCAAGGACAAGAAGGATGCGCAGTTCGGCGCCATCATCGAAATGGCGATCCGCTACGACAAGCCGGTGCGTATCGGCGTCAACTGGGGTTCGCTCGATCAGGAACTGCTGACGGCGCTGATGGACCAGAACCACGCGGCCGGCGCGCCCCTGACGGCGGAACAGGTGACGCGCGAGGCCATTGTCCAGTCCGCGCTGATTTCCGCGCAATTGGCCGAAGAAATCGGCCTGCCACGCTCCAAGATCATCCTTTCAGCCAAGGTCAGCCAGGTGCAGGATTTGATTGCGGTTTATGCGGAGCTGGCGCGGCGCTGCGATCATGCGCTGCATCTCGGCCTTACCGAAGCCGGCATGGGCTCCAAGGGCATCGTTGCCTCCTCGGCGGCGCTCGGCATTCTCCTGCAGCAGGGTATCGGCGATACGATCCGCATATCGCTGACACCGGAACCGAACGGTGACCGGACGCGCGAAGTGCAGGTGGCGCAGGAATTGCTGCAGACCATGGGCTTTCGCCAGTTCATTCCGATTGTCGCGGCCTGTCCCGGTTGCGGGCGGACCACGTCGACGGTGTTTCAGGAACTGGCGCAGTCGATCCAGAGCGATATTCGCGACAACATGCCGGTCTGGCGCGAGAAATATCCCGGCGTTGAAGCGCTCAATGTTGCGGTGATGGGTTGTATCGTCAATGGGCCGGGTGAATCCAAGATGGCCGATATCGGCATTTCACTGCCGGGAACCGGAGAAACGCCGACGGCCCCGGTCTTTGTCGACGGCAAGAAAGTGGCGACCCTGCGCGGTGCGGGCATTGCCAAGGAATTCCAGAAGATGGTTGCCGATTATATCGAAAACCGCTTCGGCCAGGGCGCAGGCTCGCACGCAGCCGAATAGAGTCTAGCTCTGCCGCTCGGCGATGAAGCGTGCGGCCTGCTTGAGCAGGGCAGCTTTTTCGCCGAAAGGCGCAAGCAGTTCCTCGGCCTGTGCCACCAGTCCGCTTAACTGGCGTTTTGTCCAGTCGATCCCGTGCAGCGAAACCAGCGTGGCCTTGCCCGCTGCCGCATCCTTGCCGGTGGCTTTGCCCATGTGGGCGGCATCGGCGGTGACATCGAGCAGATCGTCGGCCAGCTGAAAGGCCAGGCCTATGGCCGAACCATATTCCGCCAGCCGTTCGCGATCCTCAGGGTTGGCATTGCCGATCACGGCACCGGCTTCGCAGGCGAAACGGATCAGCGCGCCGGTTTTCATGGCCTGCAGGCGGATGATGCCGGCCTCGTCGGGCTTGACCTTTTCCGCTTCCAGATCAAGCGCCTGGCCGCCGGTCATGCCGCCGATGCCCGCAGCGCGTGCCAGAGCCGTTACCAATGCAACCTTGGCGCCGGGATCAAGCTCCGTCGCCTCGGCTGCAATCAGTTCGAAGGCATAGGTCAGGAGGCTGTCCCCCGCGAGGATTGCCGCTGCCTCGTCGAACTTGCGATGCACCGTCGGCTGGCCGCGGCGCATATCGTCATTGTCCATGGCCGGAAGATCGTCATGCACGAGCGAATAGCTGTGGATGCATTCGAGCGCTGCTGCTACCCGCAATGCCGCAGGGGTGCCGGCGCCGAAGAGGGCTGCGCTTTCCATGACGAGGAAGGGGCGCAGACGCTTGCCGCCATTGAGAACGCCGTGCCGCATGGCTGCCATGAGGCGCGGCGGACGGCTGATCTCGCCATCTTGCGGCTGATCCGAGAGCAGGTCTGTCAGCAGCGCTTCCACCGCGGCGGCGCGATGCAGCAATGTCATTTGAAACAGGGAAGTGTCTTGATCGGTCATCATGATCTGGCAATGAGCGAAAAATCGCCGTCCGGTCAATGATTAGATGTGCTGCTTTTGCATTTTTGCCTTGTTGTCATTGTGAACATGGCCGCAAAGACATGGAAATGGTTCCCTTTGGCGGATCGTTGCTCTATGTCCATGATGGGTTTTCAACGCAGGCGGCGGGTGTGACACGGGTTCTGGTCAGAAACAAAAAAGGCGGAGGCTATCTGGTCAGTCCGGGCGGCTCGCCTTTGGGGCGCATCGCGCGCTACCTGATTCTGGCGGGCATCATCCTGATGATGATCCCCATCATCCTGCTCAGCCTGTACCGGCTGCCATTCGTGCATCCGGTTTCCACCTTGATGGTGAAGGACCTCGTGACCTTTTCCGGTTATGATCGGCGCTGGGTGTCCTTGGACGAGATTTCCCCGGTGCTGGTGCATTCCGTCATGATGTCGGAGGATGCGCGGTTCTGCTTTCACTCCGGCGTCGACTGGGATGCGATGAACCTGGTCATGTCCGATGCCATGGATGGCGAGCAGACGCGCGGCGCGTCGACGATCACCATGCAGACCGCCAAGAACCTGTTCCTGTGGAACAGCCGGTCCTTCATCCGCAAGGGCCTGGAAATGCCGCTGGCGATGATGACCGATCTGATCCTGACCAAACGGCGGGTGATGGAAATCTACCTGAATATTGCCGAGTGGGGGCCAGGCATCTACGGCATCGAGGCGGCGGCGCAGCATCATTTCAAGGTCAGTGCGGCAAGGCTGACGCCGCGCCAGGCGGCGTTTCTGGCGGTAACCCTGCCCAACCCGATTGCACGCAATCCGGCGCGGCCGGGCCGGGGTTTGCAGACACTGGCAAGGCTCAACGAACGGCGTGCGCGCGGCGCCGGTGCGTATATTGGTTGTGTCAAATAGACCCTCTCGCGGCGCAAATCCCGGCATATCGGCATTTGCGACAAAAAATATGCGACTCATGCTGGTCAAAAGCTCTCAAGACGTGTATAGCCCCAGCCGAACTTTCCGGAATTTTGTCCATTGTGACAGGCTCGATCGGGCCAGCGCCGGATTTTGACTGATTACTGGAGCAGGAACAATGGCTGTACCTAAAAGAAAAACTTCTCCGTCGAAGCGCGGCATGCGCCGCTCCGCCGACGCGCTGAAGGCCCCGACTTATGTCGAAGACAAGAATTCAGGCGAACTGCGCCGTCCGCACCATGTCGATCTGAAGACCGGCATGTATCGCGGCCGTCAGGTTCTGACGCCGAAAGAAGGCTGATCCCTTCCTGGATTTCGTGATAAAGAGGACCGGCCTTGTGCCGGTCTTTTTTGTTTATGACATGCTGATGGGAGACAGATGCCGTGATTTCCAATATTCCATTGATGATCGTGCCGCTTGTTGTGTTCAATCTGGTGGTTGCCGGATTGACGGGTATCGGCGGCGCCGATCCGTGGGCCACGCAGCTCTATTCCATGCAGATGCTGTCGGGCGGCGTATGGCGGATGACACTGGGCGATCTGATGATCGTGCTGTCGCTGGCGCTGCTGTTCTTCGAGATCATGAAGTCGACGCGCACAAGCAATGCCTCGGTGGTTGACCATCTCCTGTCGACCTTCGTCTTCGTGGCATTCCTGGTGGAATTCCTTCTGGTTCCCAGTGCCTCGCATTCACTGTTCTTCATTCTGATGGCAATGGCCTTCTTCGATATTCTCGCCGGTTTCACCGTTTCGCTGCGCTCTGCCGGGCGCGACGTCAACTTTCGCTGATACCATGCAAAAACCCCGGCAGATGAGCCATCTGCCGGGGTTTGATATGGGCAGGCCGGTCAGGCGGCGATGGCCGCCTTGTCCGGTATGCGCATGACGATGAAGATGGCGAGCGCCGTCACGACGGTGATCTGCGCCAGAATCTGCAGGAGCTGGCCGAAGGCTTCGCCATAGGTCTGCAATATGGCTTGCGGGCTGACCGGACCCAACAGGCCCATGGCTGAGGCGATATTGCCGGTTGCCAGCTTCTGGGCGGCCTGCGCGACATCAGGGCCCGTACCCAATTTCCAGTTGAGAAGCGCGGTAAGCAGGGCGCTGACAATGGCAAGGGCAATGCCTTCGCCGGCAATGCGCGTGGTGCTGAAAATACCCGTTGCCATGCCGGCCCGCTCCTTAGGGACGACGCTGACGGCGAGGCCATCCATCAATCCCCAGGGCAGGCTGATGCCAAAGCCGATCAGGACCAATGCCGGAAGTGTCAGTTCCACCGGCTGGCCCGGCATGCAGCGGCTGAGCCAGAACAGTCCGCCTGCCGAGAGGAGAAGACCGGCACTGCACAGGATCGCGGCGGAGAACCAGCGCGTGAGCAGCGCTGCCAGAAACGGCACGATGAGCAGCGGCCCCGACAGGGCAATCATCATCTGCCCGGTCTGAACCTCGCTGAAGCCCTCCACGCCGATATAGCGGATGGGCAGGAGAATCAGCAGGACGACGAAGGAATAGGCGGGAGCCGCCGCGAGGATCTGCACGCCGACAAAACGCGGGTAGCGAAACAGGCTGAGGTCCAGCATCGGCCGTGCCGCGCGCTGTTCGATGATCGCGAAGAGACCGAACACGATGAGGGCAGCGGCGAGCATGCCGATGACGAGCGGGTGCCCCCAGCCGATATCCGGCGCCTGCAATATGCCGCATGTGAGCAGCGTCAGTGCCAGCGTGAAGCTGATGGCGCCCGGCCAGTCGATGCCCCTTGCGCCGGGGTCACGCGATTCCCGTAGCCGGAAAACACCAAGGCCAAACGCGACAAGGGTGATCGGCAGCGTGACGAGGATAGCCGCCTGCCAGCCGAAATGGCTGATCAGCGTTCCCGAGAGAATCGGTCCGAAGGACAGGCCAATGCCGAATGTGATGCCGATCATGCTGAAGGCGCGCGTGCGTTCCTGTCCGTCGAACTCCTGGGCGAGCGCGGCCATGCCGCCGGAAAAGGCGAGGGCACTCGAAAGCCCCTGTGCGGCACGCATGATGTCGAACCAGACAAGGCTGGTGACAAGCGACAGCGCCAGCGAGAAAACGGCAAAAAGCGCAAGGCCTGTCAGGAAGACGCGTTTGCGCCCGTAATTGTCGGCGAGCGCGCCCGCCGCCATCAGGCTGCTGCCGAAGGCCAGCATGAAGCCATTGGTAACCCAGTTGAGTTCGACCGGGCTGCCGCCAAGGGCGCGGGCAATGGCGGGAAGTGCGACGGCAGGGCCGGTAAAGCTGACGGGCATGGCGAGGGCCGCCAGGCAGACAGCGGTCAGAATCATCAGCTTCTCCGCTGTACCGTGCGGATGTGTGTGGGCAGTCATTTTTCACCTGCGGTATCTAAATGTGGGAGGGAATGGTCGAATTCATGATACACAGGCTTTAATCATTGAAAATTGCGCCATATATCCCGAGATAGCGGACAATATTTCTCTAATAGAGGGACCATGGATAATCTGAATGGTTTGTTTGCTTTCGTGCGGTCCGCAGAAACGCTGAGTTTCGTTGCGGCTGGCCGGTCGCTGGGTATTTCCGCTTCGGCGGTTGGAAAAACGATTGCCCGGCTGGAGCAGAACCTGGATGTGCGCCTATTCCAGCGCAGCACGCGCCGCATCAGCCTCACGGCGGAGGGGCAGCTGTTCTATGAGCGCTGCCGCCGCATCATTGATGATCTCAATGATGCGGAATCCATGCTGTCGCGCACCAAGGAAGCGCCGCGCGGGCGCTTGCGTGTGAGCCTGCCGACGATCGGCTACCGTTTCCTGCTGCCGCATCTGCCTGAATTCGAACAGCTCTATCCGGAAATCGAGCTTGATCTCGATTTCAACGACCAGATCGTCAATGTGATCGAAGAAGGGTTCGATGCCGTCATTCGCAGTGGAGATTTGCCGGATTCATCGCTGATGGCGCGCCGGCTCGGTCCGTTCCGGCAGGTGCTTGCCGCGTCATCAGCCTATCTGCAGAGGCGCGGCAGACCGAGGGAATTGCGCGACCTGCAGCATCACGCCTGTCTGCGCTACCGTTTCCCGACAAGCGGCAAGTTGCAGGACTGGGTCATGGGAGGAGCAGCCCCGGACGTTGACCTGCATCTGCCCCCGGCGCTGGTATGCAACAATATGGAAGCGCTTTATGGCGCGACGGTCCGCGGCCTCGGCATTGCCTATATGCCGGACTTCCTGGTGGCCGATGCGGTGAAGGCGGGTGATCTGCACACGCTGCTTGACGACTGTCTGGTGCAGACAGGCCAGTTCTGGGTGCTCTGGCCTTCAAACCGGCATCTGTCGCCGAAGCTGCGGGTGTTCGTTGATTTCATTGCGCCCCGGCTGTTCGCCGGGACACGCCTGTAGCGCCGCTGCGCTGTTCCAGAACGGGGCTAGCGGTCAGCCCTGGCCGCCGTCGGCGATGAAACCGGCCGCCTGAATCCCGGCGACAGCGGCAATCTCGTCATTGTCGGATGTATCGCCGGTGATGCCGACCGCGCCGAGAATCTCTCCCTTGGCGTTCTTGATGAGAACGCCGCCTGCCACCGGGATGACGCGTCCGCCCGATGCTGCCACCAGCCCCTCGACGAAATGCGGGCGTTCCTTGGCGAATTTTTCAACGGTGCGCGAGCCGGTGCCGATGGACAGGCCGCCAAATGCCTTGCCGAAAGCGATCTCGAAGCGCAGCAGCGAGGCGCCGTCCTGCTTCTGGAAGGCCTTGAGGTGGCCGCCGGCATCGAGCACGGCAACGGAGAGCGGACGCATGCCTGCCTCGGTGGCCTTGGCAAGCGCTGCCTTGATGATGGTGTTGGCTTTGGAAAGTGAGAGTTGAGCCATGGTATCCTCTTGGGTTCGTATGGTCATAAAACAGGAAAAGCCGATCCGCCGTGCGAGCCGGATGCTCAGTCAAAACGGATCTGGCCTGGATTATTTGTCGAGGGAATCGAGCTTGCGCTGCATGGCGGCGATCTGTTCTTTCAGTTCGTCCAGCCCGGTGTCCTTCTTGGCGGTTTCGGCGGCGGGTGTTTCGTCGGCCTCGGCCGCTCCGGCCGTTTTGTTGAGCGGGAACGGCGTGAACATCCGCATGGCATGCTGCAGCATTTCGGTGTTGCGGCGAACCTGCTCCTCAACGAGCTTGACCGGCGCACTGATATTCATCATGTCGATCGGCGACTTGCCGAAGGCGGCGGAAAGCTGCTCACGCATGCGTTCCTGTTCCTTGGCAAAGGCGCTCATGGACTGTTCGAGGAATGTCGGCAGCACCACCTGCATCTGGTCGCCGTAATAGGCGATGAGCTGGCGCAGGAACGGAATCGGCAGCATGTTCTGCCCATCCTTGTTTTCCAGTTCGAAGATGATCTGGGTCAGGACGGAATGGGTGATGTCTTCGCCGGTCTTGGCGTCCTGAACGGTGAAATCCTCATTGCGCTTTACCATCTCGGCGAGGTCTTCCAGCGTCACATAGGTGCTCGTGCCGGTATTATAGAGGCGCCGGTTGGCATATTTTTTAATGACGACGTCGCCGGTTTTTGCTGCCATCAGAGAACTCCCCAACTCATGTCATCAGACTCAAATGGTCTGAATTTGCGTGCCCGCTTACTGATATGCCAGCGAGGATAGGGGGAAAGCGGCGCAAATCAAAGTGATTTGTGCGCCGCATCCATCGCGCAGATCATTCCAGCCTTTCTCGGCCCTGCGGGCGATAAATTTGGCTTCGCGGCGAATGCCCCTTGTCAAACTGACGCAGGGAGGGAATTCTGTTCGGGAAGCCAAGCTGAATGAATTCAGCATCTCAATGACAAGGAGACGTCCATGACCCAATCCATCGTTATCGCCAGTGCAGCGCGAACCCCCGTGGGTTCGTTCAACGGTGCTTTTGCCAACGTCCCGGCCCATGAACTCGGCGCTGCGGTGATCAAGGAAGTGCTGAGCCGCGCCGGTGTCGATGGTGCCGATGTCGATGAAGTGATCATGGGCCAGGTGCTCGGCGCTGGTGAAGGGCAGAACCCGGCCCGCCAGGCGGCCATGGAGGCTGGCATTCCGCAGGAGGCGACGGCCTGGGGGCTCAACCAGCTCTGCGGTTCCGGCCTGCGCGCCGTGGCGCTCGGCATGCAGCAGATCGCGACCGGCGATGCCGACATCATCGTGGCGGGCGGACAGGAGTCCATGTCGATGGCGCCGCATTGCGCGCACCTGCGCGGCGGCGTGAAGATGGGCGATTTCAAGATGATCGATACGATGATCAAGGATGGCCTGACCGACGCTTTCCATGGCTACCACATGGGCAATACGGCCGAGAACATCGCCCGCAAGTGGCAGTTCACCCGCGAAGACCAGGACAAGTTCGCCCTTGGCTCCCAGAACAAGGCGGAAGCCGCGCAGAAGGCGGGCAAGTTCAAGGATGAAATCGTGCCGTTCACGGTCAAGACCCGCAAGGGCGACGTGGTCGTTGCCGATGACGAGTATATCCGCCATGGCGCGACGCTTGACTCTCTTACCAAGTTGAAGCCCGCTTTCGACAAGGAAGGCACCGTTACCGCAGGCAATGCCTCGGGCCTCAATGACGGCGCGGCGGCCGTGGTGCTCATGAGCGAAGACGAGGCCAAGCGCCGCAACGTCAAGCCCTTGGCGCGCATCGTCTCCTGGGCAACGGCCGGTGTCGACCCTGCCATCATGGGGACAGGTCCAATCCCCGCCTCGCGCAAGGCATTGGAAAAAGCTGGATGGAAGGTGGAGGACCTTGATCTGGTCGAAGCCAACGAAGCCTTCGCGGCGCAGGCGCTTTCCGTCAACAAGGATCTCGGGCTCAATCCCGATATCGTCAATGTCAATGGCGGTGCCATTGCCATCGGTCATCCGATCGGCGCTTCCGGTGCCCGGGTGCTCAACACGCTGCTTTATGAATTGAAGCGCCGCAACGGCACGAAAGGCCTTGCCACGCTGTGCATTGGCGGCGGCATGGGCATTGCGCTGTGCGTTGAGCGCGTCAAGGACTGATCTTGCAAGAATGAACACGGGTCCGGCGTTTGCCGGACCCGTGCTCTGGCAGCACTAAATTTCCAGGCTGCTGCCACGTCTCTTTTTCAACAACACTAACTTTGATCCAACATGAATTAGGGAGGGGAAATATGACCAAAACGGCAATCGTCACGGGTGGAACACGGGGTATCGGCGCAGCCATTTCCGTGGCCCTGAAAGCGGCGGGGTACAAGGTCGCGGCAAATTACGCCGGCAATGACGACGCGGCGAAGAAATTCACGGAAAAAACCGGCATTGCCACCTACAAGTGGGATGTTTCCAACTATGAAGAATGCGCTGCCGGTATTGCCAGGATCGAGGCTGATCACGGCCCCGTCGCCGTACTGGTCAACAATGCGGGCATCACCCGCGACGCCATGTTTCACAAGATGACCCCAGGTCAATGGGGCGAAGTGATCAACACCAATCTGACCGGCCTGTTCAACATGACCCATCCGGTATGGACGGGCATGCGCGACCGCAAATTCGGCCGCGTCATCAATATTTCCTCGATCAACGGGCAAAAGGGCCAGGCCGGACAAGCCAACTATTCCGCGGCCAAGGCCGGGGATATCGGCTTTACCAAGGCATTGGCGCAGGAAGGCGCGCGTGCGGGGATTACGGTCAATGCCATCTGCCCCGGTTATATCGGAACGGAAATGGTGCGGGCCATCGATGAGAAGGTGCTCAACGAGCGCATCATTCCGCAAATCCCGGTCGGACGTCTGGGGGAGCCGGAGGAAATCGCGCGCTGCGTCGTGTTCCTCGCATCGGATGATGCCGGTTTCATCACCGGTTCGACGCTGACCGCCAATGGCGGGCAATATTTCAGCTGATCGGAAGCAAATCAGACGCCGCCGCGGGCCGGAAACGGTCGGCGGCGTTTTGTTTTGTGCGGCAGCGATTCCCGATACTCGCGGCCAAAGGTTAACGGCATTTCCTGAATCTTGTCCTATTTCCTTCCCGTGCGTTCGGTGATTGGTGCGACTCCCGCGCCTTCAGCACAAGATGTAGCCGTGAACAAAACGGGAAAGAATGCAAAGCGCTGATTCGTCGCTGATTCGTTCTTCCTTTGATCGAAGTGTTAATGGAACGGGACGCGCGGAGCCCGGATTCCTTAACTAACTATAAGGAAATATTACGATTTCCTTAACCGGGCAAAAAACCGGTTGACGCCGGAATGTCGGTTTTCGCGCCAGCAAGCCAAAGGTTAATGCGGATGAACGGATTCAATGAAATCCTGCCCTTGACGATTCAGCATCTTGTGCGACTCATACCCCGCAAAGCTAGATGTGGCCGTGAACAAAGCAGGAATCTGGTCCTATAGCTGATTCGTCGCTGATTCGTTCTGCTCGCGTTCTATTTCTTAATGGAACACTCCGTGAATCGGTTCGCAATTGTTTATCTTGAGGTCGCCGCATACTTTCTGTCTGATACCGATAGTGCTATCGGATAGAGCATGCCCGGCATGCCTTGCTGGTTCTGGTAAGGCCGTCGTGCCGGTGTTGGATATTTTTGATGAACCTTATGCCTACTCCCGAACTTCCCTTGATCCTGAGCGGCCGTGACGTCACCGCCGTTCTGGGGCCGACGAATACGGGGAAGACTCATCTCGCCATTGAACGGATGCTGGCGCACCAGACCGGCATGATCGGCCTGCCGCTGCGCCTGCTGGCGCGCGAAGTCTATAACCGCGTTGCCGAACGGGTGGGGCTTGCCAATGTCGCGCTGATCACGGGCGAAGAAAAGATATCGCCGCCTGGCGCACGCTATGCGGTCTGCACCGTCGAAGCGATGCCGCGCCAGACCGACATGGATTTCGTCGCCATCGATGAGGTCCAGCTCGCCAATGATCTGGAGCGCGGCCATATCTTCACCGACCGCATCCTGCACTTGCGGGGCCGTCAGGAAACATTGCTGCTGGGTGCGGCCACCATGCGCGGCATATTGGAGAAGCTGCTGCGCGGCATTTCGGTCGTCACGCGTCCGCGCCTGTCCAACCTGACCTATGCCGGCTCGAAGAAGATCACGCGCCTGCCGCCGCGCACCGCAATCGTCGCCTTCGCTGCCGAGGAGGTCTATTCCATCGCCGAACTGATCCGCCGCCAGAATGGCGGCGCCGCCGTGGTCATGGGTGCCCTGAGCCCGCGCACCCGCAATGCCCAGGTGGATCTCTATCAGTCGGGCGATGTGGATTATCTCGTCGCCACCGACGCCATCGGCATGGGGCTCAACCTTGATGTTGATCACGTGGCCTTCGCCCAGGACCGCAAGTTTGACGGCTATCAGTTCCGAGACCTGTCGCCGGGCGAAATCGGCCAGATTGCCGGGCGGGCCGGGCGGCACCTGCGTGACGGTACATTTGGTGTCACCGGGCAGATATCGGGCTTTTCCGAGGAACTGGTGCAGCGGGTGGAATCGCATGCCTTCGATTCCGTCAAGATTTTGCAATGGCGCACCGCCCGGTTCGATTTCTCCAGCCTTGACGCGTTGAAGCGGTCGATCGACACGCCCGCGCCGGTGGAGGGATTGACCCGGGCACTGCCCGCGGTGGATCAGCAGGCACTCGACTATCTGTCGAAAGACCCGGATATCGCGCCGCTGGCCAATACGCCGGAACGGGTGGCGCTGCTGTGGGATGCCTGTGCCTTGCCGGACTACCGCAAAATTGCGCCGGCGCAGCATGCGGATATTATTGCATCGATCTATACAGATCTCGTCGAACATGGTCATGTTAACGAAACGTACATGGGCGAACAGGTGCACCGGGCTGATACGACCGACGGCGATATCGATGCTTTGTCGCGGCGGATTGCCCAGATCAGAACTTGGACTTTTGTGTCGCATCGGCCGGGATGGCTGGCAGATCAGGCACATTGGCAAGAAAAGACGCGTGAAATTGAGGACAGATTATCAGATGCACTGCATGAACGGTTGACGAAACGCTTCGTAGACCGCAGGACAAGCGTGCTTATGAGGCGCCTGAGAGAGAATACAATGCTAGAAGCCGAAATTAGCCCTGCCGGGGACGTTGTTGTCGAAGGGCACCATGTTGGACGTTTGGATGGATTCCGTTTCACTACGGACAGCCAGATCGATGGAACCGATGCAAAAGCCGTGAAGGCTGCCGCACAAAAAGCCTTGGCGACAGAGTTCGACAATCGCGCCGAGCGTTTTGCCGCTTCCGCGAATGGCGACTTCGCCCTGGGATCGGACGGGACGCTGCGCTGGATTGGCGCTCCGGTCGCCTCGGTCGTCTCGGGCGAGCAGCCGCTGAAGCCCCGCGCGGTGCTTCTGGCCGACGAGCAGCTGACGGGACCGGCGCGCGACAAGGTCGCCGCGCGGGTTGACCGCTTCCTCGCCCATCATGTGGATACGGTGCTCAAGCCGCTGGTCGATCTTGCCAATGCCGATGCGCTGGTCGGCATCACCCGCGGACTGGCGTTCCAGCTGGTCGAAAATTTCGGCGTGCTGCAGCGCCGGGATGTGGCGGAAGATGTGCGCGGCCTCGATCAGGATTCGCGCGCTGCCCTGCGCCGCCTCGGTGTGCGCTTTGGCGCCTATCACGTCTTCCTGCCCGCATTGCTCAAACCGGCGCCTGCGGGTCTGCTGACGCTGCTGTGGGCGCTCAAGGAAGATGCCAGGGATCGCCCCGGCTATGGCGACGTCGTGCAGGTGCTGTCCGCAGGCCGCACATCGGTTGTCACCGATCCCGCTTTCGATCCGGCCTTCTATCGCCTCGGCGGCTACCGGCTGCTCGGTCGCCGGGCCGTGCGCATCGATATTCTCGAGCGTCTGGCCGATCTCATCCGTCCGGCGCTGGCCTGGAAGCCGGGAAGCGGAACGCGGCCTGACGGTGCCTATGACGGCACGCGTTTCGTCGTCACGCCGGCGATGATGTCCATTCTCGGCGCCACTGCCGATGACATGGAAGAAATCCTCAAGAATCTCGGCTACCGCTCGGAAGCAACCGACGCTGCCGTTGTGTCGGCCAAGGTTGCCGAACTCGATGCCGTCGCCCAGGCGCCTGCGCCGCAGGGCACCGCGCCAGAAGGCACCAAATCAGTCCCGGCGGCCGAACCGGTTGGTGATCCGATCGTCAAGCCGGTTGTCGAGGCTGCGGCGCCCGTTGCGGTTGCAGAGGAAGCGCCTGCAGCCGTTGCTGAAACCGCCGCCGCTCCGGCAGCAGAAGACGCACCCAAGCCGGTGCTGCTCTGGCGCCAGGCACCGCGTTTCGAGGGCCGCAACAACAACCGCCGTCCCCAGGGCGGACGCGAGCAGCAGGCCCGCAGCGGCGACAGCCAGGGCGAGGAGCGTCAAAACCGGCAAAGCCGTCCGAACCGCAATGCCGGTCCGCAGGGTGAGCGCGGTGAGCGCAAGGAGTTCCGCGGCAAGGGCGGCAAGCCCGGCGGTGGCGAGCGCTTCCGGCAGGAAGGCGGCAAGCCTTCCGGCAAGCCCCAGCATCACGGCAAGCGTCCGGAGCGGGAAGAACGTCCGGTCAAGATCGACATGGACTCCCCCTTCGCCAAATTGCTGGCGTTGAAGGAACAGATGAAGAAGTGAGGGTCTGACCCCAGATGACGGGAACCGACAGGCAGCGCATCGACAAGTGGCTGTTTTTCGCGCGGGTGGTCAAATCCCGTTCCCTCGCTGCAAAACTGGCATCGGGCGGCAACGTCCGGGTCAACAAGGACAAGATCGACCAGCCATCACACGGGGTCAAACCCGGTGATGTGCTGACGATCACGCTGGACCGGCGCATTCTCATTTACAAAGTCCTGTCCGGCGGTACCCGGCGCGGACCCGCCGAGGAGGCGCGCGCGCTGTACGAGGACATTTCTCCGCCGCCGCCGCCAAAGGATGCCGTGAGCCGCCTTGACATGCTGCCCAGGCGCGACGCGGGCAGCGGCCGGCCCACGAAGCGCGAGCGGCGGGATGTCGACCGGCTGATGAAGGGCCGGCCTGACGGCTCCGAAGATTAGTTTGCGATGAAAAACATGGAAATATCGAAATTATCTCCAAAATGGTCGGCCGGGCTAAAATATTATTTCCGGAATGCCTATATTGGGAGATGATGGTTGCTTGTCGGCGGACCATCGCGATGCGATGAATGGCACGCTGCGGACTTGGACAATGGCTCGGTCCTGATGTGATGAAGACAATCCCTTTGCACGTCGAGATTTTCCGGGCCGCGTTCTGGTGCCGCAGTCCGTTTTCCCCTCTTGTCAGGCCGGTGCCAAATCGTTACCTCAACCGCTGACACGCTGACTATGGTGTCTTCAGGAGCCAGTAAATGACATATGTTGTGACCGACAATTGCATCCGCTGCAAATATATGGATTGCGTTGAGGTCTGTCCGGTCGATTGTTTTTACGAAGGTGAGAACATGCTCGTCATCCATCCGGATGAGTGCATCGATTGCGGCGTGTGCGAACCCGAATGCCCTGCGGAGGCCATCAAGCCGGATACCGAGCCGGGTCTTGACAGCTGGCTGCAGCTGAACTCGGAATATGCGGAAAAATGGCCGAATATTTCGGCGAAGAAAGATGCGCCCAGCGATGCCAAGGAAATGGACGGCGTCACCGGTAAGCTCGAGAAGTACTTCTCACCGGAACCGGGCGAAGGCGACTAAACTTATTCGCGTGCCACAAGACTGATTTGCCCTGAAAATCAAGTCTTGCAATGCGTTTAGTTTGCGCTTGTGCAGCAAAAGTTGATTCTGATCACTTTTCGTGTTATGGTGCCGCGATATGTTGATCATTGGACGTCAATTTCGTGGCGCTAAAGCATAAATCACCAATCGGCTAGATTTTTTCCGGACTTAACAGTTCAGGTTGAGGTTCTTTGATTGTGACCCGTCCTGCTGTTTGGTCCGGATTGCTTTGCGTGAAAATATTGACGGCCGACAAACCGGGTTCCGGTTTCCAGTGATTGGTTTAACCGGTGCGTTTTGCCGGGCGCAGCAGGGAGTAATGAAGCGCATGACAGCAGTTCCGCAGAAGAAGACCGCCCAGCGTATCGGATTCAAGACGGGTGAGTTTATTGTATATCCGGCTCACGGCGTAGGCCAGATCGTCAATATCGAAGAGCAGGAAGTTGCGGGCCACAAGCTCGAGCTTTTCGTGATTGACTTTCAGAAGGACAAGATGCGCTTGAAGGTACCGGTTGCCAAGGCAACCGCCATTGGTATGCGCAAACTCTCAGAAACAGATTATGTCGACCGTGCCCTGAAGGTTGTTCAGGGACGTGCCCGCATCAAGCGCACCATGTGGTCCCGCCGGGCGCAGGAATATGATGCAAAGATCAATTCCGGCGATCTGATTTCCATTTCGGAAGTTGTCCGCGATCTTTTCCGTGCCGACAATCAGCCTGAGCAGTCCTATTCCGAACGCCAGCTCTATGAAGCAGCGCTCGACCGCATGGCCCGTGAAATTTCCGCCGTCAACAAGATGTCGGAAACGGAAGCCGTCCGCCTGATCGAAGTCAATCTCGCCAAAGGTCCCAAGCGCGGCGCGAAGACTGAAGAAGCCGAAGCTGAAGCTGATGCGGACATGTCCGTTGAAGACGAGCAGGAAGAAGCCGCATAATAGCGGGTTCATCCCTTTCAACAAAAAGCCCGGTTTTACCGGGCTTTTTTGTTATTCGCTGATGATTTTCACTTTGTCGCCGACGGAAACCGTGCCGCCGGGCGGCAGAGCATTGATCAGCCGGAAGAGATCCAGCTTGCGGTCCGTACCCATGATCTGGCTGGAGAGGCTGGCAAGCGTATCGCCCGGCTTGACCGTGACAACGCGGATCCGCAGCGGCTTGATGTTGGCCTTTTCCTGCGCCGTCAGCAGATGGAAGCTCTGCGTCACCGTCTGCGCCGCCGGCATCAATGCCGTGCTGCCCGTGGGCGCGGCGGTCAGGAAGCGATAGATGCGGTCGCCGGAATTCACGACGAAGATATCGAACTCCCAGCGGTCTGCCTTGGCCTTTGCCGTTGCGGCGGGCATGCCGTTGAATGTCGTCGCCTTGACGCTGGCATCGTCAAGCCCGGTCACCCAGCCGCTGCGCATATAGTCGACCATCGACGTCTTGCCGGAAATCTGGGTTCCGTCGAAGCGGATCGCGACTTCGCCGGGGCCGGTTGCCATGACGGCTGCGGCTGAGTTGTCGATGACAAAGCCGTCCGGCACGGTGAAACTGACGCCGAGCAGCGGGTGCACGAAGGTGCGGCCACGGACATAGCCTTCTTCCGGCGTGTCGCCATAGAGCAGTCCGTCAACGCCCTGCAGGAAGGAATCGCGGTCCGTCGTGCCGACGCCGGGCGCACCGATCTTGCGGGCATGGCCGCGCGCCAGCTCGATGCGCTGCGGCGCGGAGGGATGGCTGGCGAGGAAGTCGAGGCTGGCATCGGTCGCCCCGGAGACATTGCGGAAATCCGCATAGGCCGCCATCGACTGCAGGAAGCGGGCCGCGGCAAAGGGGTCGTATCCGGCTTCGCCGATCATCTTGATGCCGATGGCATCCGCCTGCAATTCCTGATTGCGCGAGAACTGCGCCATGCGCAGCTTGCCGCGGATGAGCGCCTCGCGGCCCGCCTGATCGTCCTGCAGGACCTCAGAGACGACGCGGCCGGCGATGACGGCTTCCGCCTCGCGCTGCTGGCGTTCGATGCCGTGATTGGCGATCACATGGCCCATTTCATGGGCGATGACGGCGGCAAGTTCCGCGCTGTCATTGGCCAGAGCGAGCAGGCCGCGGGTCACATAGAGATAGCCGCCCGGCAGCGCGAAGGCATTGATGTTGGGCGAATTGAGGATGGTGATGCGGTAGGTATGGGTCGGATTGTCCGATACGGTGGTCAGATTGCCGACGACCTTGGCAACCATGCGTTCGAGCTTCGCATCCTTGTACTCGCCGCCATAGGTGGCAAGGATGCGGGGATGCTGTTCGGCACTCAGCTTGGCCAGCCGGTCATTCTTCGAAACATTGTCGACGATGACTGGGCTTGATGATGGGCCGAGCGCATCTTCCTTGGTGACGTTGAGCACCTGGCAACCCGACAGGAAGGCGAGCAGCAGCGTTGTCGAAATCACGGTCGTGCTTCGTACTGCCGGATGAAACCGTCGATTGCCGATGGGGAAAATGTGCGAGCCCAGAATCATGTCCTCATGTCGTGCGGCGCCGGTGCCAACGCTAAAACCAAGTTCTCACTCGTCTTTTGCCTGCGGAATCGGTGTGCTTACTTTCTAGCTAGCCCGTTGAGCAGGCCGGGGCAAGAATTACATTGATTTCTTATGAGGCCCATTGAGTACAAAATATGTCAAAGTGATAACTCTTGCGAGCCGAGATATTTTCGCAACAGGGAAGGGCCTTTGGCCGCGAGCAATTCTCCGGCGGGACCCGATGCTGCCACGTGGCCATTTTCCAGAAAGAACAGTGTCGATGGTATACGCAAAGCATCGTCCGGATGATGGGTGACCATCACAATGGTCATCCCAGTATCTTTTTGCAGTTGCCCGACCAGATCAAGCATTTCATGGCGCAATGCTGGGCCGAGAGAAGCAAAGGCTTCGTCGAGCAACAGTACAGGCCGGTTGCGCACCAGCGCCCGGGCAATGGCCACGCGCTGGCGTTCCCCGCCCGACAGTGCCGCCGGTTTGCGCGTCTCCTTGCCCGCAAGTCCGACCTTGGTGATGGCGTCGTGGACCGCCTGCCGATCCGCCGCGTCGAGGCGCAGGCCCGGCCGGCGGCCAAGACCGACATTGGCGGCAACGTCGAGATGGGCAAAAAGATTGTTGTCCTGAAACACCATGGAAACCGGGCGCCGGGACGGTTCGACATGCGTGACATCGGCACCGCCGATCAGCACGCGGCCGGAGAGCGGCGTCTCGAAACCGGCAATGAGGTTGAGAACCGTGGATTTACCCGCACCGCTCGGCCCGATGATGGCGGCAATCGAGGACGCTTCGATGGCAAGGTCGAAACGCATGGCCATATCGCCATAATCGAAACGAACGGCATCCAGCCGGATCGCGGCGCCGCCGGTTGTGGTCTTTTCCGTTTGTTCAACCATCTCTTGCATTGTCCTGTCGGGCGAGGCTGGCCGCACCACGGTCGGCTGCAACCATCAAGAGCAGGCACAGGGCACCCAGGATCAGGGCCAGTCCCGCCGCATCCTGTGTGCGATAACTTCCCATGCGCTGCAAGAGCAGGAACGGCAGGGTCTGGATGGAATCACTGCCGAACAGCGCGATGGTGCCAAGATCGCCGAGCGACAGAGCCATGGCAAAGGCGAAAGCGACACCGATGGGCAGGCGCAAGGCCGGCCAGTCGATCAGGCGCAGCCGGTCCCAGCCGGTGATGCCGAGCTGGAGGCAAAGCCGGTTGTGGCGGCTTGCCGCTGTATCCCAGGCCGGGCGCAGGATGCGGAAGGCAAAGGGCACGGCCATGGCGGCATTGACCCCGATGACCATGACGGGCGCAAGGCTGAACGGATCGAGCGCATGGCGCGAGAGGATGAACCAGCCGGCGCCGATGACAATGGGCGGCACCACCATGATCAGGCTTGCCCCCAGATCCAGTGACCGTTCGAACAGGCGAGGCGCAACCGTTCGCCGCCGGCTTTGCTGATATTCCCGGGCCATCACCAGCGACAGCGATATGGCGAGGGAGAGCAGGGCCGCGGCCGCGCCAAGCACGATGCTTGTCGCAATGGCGCGCCAGACCGTGGCTTCGCTCAAGAGACGCGCCAGGTCGGCGCCAAGCCCGGCGACAACGGTTCCGCCCATGGGCAGGCCGACGAAGAGCAGTCCGAGCAGAATGATGGCTGTGTTGGCGCATTGCGCTGCACGGCTTGGCTGCTCGAAGCGCCGCGTGGCCGTCTGGAGACTGAAGCCTTCCTCCGCCGGTTTGCCTGTCAGGCCGAGCAGCAGCAGGACGGCGATGGTCAGGCCCAGCTGCAGCAGGGTGAGCGAGACGGCGCGGGCAATATCGAAGTCGAAATGCAGGGACTGGTAGATCGCCACTTCCAGCGTGGTGGCGCGGGGGCCGCCGCCCAGGGTCAGCACGATCGTGAACGAGGTGATGCAGAGCATGAAGATCAGCCCGGCAATACCGGACAGATTGCGGCGGATGACGGGCCATTCGATCAGGCGAAAGCGAGCCCAGCCGCCCATGCCGAGCTGCGCCGAGAGCTTCCAGTAATCCGGCGGAATGGAATCAAGGCTTGCCAGCACGAGCCGGGTTGCCAGCGGCAGGTTGAAAAAGACGTGGGCGAGAAGAATGCCGGGAAGCCCGTAAATATTGGGTGGGGTGTCCAGGCCGAGGCTGCTGAAAGCAAAGGCCAGCAGGCCGTTGCGGCCATAGATGCTGGTGATGCCGAGCACTGCGACAAGCGCGGGCAAGGCCAGGGGCAGGGCAAACAGGCGCAAAATCAGCGCGCGGCCGGGAAAGGCGGGATGTTCATGCAGGGCACGCGCGAGCGGAATGGCAAAGGCAACCGCAAGCAGCATGGACAGGAGCGCCTGCAGCAGCGTGAACCGGGCCACACGCCACAGATAGCTGTCGAATGCGGCAAAACCTTCCACGCCGCCGCGCAGCGCTTCGGATGCGAGACTGAGCAGTGCGCCACCCGCGAGTGCCGCCAGAAAGGCGAGGGCGAGCGCCCCCGCCCATGGTCTGAAACTGCCGGTGGCAATCACAATGCTACAGGCTCATGGCCGCGAGCCATTCATCGATCCAGGCTTTACGGTTCTTGGCGACTTCCTCGGACGGGAAGGCCAGGGTCTTGACGGGTTGAACCAGGGTTTCGAAGGCCGGGTTCAGCGCGTCGGTGGTCTTGGCGGCCGGATACATCCAGTTGTTTTCAGGAATGGCATCCTGGAACGCCGGGCTGGTCATGAAGGTGAGAAACTGCGCCGACAACGGATTTTTGGCCCCGTTGACGGTCTGGGCAGCGACTTCGACCTGCAGGTAATGGCCTTCGCCGAACGAAATGGCCTTGTAGCGGTCCACACGCTCGGCGATCAGGTGATAGGCCGGGGATGTGGTGTAGGACAGCACCAGCGGTGCTTCGCCCTTGGTGAAAAGGCCGTAGGCTTCCGACCAGCCGGGCGTGACGGTCAGCACCCGGTCTTTCAGCTTTGCCCAGGCCTCTCCCGCCTTGTCGCCATAGACCGACTTGACCCAGAGCAGCAGGCCAAGGCCGGGCGTCGAGGTGCGGGGATCTTCGATGACGATCTTCTGCTTCGGGTCGCCTTCGACCAGTTCCTTCAGGCTTTCCGGCGGGGTCTTCAGCTTCTCGGAATCATAGATGACGGCGAAATAGCCGTAGTCATAGGGAACAAAAATATCATCGGTGTAGCCGCCGGGGATGCTCACGGCTGACGTGTCGATGCCATGCGGGGCAAACAGGCCGGTTTGCCGGGCCTCGTAGGTCAGATTGGTGTCGAGGCCGAGCACCACATCCGCCTTGGTTGACTCGCCTTCCAGCTTGATCCGGTTGAGCAGGGCGACACCATCGGCAACCGCCACGAATTCGACCGTGCAGGCGCATTGCTTTTCGAAGGCTTGCTTGACCTTCGGGCCCGGACCCCATTCGGCGGTGAAACTGTCATAGGTATAGATGGTCAGCTTGCCTTCGGCCTGTGCCGTGCCAAGGGGAATAAGGGCGAACAGAGCGGTCACGACGGCCGCTGTCTTTACAATAGTCTCGAATGGCCGCATCGGCGCCTCCTATCAGCAGTGTTCAAAAGGATTGGTGCGCCGGCAAATCTGCCGCGTCTAATCCCTCCGCCGGTACAAACCGGATCAGGTTCCGCGGGTTGGCAGGGTTTCCCCTTGCGCCTCTCAGCCGGTCGATCGGACCGGCACCCCGTTAGAGCACGACAAGGATAGAGCTTCGGCCAGAGCCGTGCAAGCGGTCGATGCTTATGAAATCTTTATGTTTTGCCGGTTCTGCCAAATCGAAAGCTGATACTGGCGCGCCTATTGTCCCCAGCGAAAACATCCCGTGCGGCTGTTTTCCGATGGAAAGGGTCAATCATGTTTCGTGGTCACGGTTTTTATCATTCCCATGTCAGGGTGCAGCACAATCCCGGCGTGCAGAATGCGCCCCGCAAGGCGATCCTCCTGCGCCGGCGCCGGCAGAAATTCATCCCGGAGCTTTATCCGAGCCTGTTTCTGGCCATTGGTGTGGCGATTGCCGGCATGGCCGCGATTGCGCTCGGGCGCTTCGTTTAACCGCGAATCACGGATGCCCTGTGCGGCCGGCTTTTGCCATGCTATGGCCGGTGCATGAGCAAATTCGTTCTTCTTCTTGGCGGAACCGTTCACGTCACCGACCGTCTGCGCCATCTCATTGCCGGAGCACGCGTTCTGGCTGCCGATGGCGGCATCGCCCATGCACAGGCACTGGGCCTCGAACCGGAATTGTGGCTGGGCGATTTCGATTCGACATCGCCCGCGCTGGCCGAACGCTATGCGCATGTGCCGCGTTCGGTGTTTCCGGCGGCCAAGGACATGACCGATGGCGAACTGGCGCTCAATGAGGCCTACCGGCTGGGTGCCACCGAGGTGATTCTGTGCGGCGCCTTTGGCGGTGAACGCACCGACCACACTTTGCTGCACCTGACCATGGCCACCCGCCATGCGGCGGAAGGCCGGAAGATCATTCTTTCCAGCGGAAGTGAGGAGGCGCATCCCCTGGTTGCAGGGGATTATGCGTTCGATTTTGCCGACGGTACAGTATTCAGCATTGTGGCCTTTACGTCCCTGCGCGGATTATTTATCCATGGTGCGCGATGGCCGCTGGAAAATATGGAACTTTCTTTCGGTTCATCGCTTACAGTGTCGAATGCCGTGTGTGGAAATCTCCACGTATCGCTTCGTTCAGGCAATGCCGTCCTGATTGCTGCACCGTAAAATTGCGAAACGCTTGTAAAACAACGCGGAAAGTGCAATTCTTGCGGCACAGCATTGGGGACGCAAGCTGGTTAGTTTAGTTTTGAAACGGGAGAGGTCTTCCATGTTGAAAAGTTTGTCGACAGTCGCAGTTGCCGCGCTTCTGGCATTTTCGGTAGCCGGTTGCACAACAAGTGAACAGCGTACAGCGGGTTATGGCGTTGGCGGTGCAGCACTTGGTGCTTTGGCTGGTGGTGCAATCGGTGGTGGCCGTGGCGCACTGGCCGGCGCTGCCATTGGTGGTGTTGGTGGTGTCGCTGTTGGCGCTGCAACGGCCAATAATGACGGCGGCGGCCGCCGTTACTGCACATACGAAAACCGTTACGGCGAACGCTATCGCGCGCCTTGCCGCGGTTACTAATCGTTCCCCATCAGGGAAAGCGGAACAGGCCGGGAAACCGGCCTGTTTTTGTTTGCCGGGTTCATGGGCTGATCTTTGTTCTGCCGCATTAAGCCCGCACGATATGGCCGCTATATTCATGTTGAGAGGATTTACGATGAGTTTTCGTTTGACCGCTATTGCGGTTTCTGCGCTCCTGGCCATGTCACTGGCCGGCTGCGAAACGAGCGAACAGAACCAGCGGGCCGGGACGGGCGCGTTGATCGGCGGCGGTGTCGGCGCACTCGCCGGACAGGCACTCGGACACAACACCAAGAGCACCGTGATCGGTGCGGCCGGCGGCGCGCTTCTCGGCGCGGCAGTCGGTACGGCAACGACGCCAAGCGGCAGCGGCAATGGCAATCAGAACCTGTGCCGGTACCAGCGGCCCGATGGCAGCATTTACAATGCCCCTTGCGAAGGCAATGGCGGTCGTGGTGCCCCCTATGGCGGTTACAACAACGGCGGCTACTGAGCGGCACGCTGCTGAACGGATGCAGACAGGCCGGTTTTCCGGCCTGTTCTGTTTTATGCGATAAAGATATTTGACAGCGGCACCAATCTCGCCGACAAGCGCCCGTCGGCACTGATGTCCGGCGATTGCGCTCCTTTTCCAGAACTGAAAAACGCCATGGCTCCACCCCTTCTTCGTCTTGACCGGATTGCACTGACGTTTGGCGGTACGCCGCTCCTCAGCGATGCGGCGATTTCCGTCAGCGAGGGCGATCGCATTGCCCTTGTCGGCCGCAATGGCTCCGGCAAGTCGACACTGCTCAAGATCGCGGCGGGCTTCATCACGCCGACCGACGGCGAAGTGTTCCGCCATCCCGGCGTCACCGTCCGCTATCTCGCCCAGGCGCCCGACATGGAAGGCTTTGCCAATGTCCGCGATTATGTCGAGGCGGGCCTTGGACCGGCAGACGATCTTTACCGTGTCAGCTACATTCTTGAGCATCTCGGCCTGACCGGCGAGGAAAAGCCGGACAATCTGTCGGGCGGCGAGGCGCGGCGTGCGGCGCTGGCCAAGGTTCTCGCCCCCCAGCCCGACATTCTGCTTCTCGACGAGCCGACCAACCATCTCGACCTGACAACAATCGAATGGCTGGAAGGCGAGTTGCGGCAGATCCGCTCCAGCATCGTCGTCATCTCGCATGACAGGCGGTTTCTGGAAAATATCAGCCGGTCGACGGTCTGGCTTGACCGCGGCGTTACGAAACGGCTCGACCAGGGTTTTGGCGCCTTCGAGGAATGGCGCGACAAGGTGCTGGAAGAGGAAGAGCGTGATCTGCACAAGCTCGGCCGCCAGATCGTGCGCGAGGAGCATTGGTTACGTTACGGCGTTACGGCACGGCGCAAGCGCAACATGCGGCGTCTCGGCGAACTCCAGAGCATGCGCGGGGAATTCCGCAATCATCGCCGCGCGCAGGGAACCGCCGTCTTGAAGGCCAGCGACGCCAGGGAATCCGGCAAGCTGGTCATCGAGGCCGAACACCTGGTCAAGGCCTATGGCGAACGCGTGCTGGTCAAGGATTTCTCCACACGCATCCAGCGCGGCAACTGCGTCGGCTTTGTCGGTCCGAATGGTGTCGGCAAGACCACGCTTCTCTCCATGCTGACCGGCCTGCTTGCGCCGGACAGCGGTTTCGTGCGTCTTGGCACCAATCTTGAAATTGCCGTTCTGGACCAGAAGCGCGACAGTCTCAACCTCGACCAGACGCTGTCGGACTACCTGACCGACGGGCGCGGCGAGAATGTCATCGTCAATGGCGAACAGCGCCATGTGGCCTCCTACATGAAGGACTTCCTGTTCCAGCCGGAGCAGTTGCGCACGCCGATCCGCGAATTGTCGGGCGGTGAGCGGGCGCGGCTGATGCTGGCGCGCGTCCTCGCGCGCCCGGCCAATCTGCTGGTGCTCGACGAGCCGACCAACGATCTCGACATGGAAACGCTCGACCTCCTGCAGGAACTGGTGTCGGGCTTTGCCGGAACCGTTCTCCTGGTCAGCCACGACCGTGATTTCCTCGACCGTACCGTAACATCGGTGATTGCGCCGGAAGGCGACGGGCGCTGGCTCGAATATGCCGGCGGCTATACGGACATGCTGGCGCAGCGCAGGGAAGCGCTGGCGACACGCAAGGAGCTGAAGACGGCCAAATCAGCAGCGCCCGCCGACGCCGGCGGGGAAAAACCGGCGGTGCAGCGCGAGGAAAAGCGCAAACTGTCCTACAAGCAGAAATTCGCGCTGGAAAACCTGCCGGGCAAGATGGAGGCGCTGCATGCGGACATCCACAAGCTCGAAGCCAAACTCGCCGATCCCGAGCTTTTTGCCAAAAATCCGCAGGTGTTCAACAAGACCGTCGAGGAGATCGGCAAGAAGCGGCACGATCTCGAGCGCTTCGAGGAAGAGTGGCTGGAACTGGAAATGCTGCGCGAGGAAATCGAGGGCTAGGGCCTCGCTTGTCCCGCCGATCCGGCAGATCAGCTCGCCTTGGGCGCGATCTTGGCCGCGAGGTTTTCGATCCGCGTGGTGACTTCGGACAGAACGCCGGTGATGGCCGTGTCGTTCTTGTCCGCCCGCTGCAGAGCTTCATCGCGGCTCTTGCGCAGGGCGTCGGCCTCGTTTTCAAGGCCTTTGACCCGCATCTGCAATTCATGCAGCTCGTCCGTGATCATGATGCCGGCCATGACAGTCAGGCGCAAATCGCCGATTTCACCGAAGGACGATTTGAGGTGCGTCACGTAACGGTCGAACCGCTCGGCAAGACCGGTCAGGTGCTGTTCCTGGCCCTCGTCGCAGGCCATCCGGTAGGCTTTGCCGTCAATCGTAACTGTTACAGTGGCCATGGGCGTCTCTTTCAGCTGATAGCGGTATTACCGGTCCAGAACGGTGCGAATGGATTCCATCGCCGTTACGAGACGGCGGGAGACTTCCTTGTTGGCGGCTTCCAGGCGTTCCGCACGCCCTTCCGACGCGTCCAGCTCCTGGGCCAGCCTGCGCCGGTCCATGTTCATGCGCTGGACCTCTTCCTCCGCTTCGGCAAAATCACCCTCCTGCTCAAGACGCAGGTCAACCGCGTCCTCGAGGTGAGCCAAGGCTTTTGCCAATCGTTCCAGAACCTGCTTGAGGGTGGCTTCCGGTGCCATTTTCGCGTTTCCCCTGTGTGTCGCTCTTTTACGCGAATCGCAAAAAGAAGAACAGCTTATGCGCCGAAGTCTAGAGGGCACATCAACGTCGCGTCAATCAATCCGCGTTGTCACAGTCCAGTCATGCACCGATAATCGAGTATCGGGTGCCCTTGTTCCCGCCCGTGCGACGAAAGAGCCCGCTTTCCGAATGCCTCAATTTGACTTAGGTTTTATTGACTCCCTGATGACACCTGCTATGTGTCGCGTGCCTTTTGGATTTTGTCTGAACCGGCGTCCAGAAACGGCATTTCCTATCCTCTTCGAAAGACGGTACACATGACCAATTCTGAAAAATCCAACCAAATGGCCAATGCAATCCGCTTTCTGTCGGCAGATGCAGTGGAGAAGGCCAATTCCGGCCATCCCGGCCTTCCCATGGGCGCAGCTGATATTGCGACCGTTCTTTATACCCGTTTCCTCAAGCACGATCCGAAGGCGCCGCATTGGCCCGACCGCGATCGCTTTGTCCTTTCCGCCGGACATGGCTCGATGCTGCTCTATTCGGTGCTTTATCTCTCCGGTTACGAAGATATCACCATCGACCAGATCAAGAATTTCCGCCAGCTTGGCTCGCGCACGGCCGGTCATCCCGAATATGGTCACGCCGCCGGCATCGAAACCACCACAGGCCCGCTCGGCCAGGGTCTGGCCAATTCCGTTGGCATGGCGCTGTCCGAGCGCATCCTGAATGCCCATTTTGGTGATGATCTCGTCAACCACCATACCTATGTGATCGCCGGTGACGGCTGCCTCATGGAAGGCATCAGCCAGGAAGCCATTGCGCTTGCCGGTCATCTCAAGCTGAACAAGCTCATCGTTTTCTGGGACCACAACAACATTTCCATCGACGGTCCGGTTTCGCTCGCCGACAATACGGATCAGTGCGCCCGCTTCGAAGCGTCCGGCTGGAACTCGATCAATGTCGATGGCCACGACCAGGATGCGATTGCCGCGGCGATCGAAAAGGCCCACAAGTCCGACAAGCCGACCCTGATCGCCTGCAAGACGACCATCGGTTTTGGTGCGCCCACCAAGGCCGGCACCAACAAGGTGCATGGCTCGCCGCTCGGTGCGGAAGAACTGGCCGGCGCCCGCAAGGCCCTCGGCTGGACATCCGAGCCATTCGTCGTTCCCGCTGATATTCTCGACACATGGCGCGCCTCCGGTCTGCGCTCTGCCAAGGAGCATGCCGCATGGGAACAGCGTCTGGCTGCGACCAATGCCGAGACCCGCGCTGAGTTCGACCGCCGCATGCGCGGCGACCTGCCTGCCAATTTCGATGCCACCATCGTCGCCTACAAGAAGAAGCTTTCGCAAGACAAGCCGAAGGTCGCGACCCGCAAGGCATCGGAAATGGCGCTTGAAGTCATCAACGCTGTTGTTCCCGAAACCATTGGCGGCTCTGCCGACCTGACCGGTTCCAACAACACCAAGACCAGCCAGACGCAGAACATCACCCCTGACGATTATGGTCAGCGTTACGTGCATTACGGCATCCGCGAGCACGGCATGGCTGCTGCCATGAACGGTATCGCGCTGCATGGCGGGCTTATTCCCTATTCCGGCACGTTCCTGACTTTCTCGGATTATGCACGCGGCGCCATGCGTCTTTCCAGCCTGATGGGCATCCGCGTCATCTATGTCATGACGCATGATTCCATCGGCCTGGGCGAAGATGGTCCGACGCACCAGCCGGTCGAACATCTGGCGGCACTGCGCGCCATTCCGAACAATTATGTGTTCCGTCCCGCCGACGTTGTCGAAACGGCCGAATGCTGGCAGCTGGCACTGGAGTCCCGCAAGACTCCATCGACACTGGCACTGACACGCCAGAACCTGCCGACGGTCCGGACCGACCATTCCGATGAAAACAAATGCGCCTATGGTGCCTATGAACTGGCCCCGGCCAGCGGCAAGGCTGAAGTGACGATTTTCGCGACCGGTTCGGAAGTCGAAATTGCGCTCGCCGCCCGTGCGCAGCTGGAAAAGGACGGCCATCCCGCGCGCGTCGTTTCCGTGCCCTGCTTCGAACTCTTCGAACAGCAGAGCGAAGACTACAAGCGCGCGCTGATCGGCGATGCCCCGGTCAAGGTTGCGGTGGAAGCTGCCATCCGCCTCGGCTGGGACCGTTTCATCGGCCTCGACGGCATCTTTGTCGGCATGACCGGCTTTGGCGCCAGCGGTCCGATCGAAGAGCTTTACAAGCATTTCGGCATCACCGCGGAAGCCATCGTCGCGGCGGCGGAAGGCAAGTTGAAATAATCGGCGGGTCTACCGCTTCACACCATTCATCAAGGGCTCCTCACTACCCCCAAGGAGAAACTAAAAAATGACAGTTCGCGTTGCAATCAACGGGTTTGGCCGCATTGGCCGCAATGTTCTTCGCGCCATTATCGAATCCGGCCGCACCGACATCAAGGTTGTCGGCATCAACGATCTGGGTCCGGTCGAGACCAATGCGCATCTGATGCGCTATGATTCCGTGCATGGCCGCTTCCCCGGCACGGTAACGGTTTCCGGCGATACCATCGACGTCGGCCAGGGCCCCATCAAGGTCACTGCCGTGCGCAATCCGGCAGAATTGCCGTGGAAAGAGCTTAACGTCGATATTGCGCTGGAATGCACCGGCATTTTCACGGCGCGCGACAAGGCGGCCGCCCATCTTGAAGCCGGCGCCAAGCGCGTCATCGTGTCGGCGCCTGCTGACGGTGCCGACCTGACGGTTGTGTTCGGTGTGAACCATCACAAGCTGACCAAGGAACACCTGGTCATTTCCAATGCGTCCTGCACCACCAACTGCCTTGCCCCGGTTGCATTTGTGCTCAACGAAGCTGTCGGCATCGATCATGGTTTCATGACCACGATCCACAGCTATACCGGCGACCAGCCGACGCTCGATACCATGCACAAGGATCTCTATCGCGGCCGCGCGGCTGCCCTGTCGATGATCCCGACCTCGACCGGCGCTGCCAAGGCTGTCGGTCTCGTCCTGCCGGAACTCAACGGCAAGCTCGACGGCAGCTCGATCCGCGTTCCGACGCCCAATGTCTCGGTCGTGGACTTCAAGTTCGTTGCCAAGCGCGCGACCACGGTTGCCGAAATCAACGATGCCATCAAGTCCGCCGCCAACGGCAAGCTGAAGGGTATCCTCGGCTATACCGATGCGCCGAATGTCTCGATCGATTTCAACCACGACCCGCATTCATCCGTGTTCCATCTTGACCAGACCAAGGTGATGGAAGGAACATTCGTGCGCGTCCTGTCGTGGTACGACAATGAATGGGGCTTCTCGAACCGCATGGCCGACACGGCCGTCGCGTTCAGCAAGGTCATCTGAGACGCTTGCTCCGGTATGAGTTGAACGGCAGGCGTTTACACCCCCCTCTGTCCTGCCGGACATCTCCCCCACAAGGGGGGAGATCAGCTTTCAGATTTGTTGAAGCACATTATCGAATGTGACGATGAGCGATAACACCAATGCCAATGTGATCTCCCCCCTTGTGGGGGAGATGGGCGGTAGCCCAGAGGGGGGTGCTGGCAAATTCAGATGAGGGGTAATCACCATGCCAGCTTTCAAGACACTCGATGATGCCGATGTTGCGGGAAAACGCGTTCTTCTGCGCGTCGACCTCAATGTGCCGGTTGCCAACGGCCACGTAACCGACGCCACCCGGATCGAGCGTGTCGCGCCCACCATCCTTGAATTGTCGAAAAAGGGCGCCAAGGTCATCCTGCTTGCGCATTTCGGCCGCCCGAAGGATGGACCGACGCCGGAATTCAGCCTCAAGCCCATCGCGCATGCGGTTGCCAAGGTGATTGGCCAGAACGTGCATTTCGCCGAGGACAGCATCGGCGACAAGGCGGCAGAAGCCGTCGCCAAGCTCGCGAACGGCGATATACTGCTTCTGGAAAACACCCGTTTCCACAAGGGCGAAGAAAAGAACGATCCGGCCTATGTCAAGGCATTGGCCGCCAATGGCGATATCTACGTCAACGACGCGTTTTCCGCCGCGCACCGCGCCCATGCCTCGACCGAAGGTCTGGCGCATGTGCTGCCGGCCTATGCGGGCCGCACCATGCAGGCGGAGCTTGAAGCACTGGAAAGCGGCCTCGGCAATCCGAAGCGCCCTGTGGTGGCCGTTGTCGGCGGCGCCAAGGTGTCGTCCAAGCTCGATCTCCTCGGCAATCTCGTCGAGAAAGTCGATGCGCTGGTGATCGGCGGCGGCATGGCCAATACATTCCTGGCGGCGCAGGGCGTCAAGGTCGGCAAATCGCTGTGCGAACATGACCTGGCTGACACGGCCCGCGAGATCATGGCCAAGGCGCAGGCGGCCAACTGCACCATCATCCTGCCGGTTGACGCCATCGTTGCCTGGCATTTTGAAGCCAATGCGCCGTTCCATGCCTATGGTCTGGATGCCATTCCCGAGGATGGCATGATCCTCGATGTCGGGCCGCAGTCGATCGAGCGCATCAAGGGTGCCATCGATGATGCGGCAACGCTGGTGTGGAACGGTCCTCTCGGCGCTTTCGAGCTGACACCGTTCGACAAGGCAACCGTTGCCGCGGCGCGGCATGTGGCCGAGCGCACCAAGTCCGGCCATCTCGTCTCGGTTGCCGGTGGTGGCGACACGGTGGCGGCGCTCAACCATGCCGGTATTGCCGATGATCTGACCTATGTGTCGACCGCGGGCGGCGCCTTCCTTGAATGGATGGAAGGCAAGCCGCTTCCGGGTGTCGATGTCCTCAAGCGCTGATGGCCTGTTGAAGGCGTGATCCGGGGTCTGCCAAGGCCCCGGATTAACGAAGAACAGAAAATGTTATCCTGTTAAATCGGTTGAAAAAATTTCAATCGTTTCAAAGGCTTGAACTGCCATTTCGTTTGATATGAGCTTCTGGTATGGGCCAGACCACTAGAAACGGAGTGCATGATCTATGAGCGAACGCCTGGAAGATATCGCGATTGCAATGGTTGCCAGCGGCAAGGGCCTGCTTGCTGCGGATGAAAGTACCGCAACAATCAAGAAGCGGTTCGATACGATTGGGCTGGAATCGACAGCCGATAGCCGCCGCGACTATCGCGAAATGCTGTTCCGCTCGGACGATGCCATGAAGAACTACATCTCCGGCGTCATTCTCTATGATGAAACCCTGCGTCAGAATGCCAAGGACGGCACGCCTTTCGTGCAGATCCTGAAAGCGGCCGGCAGCATTGCTGGCATCAAGGTCGATGCCGGTGCCAAGAGCCTCGCCGGGTTTGCCGACGAGACCATCACGGAAGGCCTCGATGGCCTGCGCGAGCGGCTGGCCGAATATTACAGACTGGGTGCGCGCTTTGCCAAATGGCGCGGTGTCATCAATATTTCGGACGCCCTGCCCACATGGGGTGCTGTCAAGCAGAACGCACAGGCTCTCGCCCGTTATGCCGCCCTTTGCCAGGAAGCCGGCATCGTGCCGATCGTCGAACCGGAAGTGCTGATGGACGGCAAGCCGGGTACCCACACGATCGAGCGCTGCTACGACGTGACCGAATGGGTATTGAAGACGGTTTTCACCGAACTTTACGATGCCCGCGTCGTGCTGGAAGGCATGATTCTCAAGCCGAACATGGTCATCGACGGCAAGAATGCCCGCAAGGCTTCGGTCGAACAGGTGGCCGAGCAGACCCTGCGTGTCCTGAAGGCGACGGTTCCATCCGCCGTGCCCGGCATTGCCTTCCTGTCCGGCGGCCAGTCGGATGAAGAAGCAACGGCGCATCTCTCGGCCATGAATGCTGCGCACGATCTGCCGTGGAAGCTGACATTCTCCTATGGCCGCGCCCTGCAGGCCGCTGCCCTGAGCGCCTGGAACGGCAAGCCGGAAAACGTTGCAGCCGGTCAGCGCGCCTTCGCGCACCGCGCCAAAATGAACAGTCTTGCCGCAACCGGCGGCTGGAAAAAGGACCTGGAAAAGGCCGCTTAAGCGTTTCTTATCCAAAAACAGCTCTCATAGAGCCCGGGCCTGATTGAGGTCCGGGCTTTTTTGTGTGCTGTGAGGACTGTTTGACCAAACCATCGGCTTTCCATCCGCTTGTCAGCTGGCTGCTGTTCCCGGTCTATGCGTGGCAGGGCATTGCCGTGCGCCTGAAGACCGAACGCATGCTGCCGCCGCCAGCCTTTCCCGTGGGCGAGATCGCGGGCAAGGAACCGGCCATCCGCCTGCTGGTGCTGGGCGATTCCTCGGCCGCCGGTGTCGGGGTGAGCGATGTCTGGCAAAGCCTCTGCGTGCGGCTTGCCGTGCATCTGCAGGGACGGACGGGACGCAAGATCATCTGGCGCGCCGCCGGGTTCAATTCGGCGACATCGGGCCAGCTGCGCGATCACGTGGTGCCCAATATCGAGCGGGGCATGTGGACCCATATCGTTCTGACTGCTGGCACCAACGACACCAAGAACTTTCATTCGGTCGCCCGCTTCAAGAAGGAATTCGGCGGGCTGCTCTATGCGCTGAAGGCAAAGTGGCCGGAGACCTCGGTCGTCTGGTCACCGGTCATTGATTTCCGCGACGTGCCCGCCATGCCGCCGCTGCTCGGACGCATTCTGGAAGGGCGGGCCAGTGCCATCAACGCCATGGGCGAGCGGCTCTGCCGCGAACGCATGGCAATACCGGCGCCGCGGCTGCCGGTGGAAGGCCCCGAAGGCTTTTCCAGCGATGGTTTCCATGCCTCCGCACTCGGCTACGATGCCTGGGCGAAACATCTCGTGCCCTATGTGCTTAATCTCACCGTGAGGGAAGCTACCGCGCGCGAAGGCGAAGCAAACTCATAACCCGCTGTGGCTCAGCACCACGACCACCAGCATGGCAAATATCGCTCCGGCGGCGATTTTCCAGAAATCCCCGCGCTTCTTCATGCCGGGCCAGCCCAATGGCTTGATCAGGTGCAGCGCCATCAGGACGATCAGCAGCAGCGGCAGAATCTTGAGCATCGTCGTTACAAAGCCTGCCGCCTGAGGGAAGGGGTGGATGGGGATCCGACAAGTGTGTGATCCCGCGCCAATTGTCAAATCCGCCTTTGACTCCGGGGCGCACATTGGGGAAGGTACGTCATCTGGGAGGATATTCATGACATCACGCTATGCACAGGTCTACCGGGACTGGCAGTCCGATCCGGAGGGATTTTGGGCCAGGGCCGCCGAGGCCATCGACTGGTCGCGGCCGTGGGAACAGGTCTTCGATGCCACGCACCAGCCCTATGGCCGCTGGTATCCGGGGGCGGAGTGCAACACCTGCTACAACGCCGTCGACCGTCATGTGGAGCGCGGCCGGGGCGATCAGGCCGCCCTGATCTATGACAGCGCGGTGACCGGCACGGGCCGCAAGATCACCTATGCCGCCTTGCTTGACGAGGTGAACGCGCTGGCGGCGGTGCTGACCGATCGGGGTGTCGCCCGGGGTGACCGCGTCATCATCTACATGGCGATGGTGCCCGAAGCGGTGGTGGCCATGCTGGCCTGCGCGCGCATCGGCGCGGTGCATTCGGTTGTTTTCGGCGGGTTTGCCGCCCACGAGCTGGCCACGCGCATCGATGATGCCAAGCCGGTGATGATCATCGCCACCTCCTGCGGCCTTGAGCCGGGCCGGGTGGTGGCCTACAAGCCGATGCTGGACAAGGCCATCGAACAGGCGGCGCACAAGGTTTCCTCCTGTCTCATTCTCGTGCGCCCGCAACAACCGCACGAACTGGTTGCCGGGCGTGATATCGACTATGCCGCGGCCGTTGCTGCCGCCAGCGGACGAAAGGTGCCCTGCGCGAACGTGAAGGCAACCGATCCGCTCTATATCCTCTATACCTCGGGCACCACGGGCCAGCCGAAGGGCGTGGTGCGCGACAATGGCGGCCATCTCGTCGCGCTGGCGTGGTCGATGGGCGCGGTCTATGACACGGCTGCGGGCGACGTGTTCTGGGCCGCCTCCGATATCGGCTGGGCGGTCGGCCACTCCTACATCGCCTATGCGCCGCTGTTCATCGGCGCGACAAGCGTCCTGTTCGAAGGCAAGCCGGTGGGAACGCCCGATGCCGGCACATTCTGGCGGGTGATCGCCGAGCACAAGGTCAAGGTGCTGTTCACCGCGCCGACAGCGTTCCGGGCCATCAAGAAGGAAGACCCGAAAGGCACGTTCATCGGCACATATGACCTGTCCTCGCTGCAATATCTGTTTCTGGCGGGCGAGCGGGCGGATACGGACACGATCAAATGGGCCGAGGAAAAGCTGGGCGTTCCCGTCATCGACCATTGGTGGCAGACGGAGAGCGGCTGGGCCATGGCGGCCAATCCGGCGGGTCTGGGCATGCTGCCGGTCAAATACGGGTCGCCGGCCGTGCCCATGCCCGGTTATGACGTGCAGGTGCTCGATGACGCCGGACACCCGGTCAAGCGGGGTGAACTGGGCAATATCGTGGTCAAGCTGCCCCTGCCGCCCGCCTGCCTGCCGACGCTGTGGAACGCCGACCAGCGGTTCCGCGACGCCTATATGGCGGAATTCCCCGGCTATTACAAAACCGCCGATGCCGGGATCATCGATGAGGACGGTTACATCTACATCATGAGCCGTACCGACGACATCATCAATGTCGCCGGGCACCGCCTGTCGACGGGGTCGATGGAGGAGGTGCTGTCAAGCCATCCCGACGTGGCGGAATGCGCCGTCATCGGCATCGCCGATCATCTGAAGGGCCAGGTTCCCTGCGGTTTCATCGTGCTCAAATCGGGGGTCACCCGCGCGGCGGCGGATATCGAGCAGGAATGCGTCGCCCTGGTCCGCGAGCGGATCGGCCCTGTTGCGGCCTTCAAGATCGCGGTGACGGCCAAGCGGCTGCCGAAAACCCGGTCCGGCAAGATCCTGCGCGGCACGATGCAGAAGATTGCCGATCAGGAGCCATGGAACATGCCGGCCACCATTGACGATCCCGCCATCCTCGACGAGATCAAGGCCGTGCTCAACGCCAGGGGCATCGGCATTCCCGCCGGTTGACCGCCCGCGCGATCATCCTGTCCCCATCAATTCCGGGCCGCATCTTTCCTGCCCCTGCTGACAGGCTCCTGACAGAAGGTTGTCAGGAGGGGTGTGCGATAGTGTCTCCGTAAGCAAAGGAGACAGGGTCATGAATATGGTTGATTTTGGAATCGTCGGAACAGTCAGGCGCCTGTGGTCACATTATGCACATGTGCGTGACGAAATGCGGACTGAACGCTCCGTCAGCGCACTTCCGGACTATCTGCTGAAGGATATCGGCTGGCCGGATGCCTATGCGGAACGTCTGGCACGCCGCAATTCAATGAAGGAGATCGCCGGCAATGACAATGCCGGCGCTGTCCGCCCATCCGCCCGTTCACGGCGTCCGGCCCATACGGCAACCGGAAAAACAAGCCAGAACGGACATTTCAAGCTAGAATACTGATCAGCAGCGCCGAAAGGGAGCAACAGCAATGGACCAGAAAAAGACAATCGGCCTTGTATTCATCGATGCGTTTGCCGATTGGGAGTTCGGTCTGCTTTCAGGATCGGCCGTCGAATGGTTCGGTGCGCGGGTGGTTGCCCTGGCGCCGGCGGCCGGTCCCCTCAGGTCCATTGGCGGATTGCATCTCGTGCCGGATCGCGGGCTCGATCCGCTGGACAATACCGATCTGGACGCGGTTGCAGTGATCGGCGCCAACACCTGGCCGTCGGAGGATGCTCCTGACATTGCGCCGCTGCTGCATTCGGTTCTGTCGCGCGGCGGCATTGTCGGCGGCATCTGCGGCGGGACGCTGGCTCTTGCCCGCGCGGGTGTTTTCGAAGGCCGTAGACACACCAGCAACGGCGCAGGCTGGATACAGTCCCAGATCGGGGACTATGCCGGTTCCTCCCTGTATCAGGATGTGCCCCATGCGGTGCGTGACGCGCATATTGTCAGCGCCGCCGGATCGGCACCGGGCACTTTTGCCACGGAATTTCTCGAAGCGTTCCTGCCGGAGCAGGCGGGACAGATTGCCGGGATGCGCAGCTTTATTGCGCGCGAGTATCAGGCAGCGTGAAGGATTAACAGGATGCGCCGCGCAGACCGTCTCTTTCAGATCGTACAGAAACTCCGGGGCGGGCGGCTGGTTACCGCACGCCAGCTGGCGGAAAAGCTCGAAGTGTCTGAACGCACCATCTATCGCGATATTGCCGACCTCCAGTCCACCGGCGTGCCGATCGACGGCGAGGCGGGGGTCGGCTATATCCTGCGGGAAGGCTTTGACCTGCCGCCGCTGATGTTCACGCGCGACGAGGTGGTCGCGCTGGTTGCAGGCGCCCGGCTGATAACCGCCTGGGGCGGCGCTTCCATGGCGCGCGCGGCGGAAGAAGCCATCATCAAGATCGGGGCTGTCCTGCCCAAGGATGACCGCCCGCGCATTGCCAACACGCACATTCATTCGTCGGGAACCAATATCAGCAGCCACGACCGGGCGATGATCGATCTTGCCGAGAACGCCGCCGACCAGTGCCAGGTGCTGTCCGTGGCCTACAAGGACATGGACGGCAAGGAAAGCATACGGGACATCAGGCCGCTCGGTCTGTGGTTCTGGGGCAAGGTCTGGACCGTGATCAGCTGGTGCGAATTGCGCAATGATTTCCGTACATTCCGCATCGACCGGATCACCCGGGCCGAGAAGGCGCAACGCATCTTCCGGCAGGAGCGCGGCAAGACGCTGGCCGATTTCTACCGGCGGATGGAACTCAGCGAAGCGCCCGATGCCAAGAAGGCATCCTAGAAGGCTGCGCGCGCGGCGGCAAAATCCTCCCGGCTCATGGCAAAGCACCGGTATGGGATGCCATCGGCGGCGGCCTTGAGGCCAATCTTCTGCGCCACATGGATAGAGGCGGCATTCTCGGGATGGATCGCAGCGATGATGCGTTCGACGCCGACCTGCTCGAACGCATGCACGACGAGCGGCCGCGCCGCTTCCGTGGCATAGCCCTTGCCCCAGGCGTGGCGATTGAGCCGCCAGCCGATTTCGATATCCGGCCCCACCGCATCGTCCGGGATCAGCAGCACCCAGCCGAGGAACAGGTCCGGCTGCTCTCTGGCGAAGATCGACCAGTAGCCGAGGCCGGGGCCGAAATCGGCCTCCATGCGCGCGGTGACGAAACGGCGGTGCGCCTCGGGGTCCTGCCAGGGCCCCGGCAGATATTTCGTCACCTCCGGGTCGCGGTCCATGGCCATGCAGGCTTCGATATCAGCTGCGGTGCGCGGGCGCAGGAAAAGACGGTCTGTCTCGAATACCGGCAGCAAGGCTGTACCTCCCGTAAAAGAAAAAAGCTCCACCGGAGGCGGAGCTTTCTCGATTCCGGGACTGCCCGTCAAGGCAATCGTCCGGTTTATTCGTCTTCGTCTTCGTCCGCATTGCGGCCCTTGAGCGAGGACAGCTTGGCGAAAACCTTGTCCGCATCAAGCTCTTCGTCCTCTTCGCGGACGGCTGGCTGGATGTCGAGGTTTTCCGTGGCCGATGCCGGCAGCAATGTATCGCCGCCTTCGCCGGGCTGGACCGGACGGTTGCGGGAAGAACGCTCGACCTCAAGGTCGAGATCGATCTGCGAGCACAGGCCGAGGGTCACCGGGTCCATCGGCTGGAGATTGTTGGAATTCCAGTGGGTGCGGTTGCGGATCTGCTCGATGGTCGACTTCGTCGTGCCGATGAGGCGCGAAACCTGCGCATCCTTCAGTTCAGGATGGTTGCGCACCAGCCACAGGATGGCGTTCGGGCGATCCTGGCGCTTGGACAGCGGCGTGTAGCGCGGTCCCTTGCGCTTGGCTTCCGGCACACGCACCTTCGGCTCGAGAATCTTCAACTTGTGATTGATATCGGCTTCACCCCTGGCGATTTCCTCGCGCGAGAGCTGGCCGGTCATCAGCGGGTCCAGCCCCTTGATGCCCTGGGCGGATTCACCGTCGGCAATCGCCTTCACCTCGAGCGGGTGCAGTTTGCAGAAGGCGGCAATCTGGTCAAAAGACAGAGCGGTATTGTCGACAAGCCAGACGGCCGTTGCCTTTGGCATGAGAAGCTGGGTGGCCATTGAATATAGTCCTCTCGTTCGTCCGTTCCGGTGAGGCGGGACGTGGGTTCAACCACAATTTCCGGGAATTCGAGGCGTTATATAGCGGTAAATTCCCGATTGAGCAAGAATCGGTTTTAGCAGCAACCGAATGCAATTACTGGTTTCATCAAACTGTCATGAAATTGTCATGCCGCTGCAACGCCCGCGGGCAAGTGATCCCTTGTAAACAAGAGGAGATTCAACAATGCCGCGCAAGACCCTTTGCATCGGACTGTGGACCGCTCTGGCCGCTTCCGTTGCCCTGCCAGCCGCTGCCGAACCGGTTTTCAACCGGATCGCCAGCTTCCCGGTTGCTGACAACCTGCCCAAGGATGCAGACAAGTCCAAGCCGACGTCTTCGGAAATCATCACGGCCTCGGAAGACGGCAAGACGCTGATCTATTCGGACAGCCCCTATGGCGCCATCGGCTTCATCGATATCACCGACGCCGCCAAACCCAAGGCGGGCGGCCTGCTGAAGGTCGAAGGCGAGCCGACATCCGTCGCGGTTGCCGGCGCCATGGTGCTGGCTGCGGTCAACACCTCCAAGGACCACAAGAATCCCTCCGGCCGGCTTGACGTGATCGACCTTGCGGCGCGCAAGGTGCTGACGAGCTGTGATCTCGGCGGTCAGCCGGATTCGGTCGCCGTGTCGCCCGACAGGACCTTTGCTGCCGTTGCCATCGAAAACGAGCGCGATGAAAAGCTCAATGATGGCGAGCTGCCGCAGCTTCCCTCCGGCGATCTCAAGATTTTCTCGCTGAAGAATGGCGCGCCCGATTGCACGAGCATGAAGACGGTCACTCTGACCGGTCTCGCCGACATCGCCCCGGAGGATGCCGAGCCGGAATTCGTATCGATCAACGCGAACAACCAGATCGCCGTCACCCTGCAGGAAAACAACCACATCGCGATCATCGATGCGGCCAGCGGCAAGATCACCTCGCATTTCTCCGCCGGTACGGTCGACCTCGACAAGATCGACGTCAAGAACGACGGCGCGCTGAAATTCGACGGCAGCATGAAGGGCGTCCTGCGCGAGCCGGATACCGTGAAATGGCTGGGGAATGACCGCATTCTCGTGGCCAATGAAGGCGACTACAAGGGCGGTTCGCGCAGCTTCACGATCTTCTCCACCGATGGCAAGGTTCTCTACGAATCCGGGCCCTCGCTGGAGCACAGGATTGCGGCGGCCGGCCATTATCCCGACAAGCGCAACAAGAAGGGCGTCGAACTTGAAGGTGCCGAAGTCGCGCAATATGGCGACACGAACTACATCTTCGTTGCCAGCGAGCGCGCCTCTGTCGTCGGCGTCTACAAGGATACCGGCAAGGACCCGGAATTCGTGCAGCTGCTGCCATCGGGCATCGCCCCGGAAGGCATTCTTGCCATTCCCTCGCGCAATCTGTTCGTCACCGCCAATGAATCCGATCTGGTCGCGGATGGCGGCGCGCGTTCCCATGTCATGATCTATGAGCTGAAAGACCAGGAACCGGCCTATCCGAAGATCGTGTCGGCATCGAAGGATGATGGCACGCCGCTGGGCTGGGGTGCGCTGTCGGGCCTGGTTGCAGACCTGAAGGAGGCGGGCAAGCTCTATGCGGTCTCGGACTCGTTCTATTCCGCTGCGCCCACCATCTACACCATCGATGCCAAGCAGACACCGGCGAAGATCACCCGGGCACTGGTGGTCACGCGCGGCGGCCAGCCGGCCCAGAAGCTCGATCTCGAGGGCATCACCACCGACGGCGCGGGCGGCTTCTGGCTTGCCAATGAAGGCGACCAGTCCAAGCTGGTGCCGCATGCGATCTTCAACGTCAACGAGAAGGGCGAGATCAAGAAGGAAATCGCACTTCCCGAAGAGCTGCTGCCGCATCAGACCCGTTTCGGGCTGGAAGGGATCACCCGCGTCGGCGAAGGCGATGCCACCGTTCTGTGGATGGCCGTGCAGCGGGAATGGAAGGATGATGAAAAAGGCTTCGTCAAGCTCCTGAGCTACACCGTCAAGGACAAGAGCTGGGGTGCCGTCTCCTATCCGCTGGACAAGAAGAGCGGCGATGGCTGGGTTGGCCTTTCCGAAATCACCGCCCATGACGGCCAGCTCTACATTGTCGAACGCGACAATCTGATTGGCGACAAGGCGGTCAACAAGAAGCTTTATCGCGTGGCGCTGGACGGGCTGAAACCGGCAAAGCTCGGCGAAAAGCTGCCGGTTGCCGAGAAGACGCTGGCACGCGACTTCATCGCCGACCTGAAGAGCACGAATGGCTATATCGTCGACAAGCTGGAAGGCTTTACCGTCGATGTCGCCGGCAATGGCTATGCGGTCACCGACAATGACGGCGTCGACGGCTCATCCGGCGAAACGCTGTTCTTCGGCATCGGCAAGGTCAGCGCGGCAAACTGAGCCGTCCGCAACGCTTGCAGGAGGCCGCGCTTGCTGTGCGGCCTTTTGCTTGAGGCATGTCAGCTGACGTCGAGAACGATCTTGCCGACATGCTTGCCTTCCTCCATGCGCTCATGCGCGCGCCACGCCTCGTGGAATGGATAGACCATGTCGATGACTGGCGCGACGCGGCGCTGCACCAGCAGGGGCCAGACCTTCAGCTCCAGTTCCCGTGCAATGCCGGCCTTGAACTCGACCGGGCGTGCCCGCAGGGTCGATCCCGTGTGGGTCAGCCGCTTGATCATGATTTTGGACACATCGACGGTGGCCTTGGCGCCGTTGAGATGGGCAATCTGCACGATCCGCCCGTCGACGGCAGCAGCGTCGTAATTGCGCTCGGTATAATCGCCGCCGACCATATCGAGCGTCAGGTTGACGCCCTTGCCGCCGGTGGCTTCCTTAACCGCATCGACAAAATCATGCGTGCGGTAGTTGACGGCCCGGTCGGCGCCAAGCTTCAGGCAGGCTTCGCATTTGTCATCGGAACCAGCCGTGGTGATGACATAGGCGCCGAATGCGCTGGCAAGCTGGATCGCCGTGGTGCCGATGCCGGATGTGCCGCCATGCACGAGGAATGTCTCGCCGCTCTTCAGGCCGCCCCGTTCGAAGACATTGTGCCAGACGGTGAAAAAGGTTTCGGGCAGGGCGGCGGCTTCGATGAAACCGTATCCCGCCGGGATCGGCAGGGCCGTGGTCTCGTGCACGGTGCAGTACTGGGCATAGCCGCCGCCCGCCACCAGTGCCGTCACCCGGTCGCCGGGGCGGAAGCGCGTGACGGCGCTGCCCACGGCGACCACGTCACCGGCAATTTCAAGGCCAGGAATGTCCGATGCGCCGGGTGGCGGCGGATAATGACCCTGGCGCTGCAGCACGTCAGGCCGGTTGACGCCAGCCGCATGCACCTGAACCAGAAGTTCATTCGGTCCTGCTTCCGGAACGCCGCGCTTTCCCGGCTTGAGGACCAGCGGACCGCCCGGCTGGGTGATCTCGATCGCGGTCATCGTCGTCGGAATTTTACTGGCCATGGACATGCTCTCCTTCAGTTGATTCGCTTGAATGATTTGCAATTCGAAGCGTGGGGACTGTATCCTTTCAGCATAAAGCGGCAAGTGGAGGACATGATGTCACTTTTCGACGAGGAACCGAAACGCAGGCTTGCCCACGAGATCGGGCAGGAACTTTCTCTGCTTTCCGTCGCCGAGCTGGACGAGCGCATCGGCATCCTGCGGGCGGAAATCACCCGGCTTGAGGAAGAGCGCACGCGCAAGGGCAGCAGCAAGCTGGCGGCGGAAGCACTTTTTCGCTGAAACGGAACGTAAATGATGCGGATGTCATGATGTCTCCGCATTGCTGATCGAGACGGGCCTGTACCGGCTTGTTTGCCGGCATCCGTCCAAGCATTGGGGTATCGCTGTGTTCCGTTCGTTCGTTCAGGTCTTCGCCCTCTTGTGTGGCACGTCATTCCTGGTCATGGCCTCGGGCCTGCACGGGCTCCTGCTGCCGCTGCGCGGCGGGGCGGAGGGTTTTTCCACCACATCGCTCGGTCTTCTCGGTACCGCCTGGGCCGGCGGGTTCATTACCGCCTGCCTGCTGGCGCCGCGCCTGGTGCGCCGCGTCGGCCACGTCCGGGCATTCAGCGCCTTTGCCGCCATTGCCGCCATTGTTGCGCTGATGACCGGTATCCTCGTGCAGGCCACCGCCTGGATCGCGCTGCGGGCGCTGACCGGCTTTGCCATGGCCGGCGCCTATATGGTGATCGAAAGCTGGCTGAACGAGCGGGCGACCAATGCCAACCGCGGTCAGATCTTCGGCCTCTACATGGTGGTGAACTTTGCCTCCATCACGGCGGGCCAGATGATGATCGGCTTCGGCGACGTGCATAACGGCACCTTTTTCATGCTGACGGGGGTCCTGTTCTGCCTGGCGCTGATTCCGACGGCCATTTCCACCGCCAGCAGCCCGAAACCGCTGACGGAAGTGCAGCTTGACCTCAAGGCGCTCTACCGCAATTCGCCGGTTGCCTTTGTCGGCTGCATGCTGATCGGCGTTGCCAACGGCGCCTTCGGCACGCTGGGCGCCGTCTATGGCGCGGCGACGGGCATCACCACCACGGAAATCGCCCTGATGATGAGCGCGTCGGTGATGGGCGGCGCTTTGATGCAGATCCCGGTCGGGCGCATGTCCGACCGCACCGACCGGCGCTATGTCCTGGCTTTCGTCGCCGGTGCGGCGGCGATCATCGGCATGCTGATCTTCCTGATCGGCTCGCGACAGGCAACAGTCATCCTGTTCATGACGGCGATCTATGGCGGACTGGCCTATACGCTCTATCCGGTGGCCGTGGCCCATGCCAACGACTATTCGGACTCGCAGAATTTCGTCAAGGTGACCGGCGGCCTGCTGCTGCTCTATGGTTTCGGCACCATGGTCGGTCCAATCCTCGGCGCCTGGGCCATGGAATATGTTGCGCCCGAGGGCCTGTTTGCGATCACCGCGCTGGCACATGTCTCGATCATGACCCATGCCATCATCCGCTCGCGCATGCGGGCGGCCATGCCGATTGCGATGCGGGACAATTTCCAGACCGTTCCGTCGGAACGGGCAACGCCCGAGGGCATCAAGCTCGATCCCAGGGCGGAAGCCCAGCCGGACTGATGTTCCGGCGTTTTTCGTACAAAATGCGTTGACATTGCCGGCAGTTTAAAACGACTATTCGGCATGGCCGAAACCGACGCATTTGCAGCCATTTCCGATCCGAACCGCCGCTATCTGCTGGAAGAGTTACGGCGCGGTCCCAAGACCGTGAATGAACTGGCGCTTGGTCTGCCCATTTCGCGTCCTGCGGTATCCCAGCACCTGAAGGCGCTGCTGGATGCGCAACTGGTCAAGGTCAAGGCCGAGGGGACACGCCGGATTTATGCCGTCGACGACAGCGGCTTCTTTCACCTGAATTTATGGCTGGATCAGTTCTGGAGCGAATGATGGCCGTGCGTCGTCCGGCCAATAAAAAACCCGGTCTCTGACCGGGTTTTTGTTTTAGTGCCAGCCCCGTTGCCTCTCCGGCAACCGGCTGAAATTCTTCGTCTGTCGGCCAAAGGCTCTAATGGCGCGTGGCGGTCGATCTCAGTTTTTCGATTTGCTCTTTCAGCATGAGCTTGCGGCGTTTCATATCGGTGATCTTCAAATCGTCGGTGGCAGGACTTGCCAGCGCTTCGGAGATTTCCTTCTCGAGTGCACCATGCTTACGTTCAAGCGTTTCAAGATGAGACTCAATGGCCATCCGGCTTCTCCCTTGGTTGGTTTCCTACTCGTTCATGCTCTGCCTGCCAAAGGGCGAGATTATGACAGAGCCGTGACACTCTGCCACCACTTGAAGCAATTGTCGAATTTGTTTCGTAGGATTTTCTTGTCATGTAAAATATGGTATTGCCACGTGCTGATCCGGTATTCTCGAACGCCGGACCAGACATTGGATTCTTCTAGAACAAAATACCGGGAATCACTGCATGTCCGACCAGGATCAGGCTGACATTCGATTGGCAGTCGCACGATTGAAACAGGAGCATCTGGATTTTGATGCCGCCATACAAGCGATGATCCAGGTTGGTTGCGACCAGCTTCGAATCCAGCGGATGAAAAAGAAGAAGCTCATCATCAAGGACAAGCTCATCGAGCTTGAAGACAAGATCATCCCAGACATTATTGCCTGATTTTCAACAGGTCATGACCGGCGGGCTGCCGATAACTTGCAGCGTCTCCGCTTTTCCGTTAATCCCTGCACGCTCCGCTGATCAGAGGATGTTCAATGGCCGATAAACGCGCTGACGTCGCAATCATCATGGGTAGCCAGTCCGATTGGGCAACCATGCGCCACGCCGCCGAGACACTTGATGCGCTCGGTATTTCCCACGATGACCGCATCGTTTCCGCCCACCGCACGCCGGACCGCCTGGTTGCCTTTGCCAAGGGCGCCCGCGATGCCGGTTTCAAGGTCGTGATTGCCGGTGCGGGCGGTGCCGCCCATCTGCCGGGAATGGCCGCTTCGATGACGCCGCTGCCGGTGTTCGGCGTGCCGGTGGAATCAAAAGCCCTCTCCGGGCAGGATTCGCTTCTGTCCATTGTCCAGATGCCGGCCGGCATTCCCGTCGGCACCCTGGCGATCGGCCGTGCCGGTGCGGTCAATGCCGCCCTTTTGGCTGCGGCTGTTCTGGCGCTGAACGATGCCGCACTGGCAAAACGGCTGGACGGCTGGCGCACGGCGCAGAGCGAAAAGGTCGCCGAACGGCCATCTGACGAGGCATGAGATGATTGCAGCAGGATCGACTATCGGCATTATCGGCGGAGGACAGCTCGGCCGCATGCTCGCCATGGCAGCGGCGCGTCTGGGCTATCGCACCGTCATTCTCGAACCGCAGGCGGATTGTCCGGCCGCACAGGTCGCCAATGAGCAGATCGTTGCGGCCTATGATGATCCAGATGCGCTGGAGCGCCTGGCTGAGCTGAGCGATGTCATCACCTATGAATTTGAAAACGTGCCGGTTGATGCGGCCGAGACACTGAATGAAACCACGCCGGTCTTTCCGCCGCCCGAGGCATTGAAAGTGTCGCAGGACCGCGTGACCGAGAAACGTTTCCTCAACAAGGCCGGCATCCCGACAGCGCAATGGCGTATTGTCGAAAACGAGGGCGATCTGGAAGCGGCGCTTCTCGCCTTCGAGGGCAAGGGCATCCTCAAGACCCGCCGCTTCGGCTATGACGGCAAGGGCCAGGTCAAGTTTTCCGGCGCCAAGGGCGAAGACGCCAAGGCGGGTTTTGCCGCCATCGGCAGCGTTCCCTCCATTCTGGAAGGGCTGGTCGATTTCACCCGCGAGATTTCGGTGATCGCGGCGCGCGACGCGGCGGGCAATATCCGCATCTACGACATTGCCGAGAACGTGCACAGGGACGGCATTCTGGCGACCTCGACCGTGCCGGCGTCCGTGTCGTCGACCATCGCCGGGCTCGCGGCCGATTCGGCACACAAGCTGCTCGCGGCGCTCAACTATGTCGGCGTCCTCGGCATGGAGTTCTTCGTGCTGGCCAACGGGACGCTTTTGGCCAATGAATTTGCGCCGCGCGTGCACAATTCGGGCCATTGGACGGAAGCCGCCTGCGCGGTCTCGCAGTTCGAGCAGCATATCCGTGCGGTTGCCGGGCTGCCGCTCGGCGATACACGGCGCCATTCCGATTGCGTGATGGAAAATCTCATTGGCGACGATGTGGCGAAACTGCCGGCGATTCTGGCGGAAAGCGGGGCCGTCGTGCATCTCTATGGCAAGGCCGATGCACGTCCCGGCCGCAAGATGGGCCACGTCACGCGCATTACAAAGCGGCTCTAGGGACAAATAAATTCACTCCCGATGCATGAATCGCCATATGAATCATGAGTCGGGAGTTGACAATCGGGGCAATCCTTGGCTATTTCCCCGCAACGTGTTTCCGGCGCGCTCCAGAGGCGCGCTTTATTATTGGTGCCCGGTTTCGGGCGTAAAGATACCGGTGCTGAAATGAAGATCAAGAATTCGCTCAAGGCTCTCAAAGGCCGTCATCGTGACAATCAGCTGGTGCGCCGCAAGGGCCGCATCTACATCATCAACAAGACTGCGCCGCGTTTCAAAGCGCGCCAGGGCTGATTTACCGTTTCACGGTTATTTGCATTTGACGTTTCGCTGATACGGACTACGATCCGTATCATGCGGAACGTTTTTGCATTTTTTATCGGATCTTTCCTGATGATGTCGCCGGCGCTGGCACTGGCGCAGGAAACATCCGGGACGGACGTCCCAGCGGCTGCGCCACAGGCGGCCTCGCTGCCCGGCAAGACCCTGGCGGAAAAGCGCTCTGCCCGCCTCGATGAATTGTTCTTTGCCCTGAAGCGCGAGCGCAATGAAGCCAAGGCCACCCGCATCGCCGAACAGATCCAGACGCAATGGCAGAATTCCGGCAGTGCGACCGTCGATCTGATGATGCAGTGGGCGGCCCTTGCCATGACGGAAAAGAAATATGCCGTCGCGCTGGATTTTCTCGATCAGGTCACCGTGATGAAGCCGGATTTTGCCGAAGGCTGGAACCGGCGCGCCACGGTCAATTTCCTGATGAATGATTACGGACGGTCGATGGCCGATATCCAGAAGACGCTGTCGCTGGAGCCGCGTCATTTCGGGGCACTGGCGGGGCTGGCGGCCATCCTCAAGGATACCGGCAACAAGGAAGGCGCCCTGCATGCCTTCGAGCAGGTTCTTGCAGTCTATCCGATGATGCGCGAAGCGCAGAAGCAGGCGGGCCAATTGGCCGAGGAGCTGACGGGTCAGCGTACCTGATTTTCGGGTTTTCAGACCGGCGGCCTGTCGCCGCCAGTCCGAATGATGGTTTTTAAATCCCTGTCAGCCCATCCGAGCCGATATAGGCAATGCGCAGCATATTGGTCGAGCCGGGCGTGCGCAGCGGCACGCCGGCCGAGATGATGATGCGGTCGCCGGGATTGCCGAACTCTTCCTGATAGGCGATGTGGCAGGCGCGGTCGACCATGTCGTCAAGATCGGTTGCATCTTCCGTGACAACGCAGTGCAGGCCCCAGACGAGCGAGAGCTTGCGCGCCGTCTCGACAACCGGCGACAGGGCGATGATCGGCAGCAATGGCCGTTCACGCGCCGCGCGCAGGCCCGTGGTGCCGGATGCGGTATAGGTGACGATGGCGGACAGGTTCAGCGTTTCGGCGATCTGCCGTGCGGCAAGCGAGATGGCGTCCGCACCGGTTGCATTCGGCTCGGGGCGCTGCGCATGGATGATGCCGGGATAGTTCGGGTCGCGCTCGACCTCTTCGGCGATGCGGGCCATGGTGGAGACCGCTTCGACCGGGTAGTCGCCGGCCGCCGATTCGGCCGACAGCATCACGGCATCGGCGCCTTCGAACACGGCCGTTGCCACGTCGGACACTTCGGCGCGGGTCGGGACCGGCGCAGTGATCATCGATTCCAGCATCTGCGTGGCGACGACGACCGGCTTGCCGGCGCGGCGGCAGGCGCGGATGATCTGTTTCTGGATGCCGGGAACGGCTTCCAGCGGCATTTCAACGCCAAGATCGCCGCGGGCGACCATCAGCGCATCGGAAAGCTCGATGATCTCCGCAAGGCGGGTGACGGCCTGCGGCTTCTCGATCTTCGAGAGCAGGGCAACGCGGCCGCGCGAGATCTTGCGCACTTCGGCAAGATCCTCCGGCCGCTGAATAAACGACAGGGCCACCCAGTCGACCTCCTCTTGCAGCACGGCATCGAGATCGCGGCGGTCCTTTTCCGTCAGGGCGCCAACGCCCAGCGTCGTGTCGGGCAGGCTGACGCCCTTCTTGTCTGATATCTTGGTGCCGGAAACCACGCGGCAGGTGATCGACTTGCCATCGGATGCCTCGGCGACCAGCGCCAGCTTGCCGTCATCGATCAGCAGGCGGTGGCCGGCTTCGACGGCTTCGAGGATTTCCGGATGCGGCAGGAAGACGCGCGTGTTGTCGCCCAGCGCTTCATTGTTGTCGAGCGTGAAGACCTGGCCGGGAACGAGGTCGACCTTGCCCTCGGCGAACTTGCCGACGCGCAGCTTCGGACCCTGCAGATCGGCGAGAATGCCGATCGGGCGGCCCACTTCCTTCTCGACATTGCGCAGGCGGCGCACCAGTTCGCGCATGAGTTCATGGCTGGCATGGCTCATGTTGATGCGGAACACGTCGGCACCGGCTTCGAACAATTTGCGAATCATCGCTTCGTCGGATGAAGCGGGACCCAGTGTGGCGAGGATTTTGACCTTACGGCGGCGTCTCATCGAGGAGGGGTATCCGTTACAATTGGAGCTGAGGGAGGATTTTCTTCCGTAAGCTGGACCATCCAGCTTGATTGTTCGCCGGTATCATACTCCTGAAATCCCGCCCGCTGAAACCCGCGCGCAAAACAGTCATTGATACCGGTAATCTTGAATTGGTTTTCCGCCACGCACATGTTGACCTTGCCATCCCAGCGGCCGCCGCTCTGGGCGTCCTCGGCATAAAGGTAGTAATAGCGCGAGGTCAGCGGGCCGACGACCAGCGTGGTGCAGGAGGATGCGTTGACATGCCACCAGCCTTCGGTGATCCAGCCGGTCTTCGCCCGGTAGCCGAGCGCGACACCGACGAGATTCTGCGTGGTGTTGCACACGCGGAAATCCGCATGGGCCTCCTCCGGCGCAAAGACACTGCCTGCTGCGAAAATGAATAAAAAAGCCGCTAGAAAGCTGCTCCATCGCGTCCGCTGATGCTGGTCAGCGCGGAAAATGATGCCCCTGCGCAATATTGCCTCCGTCCGTCTTAGACTCCTTTTCCGCAGTTTCACGTGCATTGTCAACGCGCTAATGGGCGGAACATGCCGTTCCTGCGGACCTGTGACAAAAGATTGATGGTTGCATTCCCGATCAGGGCATGAAACACAAAAAATTCTCCCGAATAATCGCGCAAGAGAACGTTCCCATGCCGTTTTCCCCCTTTCATCTCGTCCCTGGCAGCAATGACAAAGGACTGGTGCTTCTGGCCGATCACGCCCGCCGGGATCTGCCGGAGGAATACGGCTCGCTCGGCCTGCCGCCGCAGCAGTTCGAGCGGCATATCGCCTATGATATCGGTGTCGAGCCGTTGACGCGCAAACTGGCTGAAATGCTTGATGTTCCGGCTGTCCTGGGCGGGTTTTCCCGGCTGCTGATCGATCCGAACCGCGGCGAAGACGATCCCACGCTGATCATGCGCCTGTCCGACGGGGCGGTCATTCCAGGGAATAACCCGATGCCGACGGCCGAGCATCAAAAACGCGTGAATGATTTCTATCGCCCCTACCACGCGGCCGTCTCGGCCATGATCGACAGGGTTGCCGGGGCGAGCGGCAAGGCACCGCTGGTCATTTCCATTCACTCGTTCACCGCTTTCTGGAAAACGGCGCCGCGGCCATGGCATGCGGGCATTCTCTGGGACAGCGATCCGCGCGCTGTCGTGCCGCTGATCGCGGCGCTGCAGGCCGACCCGCAGCTGGTGGTTGGAGACAATGAGCCCTATGACGGCGCGCTGCGCAACGATACGATGTTCAAGCATTGCATTGTGCCGGGCCTTGCCCATGCGCTGATCGAAGTGCGGCAGGACCTGATCGCCGATGAGGCCGGGGTCGAGGAGTGGGCAGACCGGCTTGCCCCGATCCTTGACGCCATCAACGCCGATCCCGATATACATGTCATCAGGCAATACGGCTCGCGCACCGGCCCACTGGAAGAGGTTTGATCATGAGCAATGTCAGCGAAGAACAGCGTATCGCGCTGGAAGCGGCCGCGTTCCGGCGGCTGTTGGAGCATCTGCGCGCGCGCAGCGACGTGCAGAACATCGACCTGATGAATCTGGCCGGCTTCTGCCGCAACTGCCTGTCCAACTGGTACCGCGAGGCGGCGGATGCGGCGGGCGCGCCGCTGTCGAAGGATGAATCACGTGAGATCATCTATGGCGAACCCTATGCGCAATGGCAGGCCAAGCACCAGCGCGAGGCCAGCGATGCGCAGAAGGCTGCCTTTGAGGTCAACAAGCCGTCGCATTGACGAACCACGCCGCAGCGGCGGCCGAAACCGCCTTCATCCCGACTCTATTGTCTTGACTCATTGCGCTGTGGTCGGGCATCGGAACCGCAGAGGCGGCGTTTGCGAGTCGCACAATCAATTTTTACGGAGCAAGATATGAGCATGGATGATGTAGCGCCGCAGGGTGGTGTCGAGGGTGTTGCGGCTGCGGAATTGCGGCAGTTCATCGAGCGCATCGAGCGCCTTGAGGAAGAAAAGACCACGCTTCAGGACGACATCAAGGAAGTGATGGCGGAAGCCAAGGGCCGCGGCTACGACACCAAGATCATCCGCACGATCGTCCGCCTGCGCAAGAAGGATGCGAACGAGCGCAAGGAAGAAGAGGCGATCCTCGAACTGTACATGAACGCCCTCGGCATGGTCTGACCCTTTAAAGACGAACGGCAGCTGAAACGGGATTGGATGTGCAGACAGTGCTGCACCCTATCCAATCCCGTATGATCAGCTGCTCGCTCGAGACTACCCCGGCGAAGTCCTGCCCGCGGGATTTTCCCCCAGAAGATATGCAAGCAGTTCAAGCATGCTCGCCCGGACATCGGCGAGGCCCTGCGATGCCAGAATTTCCAGGCCGATCAGCGCGCCGTAGAGAATCCGGGCATTTGTCCCGCTCCGCTCTGCGGACTGGCCACACTTCCGGAAAAGCTGCACGAGATAGGCCAGGCGCCGCTCATCCACCGATTTGAGGATTGCCGCGGTCGTGGCGTCATGGCGGGCCCATTCGCGGATGGCGCTTTCCGTCCGGTCGCCGCCATAGGCCGAACTTGGCACGCCGGTTGCTTCGATCACCAGTGCCTGCAACTGCGCCCGGGGCGTTGTCCCGATGGCTTCGACATCACTGATGATGGCATCGGTGGCCAGATGCTGCCAGTGCGCCAGCATCTGCGCCTTCAGCGCCGGTACATCCTTGAAATGCCAGTAGAACGATCCCTTGCTGACCTTGAGGTCGCGGGCAATCGCCTCGGCCCGGATTGCCTGCACGCCGCCCTCGCCCAGGGCGCGGAAGGCGGCGCTGATCCAGTCTTCGGCGGAGAGTGTCTTTCGGGTTGGCATCCCTATTCCATACGCTGGCGTATTGACGAGGGCAAGCGCCAATGTTTATATACGCCACCGTATGGTCGACTGGATTGAAGGACGTATCATGAGCAAATGGATTGCAGCCGCTGCATTCGTATCCCTGGTCACGATGGTCATCCACGTCCGTGCAGGAGGGCCGGAGGTTCACGACGCGCTGCTTGCGGCTGATATACCGGTTATCCTCAAGACCTACGTGTCGGTGATCTGGCATGCCTCGACGGCCGTCCTGCTCGTCAACAGTGTTGCGCTCGCTGTTGCAGCCGTGAGCGCGCCCATGCGCCGCCCGCTCGTATGGGTCGTTGTCCTTCAATATCTGGCCTATGCCGCCCTGTTCGTTGCCTATCCGCTGGTCAATCTTGGAACGCTGTCCGACATGCCGCAGTGGCTTGTCTTCATTGCGATATCGGCGCTGGCCCTCATGGGAACAGCCGGCAGCCCTGTCGCCGCACGTGCAGGGGCCCGCAGATCATGACGCACGTTCTGGCATGGCTTGTCTTCATCGTGCTGACCATTGTCGCGGCCCTGCATCTCTATTGGGGCTTCGGCGGCCTGTGGCCGGCACGCGATCCGCTGTCCCTGGCCCGGGCGGTGGTCGGGTCGAAGGGAATTGCCAGAATGCCGTCGCGCGGGGTGACAGTTGTCGTTGCCGTCCTGATCTTCACCGCCGGTGTTCTCGCCCCGATGCAGTTGTCCATCATTCCGGCGCTGTTGCCCGCCGGGCTGCTCCGTTTCGGCATACTGGTGCTGACGGTCATATTCCTTGCGCGCGGCAGCCTCAGCTTCACGGCGTTTTTCCGCAACCGGCAGGCCGAGGAGCCTTTCCTGACGCTGGACCGCCGCTATTACGGCCCGCTGTGCCTCGCCATCGGGGCGGGTTTCGCCGTGCTGCTGTTCGCCTGAATGCGCCGCGCTTTTTTGCCTTTGAACGTTTGAAGGGCGCTGCGCGATATTAAACTTCACATGAAGCATTGCGAATGGCTTTAAATTTCTTGAACTGGCGGGGTGACGGGTATAATCGTCTCGCTGCCCATCTATCTTTTCATGATCCATTTCTCTTCCGACTGATGTGATCTGCCGGCATTCGCGCTGGGGCAGCCGCCTCAGCCGTCAGGGAGTAAAATCAATGTCCGTAACCACAGCGCAGCTGTCCATGAAGGCGCCCGCCAATTCGCGGTCCCGTGTCATCCTGGCCAGCCTGATTGGCACCACCATCGAATTCTACGATTTCTACGTCTATGCGACCGCCGCCGTGCTGGTCTTCCCGCATCTGTTCTTTCCGCCCGGCAACGAAACGACGGCCCTTCTGTCCTCCTTCGCCATTTTCGGCGCGGCCATGGTGGCGCGCCCGCTCGGCGCGATCTTCTTCGGCCATCTCGGCGACAAGCGCGGCCGCAAGATCACGCTGGTCGGCGCGCTTCTGACCATGGGTATCGCCACCTTCCTCATCGGTGTTCTGCCGACCTTTGCAACGGTCGGCTGGTTTGCCCCGGCCCTGCTGGTCGTGCTGCGGCTGGCGCAGGGGTTTGCGCTCGGCGGTGAATGGAGCGGTGCGGCCCTGGTCGCCACGGAAAATGCACCCGAGGGCAAGCGCGCGATCTTCGGCACGTTTCCGCAACTGGGCGCACCCATCGGCTTCATCATTGCCAATGGCCTGTTCCTGATCATCGCGGCCATCCTGCCGTCGGATGATCCGTCGCGGCCGTCGCTTGCATTTCTCGACTGGGGCTGGCGGATTCCGTTCCTGTTTTCCGCCGTCATGGTGATCGTCGGCCTGTGGGTCCGGCTCAACCTGGTCGAAAGCACCGCCTTCGAGAAAACCGTCAGCAAAGGCGAGATCAAGAAGGTGCCGCTGGTTTCCGTGTTCCAGTCGCACTGGAAGGAGCTGGTGCTCGGCACGTTCTACATGCTTGCCACCTATGTACTGTTCTATCTGATGACCACATTCTCGCTCAGCTATGGCCGCGCCGCGACGGCCGGGCCCATTGCCGGTCTCGGCTATGATTACACGACCTTCGTCCTGATGATGATCGTCGGCGTGGTGTTCTTCGGTATTTTCACCATGGTCTCCGGACCATGGGCGGACCGCTGGGGCCGCCGCAAGACACTGATCTGCGTCACGCTTGCCATTATCGTGTTCGGCCTGTTGTGGGTGCCGATGCTGTCTCTGGGCAACGTCGGCGTCATGGCCTGGCTGATCCTCGGCTTCGCCCTGATGGGAATGACCTTCGGCCCGATGGGCGCGCTGCTGCCGGAATTGTTCCCGGTGAGCATGCGCTATACGGGGTCCGGCATTTCCTACAATGTCTCATCGATCCTCGGTGCTGCGGTTGCCCCGTTCATCGCGGTCGCCCTGTGGAAACTGGGCGGCGGCAGCCCGTTCTGGGTCGGCGTCTACCTTTCGGCCATGGCCGTGCTGACGCTGATCGCATTGCTGATCGGCAAGGAAACCAAGGACGTCGATATCGAGGCTTGAGATTTCCGGTCTCTGAATGAAAAAGGCGCGGCCCGCTGAAGAGCAGGCCGCGCCTTGTTTTTGCGATGAACAATTCAGTAGTTCGGATCGTAGACCAGGCGGTCGCGGTTTGCCGGGCGGTCATAGACCGGTGCGCGGTTCTGATTCTGCTTGGCAAGCGATCCGATGATCACGGCCCCGAGCGCCAGTCCGGCAACACCGGCGATAATGGCCGTGTCGCGGTTCTTGCGGCGGTCCGAACGCTCGGACCGGTAGTCCCGGTTGCGGTAGTAGTCCCGTTCACGATAGTAGTCATCGCCACGATCGCGGTAGTAGCTGTCGCGATAGGAGCGCTCGCCGGACCAGCCGCCATCATCGTAGGAAGAATAGTAGTCGCCGGCCTGGGCCGGAGCCGATGGCAGGCTGATTGCGCTGATCGAAACGGCAGCAACCAGAAGAGCAGCGAGTATCTTTTTCATCATGCGGTCCTCAACGTTAATTCGTTGAGCACAGATATAGAGCCCGCCGGCTGAACCGGTGATGAATGCTGTCGTTAGCTGCCGTTCACAGGGTGATGGTCCGGGCCTGCACCTGCAGGGCACGGCCGGCACCCCAGCCGAAAATGGCAACGCCAATGCCGAGCAGCACGAACAGGATGGCGGTTGCCGCATAGCTTTCCGTGATGCTGTGGATCAGGCCGACAAGCAGCGGGCCAACGGCGGCAAGCATGTAGCCGACGCATTGGGCCATGCCGGAGAGATGCGAGGCGACATGCGAGTCGGGCGAGCGCAGCACGATCATCGTCATGGCAATGGCGATGAGCCCGCCCTGGCCGATGCCCTGGACGACAGCCCACAGCCAGACGGTGGAGAGCGGTGCAAACAGCAGGCCGAGCAGACCGGCAACGGCAATCGTGACCAGCGCCACATTGATCAGGCTCTGATTGCGGCAACGCACGGCAATCGACGGCACGAGCAGGCAGGTGAAGACCTGCGCCATGACCGACACGGAAACCACGACACCGGCGGTCGTCCCGTCAAGGCCGCGATCGCGCAGGATGGGCGCCAGCCAGCCGAAGACGCAATAGGCGAGTGCCGACTGCAGGCCCATGAACAGGGTGACCTGCCAGGCCAGGCGGTCGCGCCAGAGGCCAACCACCTTGAAGCCCGCATGTTTGGTGCGGACCTTGCGGGCGAGGGCCTGCGGCAGCCAGATCGCGGTGACAACCAGCGCCGGCACGGCCCAGGCACTGAGCGCCAGCGACCATGATCCGCCCAGCAGCTTCTGGACCGGCAGGGTCAGGCCGGCGGCACTGGCCGCGCCCGCGCACAGCGCCATGGTGTAAAGGCCGGTCATCATGCCGGTGCGGCTAGCGAAATCGCGCTTCACCAGGCCGGGCAGCAGGACATTGCCGATGGCGATGCAGCCGCCCGCCAGCGCCGTGCCGATGAACAGCAGGGGCAGGGATTGAAGCCCGCGCAGGGCAGTGCCGAGCGCCAGCAGGAGGAGAACGCCGAGCAGTGTGCGCTCGGCGCCGATCCGCTGGGCAAGACGCGGCGCCAGCGGGGCAAACAGGCCGAGGCAGAGCACCGGCAGCGTGGTGAGCACGCCCGCGCCGAAGGATGACAGTCCGGTCTGGGCGATGATCTCGGGCAAAAGCGCCGATGCGCTGGAGAAGACCGGGCGCAGATTGTAGGCGATGAGAACGAGGCTGAGGCCGAACAGGATCTGCGCGCCGGGGGTTTTGAAATCCGGCACGCGCGGCTGGGGGACGCTGTCCACCTCGGCATCGACAAGCTGCTTGGCGGCAATGTCGAGATCCGCTGCGAGGCGGCTGGAATGTTCAGGCGGAAGATGCTGGTTCATGATGCGAGCAACCGGTCAAGTTCGATGAGGAGGGGAGCCATGAAGGCGCGGGCGGTGGATGCCGCCTTGTCCGGGTCGCCGGTCTCAATCGCGTCGATGATGGCTGCATGGGCGGCCATGTCGGGTTCGGGCAGTTCGCCCGTGACCGTGGCCCGGATGACTTCCTGGGTGGAAACGGAGAAGAATTCATAGACCTCGATGAGGGCCAGATTGTTTGATGCGGCCACCACCGCCTTGTGGAAGGCGAGATCGTGCTGGACATAGTGATCGTGCCGGGCAGTGGCGTATTCGCCGCGATCGGCCAGCAGCTGGCGCAGGTCGGCAACCACCTCCGGAGTGTGGCGCAGGGCGGCCAGCCGCGCCGCTTCGACTTCCAGGGCGCAGCGCGCCTCGACCTGGTCGCGCAGGCCGGTGCGCCTGATCCGCAGCAGGCTTTCATCCGGATTGATGATCGAGCGGACATAGGTGCCGGAGCCCTGCTTGGTCTCCAGAAACCCTTGCGCAACGAGAACCCGCACCGCTTCACGCACGGTTCCGCGGCTGACGCCGAGCATGTCGGCAAGGGCAGCCTCGTTGGGGATACGGTCGCCGACCGGCCAGCGGTTGCCGACGATTTCGGCGCGTATATTGTCAATCGCCGTATCGGCCAGATTGGTGCGGGCGGCAGGCTGCATGGTGTAGAAGTCCCAAAGTCATCTGATGACTTGATAATTATGGGACTGCCGGGCGCCTGTCAAGGCGCCCCAGATGGATAGAGACTGGCGACGTCTGGCGTCTTAGCGGTAGATCACGATCGGCCGGCGATGAACGATGATGGGAGCCGGACGCTCGATGATCACGGTTCTTGGCCCGAATGCTTCCAGCGGGAACCAGTAGCCGCGATAGAAGCGGTAGCCCGGCCGGTAATAGCCGTAGCCGCGGTGGCCGTTGTAGTAATAGCCGTCGTGCCAGCCGTAATAGCCGTGCCGCCAGTAGACGGGCTCGGCCTGGGATTGCAGGTGTTCGCCCTGCACCGGCACAAGCGGCAGGGCGCTGGCGCTCTGTGCTCCGGCAAGCGTGGCAATGGCGACAAGACCGCCGGTAATCATGCTCAGGATGGTTCTCATGATAGCCTCTTCAAAGGGTTGGTTGGTGGTTCACGTTCTGATCAGCCCCTGCAGGGACCGGTCAAAGGGACGGTCCGGAAAGAGCGTTTGCATGGTGCGCTCGGGTTCGAGACCAAAGGTTTCCGCGGCAAGCGCCGCGATCAGCGCGTCGAGATCCATGGTGGGTTTCAGGTCGCGGTTTTCATAAAGTGCATTCGGAGCAAGGCCCGGCCAGTCGGCCAGGATGCGGCCGCCATTGACGGCGCCGCCGAGGATGAGCGCGGTTGTCGCCGTGCCATGATCGGTCCCGCCGGTGCCGTTGGCGGCGGCGGTGCGGCCGAATTCGGTTGCCACGAGAACGGTGGTCTGCTGCCAGACGTCGCCAAGCCCGTCGCGCATGGCATCGATCATGGCATCGAGCGCCTTGAGCTGGCTGGCGAGCCGGTTCTCCTGGCCGCTATGGGTATCCCAGCCGCTGGTTTCGATCATGGCAATGCGCGGACCATCGGGCCGGACAAGCGCCTCGGCGGCGGTTCTGCCGGCGGTGGCGGGATTCTGGCGGGTTTCCATGTCGTGGAACAGGCCGCGCGCTTCCATCGCCGCACTCCAGACCGGATGAAACTGCTGGTCCCGGTCGTAGAGCTGCGCCACCCGCAGCAGGAGGTCATCGGATGCTTCCGGCAGGTTCGACGGCGCATAGGAGGTTACATCAGCCGCGCCGCGCAGGGCAGCCGGTATGGTCGGAGCGAAGGCAATGGCCTTGTCGGCCGATTTCGGCAGCAGCGTCACCAGCCGGTTCAGCCAGCCATCGCGGATCTGGTAGGGGCTGGTGCCGCCGGTCTCCAGGACATTCTGGCCGTCGAAATGCGAGCGCTCCCGGTAGGGCGAGGCGACGGCATGCACGAACAGCGCCTGCCGGTTGCCGTAGAGTGTACCCATGCCAGCGAGCGCAGGATGCAGGGCGAACATGCCGTCGAGCTTGATGGCGTCGGCCGTCTGGATGGCGAGGCCGCCGCGCAGCTGCGCATAGGCGGGGTCGGCATAGGGCACGACGATGTTGAGGCCATCGGCGGCGCCGCGCTGGATGATGAAGACGAAGCGGCGGTCGCTCGCCACATTGGCAAAGACGATACGCGGCGCCACGAGCATCGATCCCGCCCCGATGGCGGCCAGACGCAGAAAATCCCGGCGGTTGGTCATGCTCATCTCCGTTGAAAATCAGGTGAAACAAGCAGAAGGGCGATGCCCGTCTGGACGGATTCGGCACGGTTGATTTCCGTAGCCGTGCTGCCGGTCAGCGTGTCTGCGAGCAGGTTGCGCGCCAGATCTTCCGGTTTCAGCGACCGGTCCGCTTTTGCAGCCAGCCGTTGCGAAACCTCGACGCGCCGCACCAGCGCATCGGGCGCCAGCCAGCTCGCCGCGATATCGTCATAGCCTGCGGGTGAGCGCGGCAGCCAGACCGGTTGTCCCAGCTGGTTCAACAGGTTGGCGGCGTTGGCTTTGCCAAGGTCGGGATAATCCAGCCCGCGCATGGCCGAAACCAGCCATTCCCAGGGGGTCTTGATCTTGGCAGCCTGTACCGCCCATGCCTCCGGTGCGTCGACGAGGGCTTGATACACCGCGGGCAAATCGCCGCCGGAGGCAAGAAACGCCTTGCTGACCCGGTTCACGGCGCCCTGGGGCGGCGTATCGCCGATGAAATGACGGCAGAGCTTTGTGGCGATGTGGTTCGCCGTTGCCGGATCGCTGGCGAGATCCTTCAGGACGGCGCCCGCCTGATCCTCGCCGGATGCGCCGTAGACGCGGTGGCGGATCAGCCGGCTTCCCGGCTGGTGCAGGCCGGGGCGATACTGAAAGACACCGGCCTGACTGGTATCCGCCTTGCCGCCCATGCGCCCGGCCGACCAGCCAGTGAGGGCAAGGGCGAACTCCGTCACGTCCTTCTGCGTATAGCCCGACCCGACGCCGACCGTGTGCAGTTCCATGATCTCGCGGGCCAGATTCTCGTTGATTCCCGGCAGCTTGCCGGCATTGCGCCGCTTGGCGCGCGTGGCGAGAGGGCTGTCGGGACCCGCCGAGCGGACCTGATCGAGATAGATCAGCATGGCCGGATGCTGTTCGACGGCCAGCAGCAGATCGGTAAAGCGCCCGGTGACATGGGGGCGGATCGCTTCCCGCTCGAAAGCGCCCGCAAGGCTCAGCATTGCGGGATTGTCGGCCGATACGGCAAAATGGTTCGACCAGAAATGCACGAGCGCTTCCAGGAAGGGCGCAGGTGTCGCAAGGGCATTGAGGCTGCGCGCGTCGATCTCGCTGCGGTAAAGCAGGCGGGCGGCCTTGTTCAGTTCCTTGCGCAGGGCGATTTTCTCGTCGCCGTCGAGTGCCTGCAGTTTTTGCCGGTCACTGGCATATTGCGCTGCGATTTCGGGTGTGGCCTGGAGCTGGGCAAAGGCTGCCGGGCGCGGATCGTAGCGGCCGATCTGATCGAGCAGCCAGCGCCTGGGGTCGGCTGGAAGCGGCTCGCTTGCCCGCTTTCCCAAACCGAAGCGATTGACCGCAATGACCGCCGTCGCATCTGTTGCCGTTGTAACCATGGTCTTCTCCGTTCGCAGCCTGTCTGGCATTGACAGTCATTGAACGGGGGCGCTGGAAAATTCCGTCGCGGGCATTCATTGTTTTTTTGCCGGCGCCTGCCTGAGGATGACGTTGCGCTTTTTCAAACCCTCGACAAGCGTCTTGCGGTCCTCCGGCGACAGACTTTCGGCGAAGGCGACGATGGTCTGCTCGATGCGCGTCCGCAGGGCGAAATCAGCCTCGCGCGCCCTGGTCAGTTCCGCATTGACCGCAGCGGGATCGATGACATCCTGTGCCAGAAGCCGGGCAATCTCGGCACGGCTTGCCCGTCCGGCATCGGCCAGCGGTATGTTGTCCTTGCGCGCCGCCGCCAGATTTTGCCGCAGGGCCTTCTGTTGCTCCGGCGTGAGATATTCGGCGGCAAAGCGCACGCCGCGCCGGTTTTCCTTGGTCCAGGAATAGCCGAATGTGTGCCAGATATAACCGCCGCCGATCACCCCGCCGGCAATGAAGACATTCAGGGCAAGCGAAGCGACAAGAAGAATGTTGCGTGACCGTTCACTCATTTACTCGTCCAGTTCATCAGAGATGTTGAAGGCGGTGACCGCATAGGCCTGGTCCTCATATCCGCGCGATTCGGCGGAATGAATGACGCCGATGAGCAGGGCGCCAGTGATTGCGCCCGCCAATCCAATGCCAGCGAACCCGGTGCCCTGCCACCAGAGGCGGGCGCGTTTCCAGCCGGACCAGGACTTGCCGGAGGAGGCAATGATATGCTCGTGCAGCGCGGTCTGCGCCGGGGCGATCCGGTACTGCGCCAGCATGCCGTCGAGTTCAGCCGCCAGCCTGAGGGCCGGCTGGGCAATATCGGGATGCTCCCGGATGAAAGCGACGGCGCCAGCCTGTTCGGGCGGCGGCCAGCGCCGCACCTCGCCACCGTAGATCTCCGTCAGTTCCTGAAAGCGTTGCGGGGTCATTTGGCCTTCTCCTGTTGGGCAGTCTCTTCCAGGGCTGTCCGCAAATTGCGCCGGGCACGGGCCAGAAGGCTCTCCAGGGCTTCAATGCTGATATCCATGATCTGCGCTGCCTCGATATTGCTGAACTCCTGATAATATTGAAGCACGATGGCCTCCCTCTGCCGGTCGGGCAGGGAGGCGAGGGCCCGTTTGATCCGGTCGCTTTCGTCCCGGTTTGAAAGCGACTGTTCCGGATCGGGGGCCGGGTCGGCGCTTTCGGGCGTCTCGGCCACCGGCTGTTCCCGGTGCCGGCGCAGGCGGTCGTAGCAGAGATTGAGCGTGACCCGGTGCAGCCATGTGTCGAAGGTCGCCCGGCCGCTCTGCCAGCTGCCCGCCTGCCGCCACAGCCGGATAAAGGCCTCCTGGGCGACATCCTCGGCTTCATTGCGGTCGCCAAGCATCCGCGCCGCCAGGGCGAGCAGGCGCGGCAGCTTGCGTGTCACCATGGTTCGGACGGCCGCATCGTCATGCTGGCCGATCTTCACCAGCAGTTCTTCATCCGTGTTGCGATTGTCCAAGGCTTTGCACGCTTGCCGTTACTCCCGTGAATTGCCGGTGGCACACCTTCCGGTGTCCGCGGCATTCCTGTTTGCTACAGTATCGATTTCCGCCACATCGATGAAGCCGTCATGATGTGTATCGATGCGGGCAGCGGCACCATGGCGGGAAGAACCGCCGCACCGGGCAATTTCATCAGGCTTTTCCTTTCAGCAGACTGTCATTTGTCGCGCATTAAACGGCGCAAGCGGGACAATCCGTCGCTCACGCAGAATTTTTTTGAAACCGCATCGGGGGGACGCTATTGTCCCCCTGCGGCACGGAGCAGCGTTGCTTCCGCGGGTGTCGCAATTGCGCGTCATGAACCTACTGGAATCGTTGAGCTTATCTTCACTGTGCCAAGCTGTGCAAAGTCCATAGACGGTTAACTTGATGGTTTTAGAAGGAATTTTGATTCCGCCGCGGGCGCGGCTCATGCACAGGCTGCGCTACAGAACTGTAACAATAGTGTCATATGACTGTTATATTGGTTCTATAGACGGCAGACGACGTCGGAGGCGTCACACAGTTAATCCAACAGGAGCTGCTCCTATGAACAAGCTTATTTCCACCACTGCTCTGATTGCGATCTCCGTGATTGCCACGACAGTTGGCGCATCCGCTCGTGACCAGATTCAGGTCAGCGGTTCATCCACAGTGCTGCCATATGCCAAGATCGTCGCCGAAGCTTTTGGCGAAACGTTCCCCAAGTTCAAGACCCCGGTTGTTGAGTCCGGCGGTTCGGGTGCAGGCATCAAGGAATTCTGCAAGGGCGTTGGTGAAAACACCATCGATATCGCCAATTCCTCGCGTCCGATCAAGGACACCGAGTTGAAGTCCTGCGTTGACGCTGGCGTCAAGGACGTTGAAGAAATCCGCATCGGTTATGACGGCATCGTGTTCGCGACCGATATCAAGGGCCCCGACTGGGCGCTGGAGCCAAAGGACGTCTATACCGCTCTTGCTGCGCAGGTCGTTGTCGACGGCAAGCTGGTTGCCAATCCGAACACCAAGTGGAACCAGGTTAACCCGAAGCTGCCCGATTGGGACATCGCTGCCTACATCCCTGGCGAAAAGCACGGCACACGTGAAGTTTTCGAAGAAAAGCTGATGACTGGCGGTTGCAAGGCCACCGGTGCAGCCGATGCGATCAAGGCTGCCGGTCTTGACGAAAAGGCAGCCGCTGCCGCCTGTATCGCCGTGCGCAAGGACGGCAAGGCTATCGACATCGATGGCGACTATCCGGAAACGCTGGCTCGTATCGATGCCAACAAGACCGGCGTTGGCGTCTTCGGTCTGGCCTTCTACGAAAACAATGCGGACAAGCTGAAGGTTGCAACCGTCAATGGCATCAAGCCAAGCACGGAAACCATTGCCACCGGCAAGTATCCTGTATCGCGTCCGCTGTTCTTCTACGTCAAGAAGGCGCATCTCGGCGTCATCCCCGGCCTGAAGGAATATGTCGACTTCTTCCTTGCTGACCAGATGGTCGGTCCGGAAAGCCCGCTGGTAGAATACGGTCTGGTTGCTGCGCCGGATGCAGAGCGTGAAGCTCAGCGTGCCGCATTCACCGCCGGTAAGACCATGGCTGGCAAGTAACTCCAATATCCGGCACGGGCAGGGTTCTGTCCGTGCCGGATATTTCTCGGGGCCTATGCTCTCGTTACAGGACGGATCGGGGAAGCGTTGATGTCCAGCATGTTGGTTATAGTAATTGTCGTTGCCATTGGTATCGTCGGGTTCTTTCTCGGACGCCAGCGTGCCGTCAGCAAAGATGACAGAAGTGTCAAAGCCCATTCCCTGCCGCATTATCACGGCTGGTGGGTTTTTCTGGTTTCGGTGCTGCCAGCAATCATCTTCATCATGGTCTGGGCCATCGGCTCGGGTTTTTATATCGAACGCCAGGCCGTCAACAGCCTGCCGGTCCACAACAGCGAGAGCGTCATTGCCAGCCAGAGCCTCGAGCTTGGCATGGTCTCCGGCATTGCGCGCGGTCTCGACAAGCTGACGGACCAGGAACGGGCAAACCTTCCAACCACCTTCTCCGAATTGCGGCCGCTGCTGTCGAGCAAGGGCGTGGCGCTTGCGACGGAAGGCCAGGACTTCATGATTCCCGTTGCCGTGCAGTGGAACAAGAGCACGGCGCGCGCGCATAATATCGGTGCGGTGGTTGCCATTGTTCTTGCTCTCGCCGGTGCCGTCTTCGGCCTGTCGGGTGTCAATGTCCGCACACGGGCCCGCAACAATGTCGAGCGGATCATCCTGTGGGGCCTGCTCGCAGCCTCGACCATTGCCATCCTGACGACAGTCGGCATCGTCCTGTCGATGCTGTTCCAGACCATCACCTTCTTCCAGTCCGTAACGCCGTCGAGCTTCTTCTTCGGCACGGTATGGGACCCGCGCTTCTCCGCCGCCGGCGGCAATGGCGCGCAGGGCCAGTTCGGCCTCATCCCGCTGCTTGCCGGCACGCTCTATATCGCGCTGGTCGCCATGCTGTTTGCCGTGCCGGTCGGCCTGTTCGCCGCCATCTACATGGCCGAATATGCCAGCCGCAGCGTGCGGTCGGTGGTCAAGCCGCTGCTTGAAGTGCTGGCGGGCATCCCGACGATCGTCTACGGCTTCTTTGCCCTTGTCACCGTTGGACCGTTCCTGCGCGACCTCAGTGCGGCTATCTCGGGCGGTTATCCCTTCATCATGGCGCAGAGCGTGCTCACAGCCGGTATCGTCATGGGCGTCATGCTGATCCCGTTCGTCTCGTCCCTGTCCGACGATATCATCACGGCCGTGCCGCGCTCGCTGCGCGACGGCTCGCTCGGCCTCGGTTCGACCAAATCGGAAACCGTGCGGCGCGTGGTGCTGCCCGCCGCCCTGCCGGGTATTGTCGGTGCGCTGCTGCTCACCGCATCGCGCGCCATCGGCGAAACCATGATCGTGGTTCTGGCGGCCGGTGTTGCGGCGAACCTCAACATCAATCCGTTCGACGCCATGACGACCATCACCGTGAAGATCGTCAATCAGCTGACCGGCGATCTTGAATTCAATTCACCGCAGACGCTGGTGGCATTCGCCCTTGGCCTCACCCTTTTCTTCATCACGCTGGCGATGAACATTTTCGCGCTTTACATCGTGCGTAAGTACCGGGAGCAGTACGAATGACCGACACAACACTCAATCCTGCTGCAGTTGCTCCGGCAAAGGTCGTTCGGCGCGACATCGGTCTGAAGCGCCGCTATGCGGCCGAGCGTCGGTTCAAGATTTACGGCATCACCGCGATTGCCATCGGCCTGTTCTTCCTGGTTGCGCTGCTCTATTCGGTGATATCCAACGGCTACACGGCATTCTGGCAGACGGAAGTGAGCCTTTCGGTCAAGCTTGACGAGAAGGTGATCGACCCCACGAACAAGCGCGCGACCGATCCGACCGTTCTGCTCACCGCGAACTATCCGATCCTGGTGCGCAATGCCCTTGCCGAAAAGCTGGGCGTCAGCCTTGACGACAAGCCGGCGATCCGCGAACTGAGCAAGCTTGTCTCCGACGGCTCGCGCAGCCAGCTGCGTGAACTGGTTGCGGGAAACCCGGCATTGATCGGCACGACGCAGACCCTCTGGGTGCTGACCGGCGGCGACATCGACTCGGCCTTCAAGGGTCAGATCGACCTGAGTGTCGATCAGGCCAACCGCAAGGTGTCGGACCGTCAGGTTGCCTGGATGAACACGCTGGCCAAGGAAGGCGCCATGGCACAGCGCTTCAACAGCGGCCTGTTCACCTTCGGCGCATCGAGCCGTCCGGAAACGTCGGGTCTTGGTGTCGCGCTCATCGGCTCGCTCTACATGATGCTGATTGTCCTCTGCCTTTCCCTGCCCATCGGCGTGGCCGCATCGATCTATCTGGAAGAATACGCCAAGAAGAGCCGCCTGACCGATATCATCGAGGTCAACATCAACAATCTGGCCGCGGTGCCGTCCATCGTCTTCGGTCTGCTCGGGCTGGCCGTGTTCATCAATTTCTTCGGCCTGCCGCGCTCCGCATCGCTGGTCGGCGGCCTGGTCCTCACGCTGATGACGCTGCCGACGATCATCATCGCCACCCGCGCGGCCCTGCGCGCCGTGCCGCCGTCGATCCGGTCCGCAGCGCTGGGCATCGGCGCCTCGAAGACGCAGATGGTGTTTCACCATGTGCTGCCGCTGGCCGCGCCCGGCATCTTGACCGGCACGATTATCGGCCTTGCCCATGCGCTGGGCGAGACCGCACCGCTGCTGCTGATCGGCATGGTCGCTTTCGTCGCCAATTATCCGGTCACGCCGCTTGATCCGTCCACGGCGCTGCCGGTGCAGATCTACATGTGGGCGAATGAAGCGGAGCGGGCCTTTGTCGAGCGCACGTCAGGCGCTATCATCGTGCTGCTTCTGTTTCTTGCAGTCATGAACATCGGAGCCATCATTCTGCGTCGCCGCTTCGAGCGGCGCTGGTAGGTAAAACGGGAGCGAATTATGAATCTCATGACAGAACGATCTCTCGAAAAAGCGGTAAACGACAAAATGAGTGCACAGGTCAATACGATCAAAATGCAGGGCAAGGATGTCACCGTTCACTATGGTGAAAAGCAGGCCCTGTTCGGTGTCAGCCTCGACGTGCCGGAAAAGATGGTGACGGCGCTGATCGGCCCGTCCGGTTGCGGCAAGTCCACCTTCCTGCGCTCGCTCAACCGCATGAACGATACGATCGAAGGCTGCAAGATCGGCGGCAAGATCACGCTCGACGACGAGGATATCTACAATCCGAAGATCGACGTGGTCGAGCTGCGCGCCCGCGTCGGCATGGTTTTCCAGAAGCCCAATCCGTTCCCGAAATCCATCTTCGAGAACGTCGCCTATGGCCCGCGCATCCATGGCCTCGCCAAGAACCGGCATGAGCTGGAGGAAATCGTCGAGAAGAGCCTGCGCCGCGCCAGCCTGTTCGATGAGGTCAAGGACCGCCTGCACGAAGCCGGCACCGGCCTTTCCGGCGGCCAGCAGCAGCGCCTGTGCATTGCCCGCGCCATTGCCGTCAGTCCGGAAGTCATCCTGATGGACGAACCCTGCTCGGCGCTCGATCCGATCGCCACGGCAAAGGTCGAGGAACTGATCGACGAACTGCGCCAGAACTACACCATCGTCATCGTTACCCATTCGATGCAGCAGGCGGCCCGCGTTTCGCAGCGCACCGCCATGTTCCATCTCGGAAACCTCGTCGAGGTGGGCGATACGGAAATGATGTTCACCAATCCGACGGAAAAGCGCACGCAGGACTACATCACCGGACGCTTCGGCTAATCACGGGAAACAGGGATAAGAATATGACCGAGTCGCAGCATACCGTCCGTTCCTATGACGACGAACTGAAGTTCCTGACGCACAAGATCGCCGAAATGGGCGGCCATGCCGAACGCATGGTCGAACAGGCCGTCACCGCCATGGTGAATTCCGACAACGCGCTGGCCCAGCGCGTCATTTCGGACGATCTCATCCTCGATGCCGGACAACGCGAGATCGATGAGAAGGCCATCACCATCATCGGCAAGCGCCAGCCCATGGCGATCGATCTGCGTGAAATCATCGGCGCCATCCGCATTTCCTCCGACCTCGAACGGGTCGGCGACCTCGGCAAAAACATTGCCAAGCGCGTTGTCGCCGTCACCGATACGCGCCAGACGCTGTCGGTCTATCGCGGCCTGCAGACCATCGCGGAACTCGCCCTGACGCAGCTCAAGGACGTGCTCGATGCCTATGCCACGCGCTCCGTGCAGCAGGTCAACATCGTGCGCGAGCGCGATGACGAAATCGATGCGCTTTATACCTCGCTGTTCCGCGAACTCCTGACCTACATGATGGAAGATCCGCGCAACATTTCCGCCTGCACGCACCTTCTCTTCTGCGCCAAGAACATCGAGCGCATCGGAGACCATGCGACGAACATTGCTGAAACGGTCTACTACATCGTGACGGGTGCCCAGCTTCCGGCCGAACGGCCCAAGGAAGACCAGACCCACAGCATCATCGTCGATGAAGCCAGACAGCCTTAAACAGAATCAGGATCCCAGCAATGGCGATAGCTCCCAAAATCACTGTTGTCGAAGACGAGGAAGCGCTCAGCGTCCTTCTCCGGTACAATCTTGAAGCCGAAGGCTATGTCGTCGAGACAATCGCACGCGGTGACGAGGCCGAAATTGCGCTGCGTGAAAAAGTACCGGATCTGCTCATTCTCGACTGGATGCTGCCGGGCCTTTCCGGCATCGAACTCTGCCGCCGCCTGCGGGCGCGGCGCGAGACCGAAATCCTGCCGATCATCATGCTGACGGCGCGCGGCGAAGAGAGCGAGCGGGTGCGCGGCCTTGCCACCGGTGCCGATGACTACATGGTCAAGCCGTTCTCCACCCCGGAACTGCTTGCCCGCATCAAGGCCATGCTGCGCCGGGTCAATCCAAGCCTGCTGTCGCATGTGCTCAGCTTCGGCGACCTGAAGCTCGACCGCGAGCAGCACCGCGTGTTCCGCAAGGAGCGCGAGTTGAAGCTCGGGCCGACCGAGTTCCGCCTGCTGGAATTCCTGATGCAGTCCCCCGGCCGGGTGTTCTCGCGCGGCCAGCTCCTCGACAATGTCTGGGGCGCCGACATCTATGTGGACGACCGCACCGTCGACGTGCATGTGGGGCGGCTGCGCAAGGCCATCAATATCGGCCGCTCGATCGATCCGATCCGCACCGTGCGTGGTGCCGGCTATTCGTTCGGGTAATCAGTGCCGGCGCGAGAGTTCGCGCGTCGCCCCCTCGATGCCCGCCAGGGTCATGGGATACATGCGATGCGCGAAAATCTTGCGGATCATCGCCGTCGAGGCGGTGTAGTCCCAGTACTGTTCCTTTGACGGATTAAGCCAGGCGGCGTTCTTCCAGTGGTCGAGCACCCGGCCAAGCCAGACTGCGCCTGCCTCCGCGTTCCAGTGTTCGACCGATCCACCGGCGTGGGAAACCTCGTAGGGCGCCATGGCGGCATCGCCGACGAAGATGACCTTGTAGTCCGCTCCGTATTTATGGATGAGGTCGAGTGTCGGTATTGTCTCCGCATGGCGGCGGCGGTTGTCCTTCCACACCCCCTCATAAAGGCAATTGTGGAAGTAGAAATACTCCATGTGCTTGAACTCGGAGCGCACGGCAGAGAACAGTTCCTCGGCGATCCGGATGTGCTCGTCCATGGAGCCGCCGACATCGAAGAACATCAGCAGCTTGACGTGATTGCGCCGTTCGGGCCGGGTCTGCACATCGAGATAGCCGTGTTCGGCGGTTGACCTGATGGTGCCCGACAGGTCAAGCTCGTCATCGGCGCCTTCGCGCACCCAGCGGCGCAGCCGTTTGAGCGCAACCTTGATGTTGCGGGTGCCCAGCTCGACACTGTCGTCAAAATTCCTGAACTCGCGCTTGTCCCACACCTTGACCGCACGGCGGTTGCGGCTCTCGTCCTGGCCGATGCGCACGCCTTCCGGATTATAGCCATAGGCGCCGAAGGGCGAGGTTCCGGCGGTGCCGATCCATTTCGATCCGCCCTGATGCCGGCCCTTCTGCTCCTTAAGCCGCTGGCGCAGGGTTTCCATCAGTTTTTCAAAACCGCCCAGCGCTTCGATCAGTTTCTTTTCCTCGTCGGTCAGGTGTTTTTCGGCCAGCCGCCGCAACCATTCCTCGGGCAGATTGGCAACGTCGATACCATTGTCGCCGCCCGGCAGTTCCAGCCCCTTGAACACATGGCCGAAGACCCGGTCGAAGCGGTCCATGTGGCGCTCGTCCTTCACCAGGGTTGAGCGGGCGAGATAATAGAACCCCTCGACATCATAGGTTACCAGCCCTGCGTCCAACCCTTCAAGCAGCGTCAGATATTCCCGCAGCGATACGGGGATTTTTGCCGCCTTGAGTTCGAGGAAGAAGGGAAGGAACATGGCTAGACCCGCTTGTTGTATTCGATGAACGGCGTCAGTTCGCCGATCCGGCTTTTGCGCCGGGGCTGATGGTGAGCACCACTCATCCCTGCCTCCTCGCCATGAAGGCCAGCCGCTCGAACAGATGCACGTCCTGCTCGTTCTTCAGCAGGGCGCCATGCAGTTTCGGCAAGGCATTCTTCGGGTCGGCGCGCAAGTCTTCCGGCGCGATATCGTCGGCAACCAGCAGGCGGATCCAGTCCAGCGCTTCGGAGGTCGACGGCTTCTTCTTCAGGCCAGGCACATCGCGGATCTCATAGAACTGGGTAAGCGCGGCGCGCACGAGGTTCTGCTTGATGCCGGGATAATGCACCGCGACGATTTTCGTCAGCGTGTCGACATCGGGAAAGCGGATATAGTGGAAGAAACAGCGGCGCAGAAACGCATCGGGCAGCTCCTTCTCATTGTTGGAGGTGATGATGACGATCGGCCGGTGCACGGCGCGGATCGTCTCGCCGGTTTCGTAGACGTGAAATTCGTTGCGGTCGAGCTCCTGCAGGAGATCGTTGGGGAATTCGATATCCGCCTTGTCGATCTCGTCGATCAGCAGCACGACTTTGCGGTCCGTCGTGAAGGCATGCCACAGCTTGCCGGGCTTGATGTAGTTGGCGATGTCGTTGAATTTCGCATCGCCGAGCTGCGAATCGCGCAGCCGGCTGACGGCATCATATTCGTAGAGGCCCTGCTGTGCCTTGGTGGTGGATTTGACGTTCCATTCGACCAGTTCCAGATCGAGCGCTGCCGCAATCTGCCGCGCAAGCTCGGTCTTGCCGGTGCCGGGCTCGCCCTTGACCAGCAGCGGCCGTTCAAGCGCAATCGCCGCATTGACCGCCACCATCAGATCCTTGTCGGCCACATAGGCCGCTGTACCTTCAAACCGCATCGCATTCCCTTTCGTGATCGTGGAAGATTAGGGGGCGTGCGGGAGGAGGGCAAGAGGCGCCGGGGATGGGGGAATACGGTTTCCCCGTTGCCACGCCCGCTTTTGCGTCTGGCTGTTGAGAGAGGAGAATGACGGGCGGTCCTTGGAACGCGGGTCTTGGGGTAGTCTATATGCGATGCTTGCGATCCAAGGACCACCCGCCCCGGCGTTTTCAAGTTTTCACCCGATGTTTCACCATTGGGCCAAACCTCCCCGGCCGCACAGGTTTTCCTCCCTGCATGGCCAAAGCGCCGATCCTTTCCCGACTTTCGAAAGTTTCCGGAAGCATTCCCGCCGGAAAGGACGAGGAGAAGGATAACTTGAGTTGGGAGAACGTGGATAAGTTTTATCCAAATGACATTTCACCCCCCTCTGGGCTGCCGCCCATCTCCCCCACAAGGGGGGAGATCACATTGGCATCGATCATCTCGCTCAGCTTTCACCTTTGAAGATTAGCTGAAACAGCAATGACAGCTGATCTCCCCCCTTGTGGGGGAGATGTCCGGCAGGACAGAGGGGGGTGACCCAAGCATCCACAATCATTATGCGACAAAGATTGTGCGGGGAGGGAAAATCGGTTGCTGCGCACTGGTGCAATGCCGGCATCCGTCCTATATTCAGATCGGCGCTCTGCGCTTCTCGACAGGAGAGACATATTCCCCGGGGCCTTAATGATCCCTTAGGGAGCTGTCCCTGAGGAGGCCCGTGGGCTTCTTCACACGGCACCCACCTACTTTGTAGGTTCCCGGGATCGACTTCTCCATCGGTTGTGTGGACGCCACTTTTGTTTCATCCCGAGCCGGTTCGCGTGCCGGCGCCTCATGAAATCAAGCCCGTGCAGCACCACTCCCCCATCAAGGAACTGAAGAAGAAACTGCGCCTGGAGGCTCTTGGCCGCCGCGATGCGCTGACAGCGGAATTCCGCATCGAAGCCTCGATGCGCATTGCCGATTTCGGCCTGGCGGCGCTGGCCATCGATGCGGGCACGATTGTCTCGGGGTTCTGGCCGATCCGCTCGGAGGTGGATCTGCGCCCGCTGCTTTTCGGTCTGCGCGAGCGCGGTGCACGGCTCTGCCTGCCCGCCATCATCGACAAGCAGACGATCCTTTTCCGCGAACTGGTGCGCGGTGCGCCGATGATCGATACGGGCTTCGGTACGGCGGGGCCGCCGGAAGATGCCGCCGTACTCGACCCGTCGCTCATGCTGGTGCCGCTGGCGGCTTTCGACGTCAGAGGACATCGCATCGGCTATGGCGCGGGCTATTACGACCGGGCCATCGCGCATCTGCAGGTCAAGGGTGTGAACCCGCGCCTGATCGGGGTGGCGTTTGATTGCCAGCAGGTTGAAACCGTGCCCGATGAGCCGCATGATGTGCCGCTGGAGGCGATCCTGACGGAAAGCGGGTTGCGCCGCTTCCGCTAGACGGATAAATCGATCATTTCAGGCTCTGGCAAGGACCGGGGCTCTCTTTCAGGATGTGCGCGTGAGATTACTGTTTCTTGGGGATATGGTGGGGCGTTCGGGCCGGACGGCGGTCTACGAGCGGCTGCCGGGGCTGATATCTGATCTCAAGCTCGATTTCGTCATCGTCAACGGCGAGAACGCGGCGGGCGGCTTCGGCATCACCGAGGAAATCTTTCACGACACGATCAATGCCGGGGCCGATGTGGTCACGACGGGCAATCACGTCTGGGACCAGCGGGAAGCACTGGTTTTCGCCTCCCGCGAGCAGCGTTTCCTGCGCCCGGCGAATTTCCCGCTCGGCACGGCCGGCAAGGGATCTGGGGTGTTTCTTGCCAAGAACGGCGCGCGCGTGCTGGTTTCCAACATCATGGGCCGCGTCTTCATGCATCCGGACCTGCATGACCCCTTCACCATCGGCGAGGAGATTCTCGCCGCCTGTCCGCTCGGCGAACAGGCCGATGCCGTGGTGTTCGATTTCCATGCGGAAGCCACCAGCGAGAAGCAGTGCTTTGGTCATTTCGTCGATGGCCGCGCCAGCCTCGTTGTCGGCACGCATACCCACGTGCCGACTGCCGATGCGCAGATCCTCAATGGCGGAACGGCCTATATGTCCGACGCCGGCATGTGCGGCGATTACGATTCATCACTCGGCATGGACAAGGAAGAGCCGCTGAACCGCTTTCTGTCGAAGGTGCCGAAGGGCCGGTTTGAAGCCGCCAGCGGCAAGGCGACGATCTGTGGTGTCGGCGTGGATATTTCCGACCGCACCGGGCTTGCTGAAAGGATTTCACCGTTGCGGATCGGTCCGCGGCTGGAGGAAACCATTCCCGCATTCTGGAAATAGATGAATACAACCCGGCGCAACCCATCGCGCCGGGTCACCTGCCTGCACTGCTGCCATCCGGTCTCTAACACCCTAGGAACGGCCCCATGGAAACGCTCATCTCCCACTTCGACTTCATCTATCAGCCATCCGGTCTCATAGCGCTGGTCACGCTGGTGGTCATGGAGGTCGTGCTCGGCATCGACAACCTGATTTTCATCTCCATCCTGACCAACAAGCTGCCGCAGGAGCAGCAGGCCCGAGCCCGCCGCATTGGTATCGGCGCTGCACTGATCCTGCGCCTCATCCTGTTGTTCACCATCTCGATCATCGTGCAGCTGACGGAACCGGTGTTCGAGGCTTTCGGCCGCGGCTTCTCGTGGCGCGATCTCATCCTGATCGCCGGTGGCCTGTTTCTGGTGTGGAAGGCAACGAAGGAAATCCACCACACGGTCGACCCGGAGGATGCCAAGGAGGATATGATCGGCAAGGCCGTGACGCTCGGCCTGGGCGCGGCGGTGTTCCAGATCCTGCTGCTCGACATGGTCTTCTCCGTCGATTCCATCATCACTGCGGTTGGCATGACCGACGAGATCGCCATCATGGTCATTGCCGTCATCGCCGCAGTCACGGTCATGCTGCTGGCCGCCGAGCCGCTGTCGAAATTCATCGCCGCCAACCCGACGATTGTCATGCTGGCCCTCGGTTTCCTCCTGATGATCGGCATGACGCTGATTGCCGATGGCTTCGGTTTTCATGTGCCCAAAGGCTATATTTACGCGGCTATGGGCTTCTCGGCGCTGGTCGAAGCGCTTAACATGCTGGCACGCAAGGCTAGAAAAAAGCGTTGAAGCCAACCGCGCCCGTTTCTGTAACATACGTTTGAGGATAGAACTTCCATGACCCAGACCACTTTCCCCGCCGCTTTCGTCCCGCTGAGGCTGGCGGAACGCTCCATTGCCTTCAAGGCTCTGGCCGTTCTGATCGGCACGGCCTTTCTTGCCGTCAGCTCGTGGATCGAAGTGCCGATGTTTCCCGTGCCCGTCACCATGCAGACCTTTGCCGTGACGATGGTCGGCGCGCTTTACGGTTGGCGTCTGGGCGGCCTGACCGTGCTTGCCTGGCTGGGCGAAGCGATGATCGGCATGCCGGTTCTGGCCGGCGGCGCTGGCAGCCTGCTTTATTTTGCCGGGCCGACCGCCGGTTATCTCGCGGCCTTCCCGGTCGTTGCCGCCGCCGTCGGCTTCCTGGCTGAACGCGGCCTGACCCGCAACCCGTTCGTATCGGCTGCGGTCATGCTGGCCGGTAACCTGCTCTGCCTCGTTCTTGGCGCTTCGTGGCTGGCGCATCTCTTCGGCATCGACGCCGCCTGGGCTTCCGGCGTTGCTCCGTTCCTGACCGGTGCCGTGCTGAAGTCGGCGCTGGCTGCGGCGGCAATCGAAATGCTCCGCCGCTCGGGCATCGCCGCGCGCCTGTTTTAACCATCGGCCGGCATGCGCGTCATCTTGCGTGCATGCCGGCTATGGCGATACGCGGTTGCAACTTCCCCCATTGTGATCGCGCGGGTGCTGGACGAGACGCCGGTTTTTACCTATAAGGGCGCCATTCCAGACGCCTGTTTCCGCCAGAACAGCCTGCAGACTTGGTTCGCAGGCTTCCAAGGGAAACGGCAGAACCATATCTAAGCACGCAGGGGTGCCATGGCAGGCCATTCACAGTTTAAAAACATTATGCACCGCAAAGGGCGTCAGGACGCCGTTCGGTCGAAGATTTTCTCCAAGCTCGGACGCGAAATCACCGTGGCCGCCAAACAGGGATTGCCCGACCCGGCAATGAACCCGCGCCTGCGCCTTGCGGTGCAGAACGCGCGCGCCCAGTCGATGCCGAAGGACAACATCGAACGCGCCATCAAGAAGGCTGCGGGCGGCGACGGCGATAACTACGAAGAAGTGCGCTATGAAGGCTACGGTCCGGGCGGCGTCGCTGTCATCGTCGAGGCGCTGACGGATAACCGCAACCGCACCGCATCGAATGTGCGTGCTGCGTTTACCAAATCAGGCGGTGCGCTGGGCGAAACCGGTTCGGTCGGCTTCATGTTCAGCCGTGTCGGCGAAATCACCTACAAGCCGGAAGCCGGCAGCGCCGACAAGATCATGGATGCGGCGATCGAGGCCGGTGCGGATGACGCGCAGACCGATGAAGACGGCCACACCATCCTTTGCGCATTCGAAGACATAGGCGATGTGTCCAAGGCGCTGGAAAGCGCGCTCGGCGAAGCCGAATCCATCAAGGCCATCTGGAAGCCGCAGACCACGGCGCCGGTCGATGAGGAAAAGGCCCAGTCCGTTCTGCGCCTGATCGCAACGCTTGACGACGACGACGACGTGCAGAACGTTTATGCCAATTTTGAAGTCAGCGACGAGGTTCTGGCCAAGCTCAGCGCCGCCTGATTGTCTGACGAGGTTTACAAAAAAGCCCGCTGGTCCCAGACTAGCGGGCTTTTATTTGCGCTTAAGGGGGATGCGGTGGAAGGGTTCAGGCGTAGCGGGGGATGGGTTTGCGCATATGCACGGCAATACCGCCCAAAAACGGCTCTTCGCGGTCGATGGCGTAGCCAAGCTTGAGATAAAGCGCGATGTTTTCGGCAAACATCTTGTTGGTGTAAAGCCGTATTTCACGCAAACCGAGCGAACCGGCCAGAGCCTCCGCGTGGGTCAGAAGCAACCTGCCATAGCCGCGGCCCTGAAAGGCTGGCGCGACAGCGACATTCTCGATCAGGAGACAACCGGTTTCCCGGATCATTTCGATGAGGCCCGCCAGTTCGCCATCGGCATAGAGCAGATCGACAAGATGGTGCTGGACCGCATGTTCGTAGTCGGCGCCCATTGGCTTGGGTTCACGGCCAATCACCGGTATCCATTTGGCATAGGCCGAGCGCACGAGGCTGCGTACGGCATCTGCATCGCCCATGGTGGCCCGTACGAGTTTTTCGTGTCCGTTCCGCATGTTTCCTCCGCGCTTCACGATCCCCTCACAAAGCAAAACGGCCCCGCGTGAGCAGAGCCGTTTTGAAATCCGGTATGCCGAAGGGATTAAATACCCAGATTGGCGAAACGGCTCTTGAACTTGGAAACGCGGCCGCCACGGTCGGTGAGCTGCTGCGAACCGCCGGTCCATGCCGGATGCGTGGTCGGATCGATATCGAGGTTCATCGTATCGCCTTCCTTGCCCCATGTGGAACGGGTTGTGTATTCGGTGCCGTCTGTCATCACAACCTTGATGGTGTGGTAGTCTGGATGAATATTGGCTCTCATCTGTCTTATCCTGAACTTAAGGGGCACAAAACCAGAGCCACACAGGGTGCGGAGGGCCGGTTCGGAGCCGATTGGTAGAGATGAAGCCAAACGTCACAGAAACGTGGGCTTCCAAAACTGTTGGCGAGCCTATACATCAGCCTTAAAACAATAACAAGGCCATCCGGCAGCAAAGTCACGATGCGATACAGGAAGACTTGAAAAATATGGCCGACACGGCTTACGCAGAAGCAGAAAAGAAGCGGCGCTCGCTCAAGCCGCTGCAGCGCATCTTCCCCTATATGTCCCGTTACAGGGGGATGGTGATCGGCGCCCTGATCTCGCTGAGCATTGCAGCGGTGACCACGCTCATCCTTCCGCTGGCGGTGCGCCGGATGATCGATCACGGCTTTTCCGGTTCGAACGGCGCCTTTATCGACAATTATTTCGGCATGCTGATTGTTCTGGCCGCCGCGCTCGCCGTCGCATCCGCCGGGCGCTATTATTTCGTCATTACGCTCGGCGAGCGCATTGTCTCGGATCTGCGCCGCGATGTTTTCGCGCACCTCACCACATTGTCACCCGCGTTTTTCGACAGCACGCAGTCGGGTGAAATCGTTTCGCGGCTGACGGCCGATACCACGCAGATCAAATCGGCGGTGGGTGCCACGGCCTCCATTGCCCTGCGCAATCTCATTCTGGCCTTCGGCGCGATCGTCATGATGGTCATCACCAGCGCCAAACTCTCCGGACTGGTGATTGCCGCCATTCCCGTGATCATCATTCCACTGGTCGCCTTCGGCCGGTCGGTGCGCCGCCGCTCGCGCAATGCCCAGGACACGCTGGCCAATGCCACGGCCTATGCCAGCGAATCCATCATCTCCGTGCGCACCCTGCAGGCCTTCACCAATGAGGCGCTGGCGACGGGGCGGTTCGGCTCCGCCGTCGAGGATGCCTTTGCTGCGGCCCGTTCCTCGGTCAAGGCGCGCGCCGTGTTGACCGCCTTTGCGATTTTCATGATCTTTTCCAGTGTGGTGGCCGTGCTCTGGTTCGGCTCGCGCGACGTTTTGGCCGGAACCATCACGCCGGGCACGCTCGGTCAGTTCCTGCTCTATGCGGTGTTTGCCGCCGGGGCGCTCGGGGCGCTGTCGGAAGTCTGGGGCGAGCTGTCGCAGGCATCCGGAGCGGCAGAACGGCTGATGGAGATCATGGCGGAAAAGCCCGCCATTGCTACGCCGCTCAACCCCGTTTCGCTGCCGGAACCGCCTGTTGGCTCCGTTGTTTTCAGGGATGTCCACTTCAATTATCCGACGCGGCCCGATGCACCGGCATTGCGCGGCCTCGATTTCGAGATCAAGCCGGGCGAAACCGTCGCCATTGTCGGCCCCTCCGGTGCCGGCAAGAGCACGGTGTTTTCGCTGCTGCTGCGCTATTACGATCCCGTGTCGGGCAGCATCCGGGTGGATGGCGTCGACCTGCGCGATGCCGATCCTGCAGCGGTCCGGGGGCGTCTTGCCATCGTGCCGCAGGATACCACCATCTTTGCCGCGACAGCGCGGGAGAATATCGGCTTCGGCCGGCCCGGTGCCAGCACCGCGGACATCGAGGCGGCGGCCAGGGCGGCGCTCGCCCACGACTTCATCGAGGCACTCGACCATGGCTATGAGACGCAGGTCGGCGAACGCGGCGTGACGCTGTCCGGCGGCCAGCGCCAGCGCATCGCCATTGCGCGGGCGATCCTGCGCGATGCACCGGTCCTGCTGCTCGATGAGGCCACGTCGGCGCTCGATGCGGAAAGCGAAATTCTGGTGCAGAAGGGTCTCGAACACCTGATGCAGGGGCGCACGACACTGGTCATCGCGCACCGGCTGGCGACGGTCCTCAAGGCGGACCGCATCCTTGTCATGGAGAACGGCCGTATCGTCGAGGAAGGCACGCACCAGAGCCTCGTCAAGAAGAACGGGATCTACGCGAACCTTGCCAAGCTGCAGTTCGAAGCGGGCGCGGACGCCTTCAGGGGCGCGGCCGAGTAGGGTTCAGCCCCTGCCTGCGGCGGCCCGTCCGGCGGACCGGCCGGAAAAGATGCAGCCGCCAAGAAACGTGCCTTCCAGCGCGTTGTAGCCCTGATAGCCGCCGCCGCCGAAACCGGCGGCTTCGCCTGCCGCATAGAGGCCGGGAACAGGCGCGCCCGCCGCATCCAGGACCTGCGATTTCAGGTTGGTGTGCAATCCGCCCAGCGTCTTGCGGGTCAGGATGTTGAGCCGCACGGCAATCAGCGGGCCAGCTTTCGGATCGAGTATCCGGTGCGGCTTGGCAATGCGGGTCAGCCGGTCGCCGATATAATTCTGCGCGCCGCGCATCGCGGTGATCTGGGCATCCTTCGAATATTTGTTGCTGATCTCGCGGTCGCGCGCCTCGATCTGGTATCTGAGATGGTCGTGGTCGATCAGATTGTCGCCGGTCAGCGCGTTCATGCCCTTGACCAGATCCTGCAGGTTGTCACGCACCACGAAATCCTCGCCGTGCTGTTTGAAGGCCTCCACCGGCGGCGGCGCCCCCTTGCCGAGGCGGTTCTTCAGGAGCAGTTTCCAGTCCTTGCCGGTCATGTCGGGGTTCTGCTCGGAACCGGACAGGGCAAATTCCTTCTCGATGATCTTCTGCGTCAGCACGAACCAGGAATAGCCGTATCCGGTCGACAGAATGTGCTTGAGCGTTCCCAGCGTATCGAAGCCCGGAAAGTAAGGCGCCGGGAAGCGATTGCCTTTGGCGTCAAACCACAGCGACGAGGGACCGGGCAGAATGCGGATGCCGTGGTTCGGCCAGATGGGATTCCAGTTCTTCAGGCCCTCGGTATAGTGCCACATGCGATCCGCATTGATGACGCTGCCGCCGGCTTTCACCGTGATATCGATCATGCGGCCATCCACGTGGTGGGGAACGCCCACGACCATATTTTCGGGCGGATTGCCAAGCCTGTCGCGCGGCCAGTTGCGCTTGACCAGTTCGGGATTGCCGCCGATACCGCCTGAGGTGACGATCACGGCCGGCGCGGACAGCTCGAAACTGCCCGCCGCCCCGCGTCCCGACTGCTGGCCGCGCTCCACCTTCGATGGTTCCAGTATATCGCCGCTGACCCCCGTCACGGCGCCATTGGTTGTCGTCAGGGCATTGACGCGGTGGCGGCATTTGAGCGTGATCAGGCCTTTGGCAATAGCCTCACGCAGCAGGCGTTCGAAGGGTGCGACCACACCGGGCCCCGTGCCCCAGGTCAGATGAAAGCGCGGGACGGAATTGCCATGGCCATTCGCCAGCGCGCCGCCGCGCTCGGCCCAGCCGACAACCGGGAACCAGCGCATGCCGAGCGAATGCAGCCAGCTGCGCTTTTCACCGGCGGCAAACTGCAGATAGGCGTCGGCCCATTGTTTCGGCCAGTGGTCCTCGGCCCGGTCGAACTGTGCCGAACCCAGCCAGTCCTGCCGGGCGAGTTCGAAGGAATCCCTGATGCCGAGCCTGCGCTGTTCGGGGCTGTCGATGAAAAACAGGCCGCCAAGCGACCAGAAGGCCTGCCCGCCGACCGAATTCTCGCCCTCCTGTTCGAGGAGAATGACTTTTTTGCCCGCCTGTGCCAATTCGTTTGCGGCCACAAGCCCCGACAACCCGGCTCCAACGATGATCGCATCGGCATCCATTGCCATTCGCCCCTCCCAGTGCTTTTCTCGTGGCATGATTGCGCGGCTAAGGTTGGCACGCAAGGGTGGAAATTGGGACAGCAAGGGGCGAAAAGGGGACAGGGATGATTGCGAACATTCTCATCGGGCTGGTTGCCCTGCTGCATGTCTATTTCATGTATCTGGAAATGATGGTGTGGGATAAGCCGCTGGGGCTGAAAACCTTCCGGCTGACGCCGGAATTCGCCGCCGCATCCAAAGCGCTTGCGCTCAACCAGGGCCTCTATAATGGCTTTCTCGTTGCCGGATTGGCTTGGGGGCTGTGGCTCGGCCAAGCGGGCTTTGCCATCAAGGTCTTCTTTCTCGGCTGCGTTGCTGTCGCCGGGATCGTCGGCGCGCTCACGGTCAACCGCCGCATCTTCTTCGTGCAGGGCCTGCCGGCGATCGTCGCGCTGGCGGCCCTCATCCTTCTTTAGGGATCAGCGTTCGGTCAGCTTGAGCTCGATACGGCGGTTGCGCGAGCGCACTTCCGGCGTATCGCCCGGCTCCAGCGGCTGGAATTCACCGAAGCCCGCCGCCACGAGGCGGTTGGCGGAAACGCCGTTGGCGATGAGGAATTTGACCACGGAAATGGCGCGCGCGGCGGAAAGGTCCCAATTGTCCTTGAACTGGCCGGTGCCCGAAAGCGCCACAGTGTCCGTGTGGCCGTCGACGCGCAGAACCCAGTTGATGTCGTCGGGAATTTCCTTCTGCAGATCGATCAAGGCCAAGGCCAGCTTCTTCATTTCCTCGCTGCCCGCTTCGTTCAGCACGGCCTGACCCGAGGGAAACAGCACTTCGGACTGGAAGACGAAGCGGTCGCCGACGATGCGGATATTTTCGCGGTCGGAGAGGATTTCACGCAGGCGGCCGAAAAAGTCGGAGCGGTAACGGTTGAGCTCCTGCACGCGCTGGGCGAGGGCAACGTTCAGCCGCTTGCCGAGATCGGCAATCTTGGCATTGGATTCCTTGTCGCGGGATTCCGAAGCGTTGAGGGCTTCCTCCAGCGCGCCAATCTGCTTGCGCAATGCCAGGATCTGCTGGTTGAGAATTTCCACCTGGGACAGGGCACGCGCACTCAGCTGTTTTTCGTTTTCAAGACCGGCGGTGAGGTCGCTGATCTTGCCTTCCGCGGCTGCACCGGCGCCCGCACCCTGCGACAGCATCGCTTGCAGCCGCGATTGCTCGCTCTGCGCCTTGGTCAGCGATGCCTGCAGGTTGGCGATGGTGTCTTCCAGATCCTGCTTGTTGCCCTGTTCGAGCGACAGCATCTGCGTCAATTCATTGATCTGCGAGTTCAGGCGGTTGAGCACGGCATCCTTGCCGGTGATTTCCTGGCTGAGCAGGAACTGCGCCAGAACGAAAACCGACAGGAGAAACATGATCGCCAGCAGCAACGTCGACAGGGCATCGACGAAGCCCGGCCAGTAGTCCACATGGCGGATGGCGCGGCGGGTGCGACCGAGCGCCATTCTCAGTTGTCCCTGCGGCGGGCGACGCTATCGCTAAGCCTGGCGAGCGTTTCACGCATGGATTTCTGTTCTTCGGCCTGTTTTTCCACCCAGTCGCGCATCATCTGCTGTTCGGAGCGCATGTTCTTGACCAGACCCTGGATGCCTTCGGCCAGGCTTGCGAGCGCTGCGGTTGTGCGCTGGCTGGAGCCGCCCGTTTCCTGGATGTTCTGCAGCCGTTCGGAGAGCGAGCGCAGCTCGTCCGTGGTGCCGCTGTTAAGACCATCGAGCGCATGCAGGTCCGATCCGAGATCGGTGACGCTGGACAGCCAGTTTTCCAGCTCGGTGTAGAAGCGGTTCTGGGCGCGGCCCGCCTGCAGATCGAGAAAACCGAGGACAAGCGAACCGGAAAGGCCGAACAGCGACGACGAGAATGCCGTGCCCATGCCCTTGAGCGGCGATTGCAGGCCGGCCTTGAGCGCATCGAGAACACCATTCGCATCGCCCGCACGCGGATCGAGCGACTGGATGGTCTGGCCGATGGAGCCGATGGTTTCCAGAAGACCCCAGAACGTGCCGAGCAGGCCGAGGAACACCAGAAGGCCGATGAGGTAGCGCGAGACATCGCGCGTTTCATCGAGCCGCGTGGCGATGGAGTCGAGCATGGAGCGCATGGCATTGGTCGACAGCGCCATGGATTGGCGCCGTCCGATCAGGGCACGCATGGGAGCAAGCATGACCGGCTTGGTGTTGGGATCGGAATTGCCGCGGCGGAAGGAATTGACCCAGCGCACCTCGGGAAAGAGCCGGATGACCTGACCGAAGGCGAGGAGAATGCCGACGACCAAAACGCCGATGATCAGGCCGTTGAGGCCGGGATTTGTGGTGAAGAACACGGAAATCTGGCGAAAGAGAATAGCGGCGAGAAAGGCGACGATGGCCAGGAAGATCGCCATCGACAAAAGCACAAGCCGCGGGCTGGAAAGCCGGTACGGATCATAATCGTCACCGTCCATGACCCGGCGGGTTGAACTGAAATCAGCCATTGCATCGTCTCCGCATTCGCCACGCGCCAAGCAACCTCGTTCGCGTCAGTGGACGAACGGAAATCGCACAAACCCAAATCGGTTTGTGCGACCCTAACCGAAATCAAGGTAAAAATGGAAGGTACAATGCGGCCGGAGGGCCGGATATTGTTCAGATCGGCTTCTTCAATGTCTTCAGCAGCGCCCGCTGGATGGCTTCATTGCCGGCAACGATCGATTTGCTTTCAACCACATCCTGGCTGCCATCGAAATCGGTGACAAAACCACCGGCTTCGCGCACCATGATGATGCCCGCACCCGTATCCCAGGGGGACAGGCCGTCTTCCCAGAAGCCGTCAAAGCGGCCCGCCGCGACAGCGGCCAGATCAAGCGCTGCGGCACCCATGCGGCGGATGCCGGAGACTTCGCCCATGACGTTGCGCAGCTGCACGAGATAATCGCCGTGATGGCCGCGGCCGAGATGCGGCACGCCGGTGCCGATGACGGAATCGACCAGCTTGATGCGGCCGGAGACGCGCAGACGGCGGTCATTGAGAAAGGCGCCGCCGCCGCGTTCTGCGGTGTAAAGCTCATCCATGGCAGGATTGAAGATCACGCCGGCAACGATCTGGCCCTGGCGTTCGAGCGCGATGGAAACCGCAAACAGCGGAATGCCGTGCAGGAAGTTGGTGGTGCCGTCGAGCGGATCGACCAGCCAGCGGTGCTGGCTGTCGCTGCCCTCGACCGCGCCGGTTTCTTCCATCAGGAAACTGTAGTCGGGACGCGCCCGGCGCAGTTCCGCATAGATGATTTCCTCGGCCTTGCGGTCGGCCTGGCTGACATAGTCGCCGGGACCCTTGAGCGAGACCTGCAGATTCTGCACTTCGCCGAAATCGCGCGCCAGGGAGCGGCCGGCCTTCATAGCAGCCTGCACCATTACATTGAGGATCGCTGAACGCGCCATTTCAGGTCATTCTCCGTCTGAATTCGTTGATGCGGGCGCTGGCCGATGCAGCGCCCGGTAAAGCCGGCTTAGTCAGCGCGGCGGACGTAGGTCAGTTCGTTGGTGTCGACGATGATGCGTTCGCCCGACGAAATGAACGGCGGAACCAGAACGCGAATGCCGTTTTCAAGCACGGCCGGCTTGTAGGACGACGCCGCCGTCTGGCCCTTGACGACCGGGTCTGCCTCGGTGATGGCGAGCGTGACATAGTCCGGCAGGGAAATGCCGATCGGACGTTCGTCGTAGAGTTCAACGGTTACCATCATGCCGTCCTGCAGGAACGCGGCGCGGTCGCCGACGAAATCCTTCTGCAGCTCGAGCTGCTCGTAGCTGGCGGTGTCCATGAATATAAGCGCGTCGCCCTGTTCGTAGAGGAAGGAGAAATCCTTCTGTTCGAGGCGGACCTTTTCGACGGTTTCAGCGGCGCGGAAGCGCTCGTTGAGCTTGGTGCCGTTGATGAGGTTCTTCAGTTCGACCTGATTGTAGGCGCCGCCCTTGCCGGGCTTGACCGCGTTCGTCCTGACGGCCACCCACAGGCCGCCATCATGTTCGATCACATTGCCAGGACGGATTTCATTGCCGTTGATTTTCATTTGTTTATCCGGATTGGTGTTGGAAACCGGGCGCCGACGTCTCGGCGGCAGCCGATATTGGCGCCTCCAAGACCACAAAATCGCGCGATAGGCAAGAGAAAGCGCAAAAAGAGCCGGTTGCGGCCCTTTTCGCGGCTAAACCGCCAAGACTAGGCTGCGAGCGCCGTTTCCGCCACGGAAACCCAATAGCTGATGCCGTAGGGAATGGCATCGTCATTGAAATCATAGGCCGAATTGTGCAGGGCCGCCGTGTCGCCATTGCCAAGGAATATGAAGGCGCCGGGGCGCTTTTCCAGCATGTAGGAAAAATCCTCGGCACCCATGACTGGCGGCATGTTGGTGTTCACGGCGCTGTCGCCGGCAATCAGCTGTGCGACGCCCGTGGCAAAATCCGTCTCGCGGTCATGGTTGAACGTCACCGGATAGCCCTGATCATATTTGACTTCGGCGCGCGCACCGAAAATGGCAGCCGTCGCTTCGGCCACTTCGGTCACGCGCTTGCGGGCGAAGTCGCGCACTTCCGGCATGAGCGTGCGCACCGTACCCGAAAGCGTCACGGCGTTGGGAATGACATTGGTCGCATCGCCGCCGTGAATCATCGCCACCGAGATGACCAGCGATTTGAGCGGGTCGGTTTCCCGTGACACCAATGACTGCAGGGCGAGAACCGTATGGGCGGAGACGACCACGGGGTCGATTGTGGTATGCGGCTTGGCGGCATGGCCGCCGCGGCCGATGACCTTGATCTCGAATTCGTCGGTCGCCGCCATGATGGAGCCCTTGCGCAGGGCGAACTGGCCGACGGGCAAGCCCGGCGCATTGTGCATGCCATAGACTTCCTTGATCGAGAACCGGTCCATCAGGCCGTCATTGATCATGGCCAGCGCTCCGGCGCCACCTTCTTCGGCGGGCTGGAAAATGACCGCGACCGAACCCTTGAAATTGCGGGTTTCGGCAAGGTACTGCGCCGCGCCGAGCAGCATGGCGGTATGGCCGTCATGGCCGCAGGCATGCATCTTGCCCTTGGTCTTCGAGGCCCATGGCTTGCCGCTGGCTTCAAGGATGGGCAAGGCATCCATGTCGGCACGCAGGCCGATCACCGGCCCGTCGCCATGGCGGCCGCGGATGATCCCGACCACGCCGGTCTGGCCGATGCCGGTCTCGACGCTGTCGCAGCCGAAGGAGCGCAGCTTCTCCGCGACAAAGCGGGAGGTCTCATGCACGTCGTAGAGGATTTCCGGATTCTCATGCAGATGCCGGCGCCATTCGGCGACATCAGGTTGCATTTCATGAACTCGGTTGATCAACGGCATGGTGAAGTTCCCTTTCTGATCGTGTGGCGCACTAAAAGCCCGGCTGCCGGTCAGCGCATTTTATTGGCTTCGGTCAGGGCAGCCTTTATCTGGTCGTCGTCAAGGCCGTCCATGAAAGAGTCAAGTTCGGGATCGGTCAATCCGGCGCGTCTGGCAACCATGTACCAGGCGGCTGCCTTGACGCTGTCACCTTCCACGCCGAGGCCCTGATAGTAAAGCTTTGCCAGCTGTGCCTGTGCTGCGACATTACCGCCTACGGCAGCGCGCAGGGTCCAGCCGAAACCCGACACATAATCGCGCGGGCCGCCGCGTCCCTCGACCAGCCAGCGGCCGAGATCGAGCTGCGCCGTGTCGTATCCGCGGTTTGCCGCCTTGGCGAGATATTCGCGGGCCCTGGCGTCGTCGCGCGGAACGGCGAGCGTACCGTTGGCCAGAATCTGGCTGACCGCATAGCTGCCATCGGGCAAACCCTGTGCCGCCGCCTTCAGGAACCAGGGATAGGCACTGTCGAGACCGGTGGAGCCGGGATGCTCCTGCATCAGTATCTGGCCGTAATTGAACTGGGCCATGGCATTGCCGCCATCGGCGGCTGCCTTCATGAGCGTCTTGGCCCTGGCCGGGTCCTTGGGCGCATATTTGCCCTGGAGCAGGATCGCGCCGTAGCGGAACTGGGCTTCCGGAACGCCCTGGTCGGCGGCCTTGCCGTACCATTTGGCCGATTCAGGCAGGTTGACCGGTATGCCGAGACCACGGGCAAGCATATCGGCAACCAGCACCTGGGCGGCGCCGTCGCCATTTTCGGCGCGGGGCAGGGCGAGATTGTAGGCGGTCTTGTAGAGGCCGCGCTGGTAGGCGCCGAATGCCTCGTCCACCGCTCCCTTGCCAAAGCGCGTCGGGTTGACGATGTCGGCGGCGGGATCGCTGGCAAGCTTCGGCCGGTCCTGCTTGGGCGTTGTCTGCGGCGTTTCCAGATGCTGGGGCGCGTCGGTCGGCGCGGATGTCACCGATGGCGCCTGGCTTGTTGCCGGGGCGGGGGGAACCGGCGATTCCTGGGCTGCCGGCGCCGGCACCGTCTGGGCTGTCGCGCCCTGCATCAGGAGCGGGAAGGCTGCAAGCACGGCCGCGACGGCGCAAACGAGGTTTGCGGATTTTGCTCCCATGGGCCTATTCCTCAAATCGCGGCGCGTGCTCGTCGAGCAGCCGGTTCGCTTCCCTGATGGCATCCGCCGGTTTGTCGTTGCCGAAAACCGCGGCGCCGAGGGCGATGAACTCCGCACCGGTGGCGGCCGCATCGGCGATGCTTTCCAGCGTGTTGCCCGCCTGGACGATGCAGGGGATCTCGATCATTGATGCCCACCAGTCCGCCAGCTCGACATTGCGCGGATGGGCTTCGGGTGTCGTGTCCGCGCCGATCTTGCCGAACAGGACATAATCCGGCTGGGCTTCGCCGATTTCGAGCGCCGTGTGACGGTTCTTGATATTGCCGGTCCCGACAATCAATTTGGGCGAAAAGCGCTCGACATTGGCGGCAAGGTCGGCGGCTGGGCCTTCAAGATGCAGGCCGTCGGCCTTGACCCGTCCGGCAATCTGCGTGTTGCCGACGATGATGGCGGCAGCGCCCGCATTCTGAATGACCGGAACCGCGGCTTCGGCCATGCTCTGGAACAGGGTTTCGTCCGTCTCGTAGGCAGGCAGCAGCACCGAAGCGACATCGCCGCCCGACAAGGCTTCGCTGAGTTTCCCGGCCAGTTCGTCGGCAGTCGCGGCCGGAGGCGCGATCAGAACGATACGGCAGCGTTGGGGTGTTTGTTCGTTGTTCATGAGCTGCAACCTTACAATCGTTCTCTATAGAATGGGCAATCGTGATGGAATTCGGGCATAGAGGATGGCCGTTCATTTGAACAGTCTTTTCAATGCCGTGCCTATCACACCCTGTTGCATATTAGTCTTACGACGTAATTACTTAGTAGCAAACAGGTGGTTGTCCGCAAAAAGCATTTTTCAAGTGCCGATGGCATCGGGTAAGGATGAGCGACCCTCCTTGCGGATTTACATCATGCACGATCTCCTGTTGAACCCGTGGTTCTATGCTGCCGCCGTTCCGGCCACGATCCTGATCGGGCTGTCGAAGGGCGGCCTTGGCGGGGCCATGGGGCAGGTGGGCGTGCCGTTGATGGCGCTGGTGATGCCGCCGGTGCAGGCGGCCGCGATCATGCTGCCGATCCTCATCATCATGGATGTCGCCAGCCTGTGGAGCTGGCGCGGCTACCGTGATGCCAAAACCCTCAAGCTGATGCTGCCGGGCGCCTTCCTCGGCATTGGCATTGGCTGGCTGACCGCATCCGTGGTGACCGACGACATGGTCAAGCTCATTGTCGGCGCTGTCGCGATCATCTTTTTCGCCCGCTATTTCTTCGCAAGCGCGGCCAAGCGTGCAGCCGCGCAGCCGCACAACGCGGCGGCGGCAACCTTCTGGTCGACCATCGCCGGGTTCACAAGTTTCGTCGCCCATGCGGGCGGCCCGCCCTATCAGGTCTATGCCCTGCCGCTGCGCCAGGATCCGAAAGTTTATAATGGCACGAGCGTGATTTTCTTCGCGATCGTCAACGCCGTGAAGGTCATCCCGTATTTTGCGCTGGGGCAGTTCGATGCCGAAAACCTCAAGGCGGCGGCGGTCCTGGTGCCCATCGCACCGCTGGCCACCTTCGCCGGCGCGTGGATCGTCAAACGCATGCGGCCGGAGGTGTTCTATCCCTTCATGTACATCATGATCCTGTTGATGGGATTGAAGCTTTCCTACGATGGATTAGCCGCCTTGTTATAATTATGAACGAAAGTTGATCAGCCGAATCGCAACTTTCGGACTATGTAAACATTATCAACTGCAACCGTCGGACGTACCGCTCCCTCACGAGGCCGGGAGTGCTGTGATTGAATATTGCATGACAGGAATGGGTGAACGCTATGACACAGACGCAGCTCAAACAGCGGGATACCCGCATTGATGTCTTCCGGGCTTTGGCACTGCTGACCATCTTCATCAATCACGTGCCGGGAACCGTTTTCGAGCATCTCACCCACAGGAATTTCGGGTTTTCCGATTCGGCAGAGGCCTTCGTGCTGATCTCCGGCATTTCCGTCGGTCTTGCCTATGGGGCCAAATTTGAACCGGGCAGCCGCTTCCTGATCACGCTGAAGGCATGGCGGCGGGCGGCGACGCTGTACAGCGCCCATATCCTGACGACAGTCGCCACGCTGGCGATTTTCTGCGCCGCAGGGCTTTATCTCAACCGCCCGGAATTCATGTCCTTCATCAATATCGGGCCGTTGATGGACAGTCCGGCCGAGGCGCTCATTGGCCTTGCGACGATGGGGCATCAGCTCGGCTACAACAATATCCTGTCCATGTACGGCGTGCTGCTGCTCATGCTGCCGCTGTTCCTGTTTCTTGCCAATATCAACCTGTCGTTGATGGTTGGGGTGTCCGGGATCCTGTGGCTGGTGTCGGGTGTCTACCGGATCGCACCGCCGAATTACCCGACCGAAGGCGTCTGGTTCCTCAACCCGTTGTCATGGCAGTTCCTGTTCGTCATCGGCATTGCCGGTGTGATGCATGTGCGCCGGGGCGGGCAAATCCCGTTCAACAAATACCTGTTCGGCGTTGCGGCCGGCTATATCCTGCTGGCATTGATCTGGGTGCGGGTGCCGCTGTGGGGCGTCAATACATCGATGGGATTGCCCATGGTGATCACCGGTTTCGACAAAACCTTCCTGTCGCTGACCCGCCTGGCGCATATCCTGGCGATTGCCTATGTCATCGTCTCTGTACCGGCCATTTCCAACCTGGCGCGGACACCGGAAGATCACCCGCTTGCCATTCTCGGCAAGCATTCACTGCCGGTGTTTGTTGCCGGAACGATCCTTGCCATGGTCGCGCAGATCGTCAAGGTGATGAACCCCGGCGACGAGCTGGATGACACGCTGCTGATCGCCAGCGGAATCATGGCGCAGTTTGCCCTGGCGCATTATCTGGAATGGCTGCCGAGCATCGGATGGGGCAACAAGCGTCCCGCCCTGCAACAGGCGCAGCCGGCGAAATCGAAGCTGGTGATTGCCGGCCGGCCGGTCAATGCCGCCGCGATGAGTTCAGGCATGAAATCGGGAGCCGCCAAGTCGGCGGTCTCCTGACCGCCCGCCCCGGCTTTTGCCGGGCGGTTCGGAAAAACCGATAGCCATCTTTTGCCGCGTTGGTCTAAGCTTTGCGCAAGCGAAGCGTTGGGAGGCGTGCATGGGTGGAATCTTCGATCGTGATCTTGAGCGCAATGCGGCCAATTACCAGCCGCTGACGCCGCTGACCTACCTGGAGCGGGCGGCGCGGGTTTATCCGTCGAGAACGGCGATCATCCACGGTGCGCAGCGCTTTGACTACGGCACGTTTTACCGGCGCACCCGGCAGCTGGCATCGGCACTGTCGCGCCGCGGCATCGGCAAGGGTGATACGGTCACGGTGATGCTCTCCAACACGCCGCCCATGCTGGAGGCGCATTTCGGCGTGCCCATGACGAAAGCGGTGCTGCATTCGATCAACACGCGCCTCGACGCGGCGGTTATCGCCTTCCAGCTCGATCATGCGGAAACCAGGATTGCCATTGTCGATACGGAATTTTCCGGCGTCTTCCGCGAGGCGCTGGCGCTCGCCAGGGTCAAGCCGCTGGTCATTGATTTCGCCGACACGCAATATCCCGCCGATGCACCCTATCTGCAGGGCGAACCGTTCGGCGCGGTGGACTACGAAGCCTTCCTTGCAAGCGGCGACCCGGATTATGCCTGGGCGATGCCCGACGACGAGTGGGATTCCATCACGCTCAATTATACCTCGGGAACGACGGGCGATCCCAAGGGGGTTGTCTATCATCATCGCGGCGCGGCACTGATGGGGTATGGCAATGTGGTCGCCTCCGGCATGGGGCGCTATCCCGTCTATCTGTGGACGTTGCCGATGTTTCACTGCAACGGCTGGTGTTTTCCGTGGACGCTGGCCCTGCAGTTCGGCACCCATGTCTGCCTGCGCTGGGTGCGGGCAAAACAGATCTACGATGCCATAGCCGATCTCGGCGTTACGCATCTGTGCGGGGCGCCGATCGTCATGTCGGTGCTGATCAATGCGGCTGACAGGGACAAGCGCGATTTCCCGCAGATGGTGACGTTCAACACCGCTGCCGCACCGCCGCCGGAATCCGTCCTGGCCGGCATGGCCGAGGCCGGGTTTGCCGTCACGCATCTCTACGGTTTGACGGAGACCTACGGTCCCGCCGTCGTCAATGAATGGCAGGATGAATGGGATGCGCTGGAGGCATCCTCGCGCACCGCCAAGAAGGCGCGGCAGGGGGTGCGCTATGCGGCGCTTGAAGACCTGACGGTGCTCGATCCCGAAACCATGCAGCCCGTGCCGGCCGATGGCGAGACCATCGGCGAGGTGATGTTCCGCGGCAATATCGTCATGAAGGGGTACCTGAAAAACCGCCCGGCCAGCGATGCGGCCTTTTCAGGCGGCTGGTTTCACTCCGGCGATCTCGGCGTCATGTATCCGGACGGCTATATCCAGCTGAAGGACCGTTCGAAGGACATCATCATTTCCGGCGGCGAAAACATTTCATCCATCGAGGTGGAAGACGCGCTCTACAAGTTCCCGGCCGTGAGCGTCTGCGCGGTGGTCGCACGGCCGGACGACAAATGGGGCGAGACGCCGCTCGCCTTCGTCGAGCTGAAGCCGGGCCAGGCGGCGACGGAAGAGGAACTCATCGCCCATTGCCGCACCCTGCTCGCCCGTTTCAAGGTGCCGCGGCACGTGCTGTTCGAAGACATACCGAAGACCTCAACGGGAAAAATCCAGAAGTTCGAGCTGCGCAAACGCGCCAGGCTGATGGGGGATTGAGGCCATGCGGGGCGGATTGATTGCAACTGTACTGTCGGCATTAACCATTCGTTAAGCATTACAAGCTATAAATTGATCATCCAGTTTTCTGGATTCTTACCAAGTGGTTTGGCCACTTTGTTTGACGCCTCCCTGTTAGACTCCTGAGAGCCGCCACGTTTTGCGGCTCTTTTTTTATGTTCATATCTCTGCGGCGGCCCTGACGTTAACCCTTTATTAAGGATAAACTTGCGCTCATGTGTGCATACGGGCAGGTTGATGGGGAATACAGTCCGTTGGCCGTTGTGGTGATCCGCTTGCTGTCCCAGTAAGAGAGCGCTGCTTTGAGAATCAGCGGATTTTTAATGACAGGGCATGACATGGTTGAACAGGAATACCACGCTGACAATACAATCCGGCTGGCCGACCGCATGGTCCGCTCGGAAACGTTCAATCATATCTATGATGAAGGCATGGGCCTGGTCGAGGAGGCGGCTGCCTATCTTGATGGCGAGGGCCGGGCGGAAGCCAAGCGGCTGAGCCGGGTTGCCGCCACGCTCTATGCGGCCGAATCCATGCGGCTGACCACGCGTCTCATGCAGGTCGCCTCGTGGCTATTGTTGCAGCGGGCATCGCGCAGCGGAGAAATGACCCAGGAACAGGTGCTGTCCGAAAAGGCGAAAGTGCGGCTCGATACGGATTCCGCCCCGGAAACCGTCGAAGGCTGGGACGAGATTCCCTTTGATTACTGCGATCTGGTGCACCGTTCGCTGCGCCTGCAGGCCCGTGTCCGCCAGATGGATGACGAGATTTATAACGAAGGCGCCAGCAGCAGCCAGAGGCGGATGCTGACGACCAATCCGGTCTCGGATCAGATCAGTCTGCTGGCCACAGCCTTCGCCCATCGCTGATGAATGCGCGATAATCGTGCACAACGGCGTGTTTTGTTTCTCTTTTGTTCACCTTTCTGCTGTCAAGTTCCCTGACAGCTCGATAAGGTCCCGACATGAAAGAAGCGATTCGCATCATTGGCATTGATCCCGGCCTGCGCCGCACGGGCTGGGGCATCATTGAAACGCTCGGCAATTCGCTGCGCTTTGTCGCTTCGGGTACGATCCTTTCCGACGCCAAGCTTGATCTCGCCTCGCGCCTTTGCCAGCTGCATGACGGCCTTGCCGGAATCATTCATGGCCAGATGCCGCACGAGGCAGCGGTTGAACACACCTTCGTCAACAAGGATGCCACGGCGACGCTGAAACTCGGCCAGGCGCGCGGTATCGCCCTGCTTGTTCCCGCGCTGGCGGGATTGCCCGTTGCCGAATATGCGCCCAATGCGGTCAAGAAAGCGGTGATCGGCGTCGGGCACGGGGAAAAGAAACAGATTCACATGATGGTGAAAGTGCTGATGCCCAAGGCAACGTTCGATACGGATGATGCGGCGGATGCGCTGGCAGTTGCCATCTGTCACGCGCATCACCGGCAAAGCGCCATCGGCCGCATTGCCATCGAACGGAAACTGGCGGCACAGCTATGATCGGAAAACTCAAGGGTACTGTCGATGAAATCGCCGAGGATCACGTGATCCTCGATGTGCACGGTGTCGGCTACGTCGCCTATTGCTCGGCGCGGACGCTGTCGAACATGCCGGGGCCGGGGGAAGCCGCGGTGCTGCTCATCGAAACCTATGTGCGGGAAGACCTGATCCGCCTGTTCGGCTTCGGCACGGCGCTGGAACGCGAATGGTTCCGCCTGCTGCAGAGCGTGCAGGGCATCGGTGCCAAAGTCGCGCTGAGCGTTCTGGGAACCCTGTCGCCCTCTGATCTCGCCAATGCGATTGCGCTGCGTGATATCGCCATGGTCAGCCGGGCGCCGGGCGTCGGGAAGAAGGTGGCCGAGCGCATCGTCATTGAACTGAAGAACAAGGCGCCCGCCTTTGCCGGCGAGGCGATGGGCAGCATCGGCCTCAAGCAGGAACTGGGCGAGGGCGTCGCCCCGGCACCGGTGGCCGATGCCGTGTCGGCGCTGACCAATCTCGGCTATTCGCGTGACCAGGCGGCCAATGCCATTGCCGCTGCGCTGCGCGATGCGGGCGAGGAGGCCGATTCCGCCAAGCTGATCCGGCTCGGCCTGAAGGAGCTTTCCCGGTGATCCGGTTGCCTGATGCCGCACACTGTGCGAGGACATCCGCATGAGTGATGTCAGCCGATTGATAACCCCCGACAAACGCGGCGAAGACGCCGACACGTCGCTGCGCCCGCAGACGCTGAACGATTTCGTCGGGCAGGCGGCGGCGCGCGCCAATCTGAAGGTCTTCATCGAAGCCGCCAAGTCACGCGGCGAGGCGCTGGACCATGTGCTCTTTGTCGGGCCGCCCGGCCTCGGCAAGACGACGCTGGCGCAGATCATGGCCAAGGAACTCGGCGTCAATTTCCGCTCGACGTCGGGGCCGGTGATTGCCAAGGCGGGCGATCTGGCTGCGCTGTTGACCAATCTGGAAGAAAACGACGTTCTTTTCATCGACGAAATCCATCGTCTCAATCCGGCGGTGGAGGAAATCCTCTATCCGGCCATGGAAGACTATCAGCTCGACCTGATCATCGGCGAGGGGCCGGCGGCGCGCTCGGTCAAGATCGATCTGGCCAAGTTCACGCTGGTGGCGGCGACGACGCGCCTCGGGCTTCTGACAACGCCGCTGCGGGACCGTTTCGGTATTCCCGTCCGGCTCAATTTCTATACGGTCGAGGAGCTTGAGCATATCGTCCGGCGCGGTGCGCGCATCATGGGCATAGGCATGACCGATGATGGCGCGCTTGAGGTGGCACGGCGCGCCCGCGGCACACCGCGCATTGCCGGGCGGCTTCTGCGCCGGGTGCGCGACTTTGCCATTGTCGACGGCAAGGATTCCATCGACCGCCAGACGGCGGATTCCGCGCTCTTGCGTCTTGAGGTCGATGCGCTGGGGCTCGACCAGCTCGACCGGCGCTACCTCTCGATGATCGCGCACAATTTCGGCGGCGGCCCCGTTGGTATCGAAACCATCGCTGCCGGGCTTTCCGAACCGCGCGATGCGATCGAGGATATTATCGAACCCTACCTGATCCAGCAGGGCTTTATCCAGCGCACGCCGCGCGGACGCGTTTTGACCGCCAATGCCTGGAAACATCTGGGTCTCAACGCACCGGCCGACATCATCCAGCAGATCAGCCTGTTCCAGGAAGACGAGGATTAGCGCAGGTTTTGCTCGTCATCACACTGGACAAAACACAGGCTGTACCGGCAAAAGGAGGGATCATGAGCGAAAACAATCCTTCCCTGCCGCCTGCTGGCGGCCTTGCCGGTGAACTCACTGCCTTCGGCCACCGTCTTCTGGCGCGGGTGTATTATGCCGATACGGATTTCTCCGGCATTGTCTATCACGGGCGCTATCTGGAATTTCTCGAGCGGGGCCGCACCGATTATCTGCGCCTGCTGGGGGTTCACCACTCGGAACTTGCCGACGGCAAGCATGGCGAAAGCATTGTCTGGGTGGTGCGGCGCATGGAAATCGATTTCCGGGGGGCTGCCCGCATCGACGACGTGCTGACCATCGAAACCCGCACGGCGGAAATCTCCGGTGCGCGGGTCAAGATGGCCCAGACCATCAGGCGGGGCGATGATCTCCTGATTTCAGCCACTGTCGAAGCGGCGCTGATCAACAGCGCCGGACGGCCGCGCCGGTTCCCGGCGGAATGGATCAAGCTGTTTCAGCCGGAATCCTAATCCAATATGGCCGCAAACCGCTCTAAATGATGCACAGGCGCTGAATCATAACGGATCCTTAACCATAACAAACCATGAATAAGGCCATGAAACGGGGCGTTTTGCGTTAACGCCTTCGTTTTACCAAAATTAACCGTGAGAAGCCGCGGTATGAATACTGGAAAAAGTCCGGTCTCAGAACGTGGCTTTCGAAATTTAGTGAGCGACGATGGATGCCGGTCAGGCGTTCGGCCGGGTTCCAAAGAAATAAAGTGGCGCGTGGTCGTATTGCCGGACCATTTATACTTCGGTGGACCAAGCACGGGTATGAGAGACGATTGCAGCCCGGTTGAAATACCGGGTTTTCGGATTCGAGGGTAGTGGATATGGAAAATTTAGCGGTTGCTGTTCAGACATCGGACGTCTCCCTCTGGGGATTGTTCTGGCAGGCCGGATTCATCGTCAAGCTGGTCATGATCGGCCTTCTGGGTGCTTCCATCTGGACCTGGGCGATCATCATCGACAAGGTTCTCGGCTACGGCCGCGCCAAGCGCGCCTTTGACCGTTTCGAGCAGGTTTTCTGGTCCGGCCAGTCGCTGGAAGAGCTTTACCGCAATCTGGGCGAAAAGCGTACGACCGGCATGGGCTCGATTTTCATCGCCGCCATGCGCGAATGGAAAAAGTCCTTCGAAAAGGGCGCCCGTTCCCCCATCGCCCTGCAGATGCGTATCGACAAGGCGATGGATGTCGCCCTTTCACGCGAAAGTGATATTCTCGCCGCCCGCCTCGGCTTTCTGGCGACCATCGGTTCGGCTGGCCCGTTCATCGGCCTGTTCGGCACGGTCATCGGCATCATGACATCGTTCATGGGCATTGCCGGTTCGAAGTCCACCAGCCTTGCGGTTGTCGCGCCCGGTATCGCCGAAGCGCTGCTGGCGACGGCCATTGGCCTCGTTGCCGCCATCCCGGCGGTTATCGCCTACAACAAACTGTCAAGCGATGCGGGCAAACTGACGGCACGCATGGAAGGCTTTGCGGACGAGTTCTCCGCCATACTCTCGCGGCAAATCGATGAGAAGCTGGCGCCGCGTTCTTAAGCAACTGATTTTACAAGTGCGGGATTGAATGCCATGGGCATGTCTGTTGGTAACAAGGGTTCAGGGGGACGCGGCCGGCGCGGCCGTGCCAGCAAGGCGTTGATGAGTGAAATCAACGTGACGCCGCTGGTCGACGTCATGCTCGTGCTCCTGATCATTTTCATGGTGACGGCACCGATGATGACGGTGGGCGTGCCCATCGACATGCCGGAAACCCAGGCCAAGGCGCTGAACAGCGAAACCAACCCGATCTATGTGACGATCAACCAGAAGGGCCAGGTCTTCCTGCAGGAAACCGAAATCCCGATCGAGGAAATCGTCCCGAAACTCCAGGCGATCGCCAAGACCGGCTATGAAGAGCGCATTTTCGTCAAAGGCGACAAGGCTGCCGACTACGGCACGATCATGAAGGTCATGGCGCGCATTTCCGGTTCCGGATTCAAAAATATCGGTCTTGTCAGCCTTCCGGAAGGCAGCTGATAAGTCATGAGGGCGAGCGTTACATCCTCCGCCATTATCCACGCCGTTATCCTCGGCTGGGGGCTGTTGACCTTTTCTGCGCCAACTCCGATGGAATTGGCCAATTCCGAATCGTTGCCCGTTGAGCTTATCTCTGACACGACACAACTGCAGAAGGGTGACGTTAAGGCTCCGAAAGCTGAGAAATCCGCTCCAAAGCCGACAGAAAAGCCGCAGACAAAACCCGATGCTCAAAATATCGGGGACAGTGAAAATGATGTCGAGTCCAAGCCTATCCCCTCGACCAAACCGAAAGTGGTAGAGTCGGCGGAGGCTCCGAAACCTTCGGACGTGCCTGTTGCCAAGCCGGATCCGAAGCCGGAGGTAAAGCCGGAAACGAAGCCGGTTCCGGTTCCGGCGACGGAAGTGGCGCCCGAGGCAAAGCCGAAGCAGGACGTCACGCCGGATCCGATTACCGCCGCGATCAATGATTCCAAACCGGCGCCGACACCCGATGCGCCGAAGGTCGAGCCAACGCCGCAGGCGGAAAAGCCGGCCGAGGAAGCTTTCAAGCTTCCGCAGAACGTGGCGAAGCCCGAGGACAAGCCCAAGCCGGCGCAGGCGCAGACTGCGACGACGCCGGAGCGCAAGGAAACCAAGGAAACGCCAAAGCCAACGAAGACCGCTCCGACTCCCTCGAAGGAGAAGAACGGAATTGCCGATCAGGTTGCAGATTTGCTCAACCGTGAAAAGGCCTCCGGCGGCGGTGCAAAGCGTTCAACGGATCAGGCATCATTGGGGGCTAACAAAGCAACCGGTGGTTCAAAATTGAGCAATAGCGAGATTGAACAGATACGTGCCCTAATACAAGGAAACTGGAACAAACCGGTAGGCGCACAAGATTATCCCGACATGATCGTTAGGGTTAAGTTTCGCCTCAACCAAGATGGCAGTATCGATGGTGCGCCCGAAGTCTCTGGAAGTGGTGGTGATCCGACTCTTCTGAGAACCGCAATTGAGGGCGCTCGTCGGGCCGTACTAAAATCGCTTCCCTTCAATTTGCCTCAGGATAAATACCAAGACTGGGCAAGAAATGACTACACGTTCCATCCAGGCGCAGAAGATTGAGAAAAGCAATTGGCCAGCAACAAAAGGGCCCCGAACTGATGAATAAAATGATCCGGACAGTTTTTTCAGCTTTTGCTGTGATTATAGCGATCGCAGCAATAACTACCGTGTCCGCACGCGCGGACTTGAAACTTGATTTCAGCAAGGGCAATGTCGAGCCTATGCCTATCGCGATCACGGATTTCCTGTCCGGCGATCAGCTCGGTGCCAATATTTCGGGCGTCATTGCTGCCGATCTGGAACGGTCCGGCCTTTTCGCTCCGATCGACAAGGGCGCGTTCATCGAAAAGATTTCCAATCCCGATGCCGCTCCGCGTTTCGAGGACTGGAAAGTCATCAATGCGCAGGCACTTGTCACCGGCCGTGTCACCAAGCAGCCGGATGGCAGGCTCAAGGCGGAATTCCGCCTGTGGGATACATTCGCCGGCCAGCAGCTTGACGGGCAGCAGTTCTTCACCTCTCCCGACAGCTGGCGCCGCGTCGCCCATATCATTGCCGACGCCATTTATCAGCGCCTGACGGGTGAAAAGGGCTACTTCGACACGCGCGTCGTGTTCGTCGATGAATCCGGCACGCGGGAAAAGCGCGTCAAGCGTCTGGCCATCATGGATCAGGACGGTGCCAATGTGCGCTATCTGACCAATGGCAAGGACCTGGTGCTGACACCGCGCTTTTCGCCGAGCCGCCAGGAAATCACCTATATGTCGTTCGAAGGCGCCAAGCCGCAGGTCTATCTCCTGCAACTGGAGACCGGACAGCGTGAACTCGTCGGCAATTTCCCCGGCATGACGATTGCGCCGCGCTTTTCCTCCGACGGGCAGAAAGTGGCCATGAGCCTTCTGCAGGACGATGGCAGCGCCAATATCTACGCCATGGATGTGCGCAGCCGCACGACAACCCGCCTGACCAGCACCAGCGCCATCGATACCGGTGCATCCTACTCGCCCGATAATGCGCAGGTTGTGTTCGGATCCGACCGTGGCGGCCGGCCGCAGATCTACAAGATGGGCGCGGATGGTTCGAACCCGCAGCGCATCTCGTTCGGCGACGGTTCCTATTCCACCCCGGTCTGGTCGCCGCGCGGCGATCTCATCGCCTTTACCAAACAGTCGGGCGGACAGTTCTCCATCGGCGTCATGAAGACGGACGGCTCGGGTGAACGTATCCTGACCAGCGGTTACCATGATGAAGGCCCGACCTGGGCTCCGAACGGCCGTGTCCTGATGTTCTACCGCTTCCCTCCCGGATCGAACAGCCCGCATTTGTTCACGATCGATCTGACGGGCCGCAACCTGCGCCAGATCCAGACACCCAATCTGGCATCCGATCCGGCATGGTCACCGCTGCTTGAGTGACCGCAGCCTGATCAATCGATGATTTAAGACCATTCGCGGCGATGTTATCTCAACATTGCCGCGAATGTCGTTTTTCCGCCGCATTGTTTGCATTAAGGATGCAAGACATTCACTGATTTCGCTGTTAATCCTGGTGTTAAGAGTGGATTAACCCTGTTTCTTGAACCGGCCTTAACCTCGATATGGTTACTGCTTGTTCACCGAAACAATTCAATTCTTAAGGAGTCCAGGCTATGCGCCGCTTCGAAATGATCGCCCGCAGTCCAGTTGTCGTCGCCCTTTTCATGGCTCTTGCCATTGCGGGCTGTGCCAAGAAACCCATCAACAGTGCCGGTGATCTCGGCCTGAACGGTGCCGGCAGCGCCCGTCCGGGTTCGACCCAGGACTTCACGGTCAATGTTGGCGATCGCATTTTCTTCGATGTCGACTCCTCCGTCATCCGTGCGGATGCCCAGCAGACGCTCTCCAAGCAGGCCCAGTGGCTGCAGCGCTACCCCAACTACACCATCACCGTTGAAGGCCATGCGGACGAACGCGGCACACGCGAATACAATCTGGCTCTCGGCCAGCGCCGCGCCGCTGCAGCGCGCAACTTCCTTGCCTCGCGCGGCCTGCCGGCTGCCCGCATCAAGACGGTCTCCTATGGTAACGAACGTCCGGTTGCCGTTTGCGATGCCGACTCCTGCTGGTCGCAGAATCGCCGTGCCGTTACGGTTCTCGGCGGCGCTGGCAGCTAAGCCATACCGCAATGATCTGATTGCAGAAAAGCGGCCTTCGGGCCGCTTTTTTTGTCTCACCCCTGATCACAACAAAATTTGGCCGAAGTCGCGTTGCTCGTGTTAGATAGGTTCGCCGTAAATCGTTGCGGTGGTTAAATTCCCATATCAGGGGCGGTAAAGGAATGAACAAACGACTGAAAAGATTGGTTATGGCTGTGGCGGTGCTGCCTTTTCTGGCAACCGGCGCCAGCCATGCCTCGAACCTTGATGGCAGCTTTTTTCCGGCTGCGCCGAAGGCAAATGTCGGGAAAAGTGACGCGCCGATCCTTATGGCTCAGGCAGGCGATCCGCGTGTCAGCCAGCTGGAAGAGCAGATCAGGCAGCTGACAGGCAAGATCGAAGACCTTAATTTCCAGTTGCTGCAAATGCAGGAGCAGATGCGCAAGGTTCAGGAAGACAATGAGTTCCGTTTTCAGGAACTGGAAAAGAAGGGCGGCGGCAAGAAAACCGATGCCGGCGGCAGGGGCGACCGGACGGTCGCCGGTGCCGCGCCTTCTCGGACAACGGGGGAGGCATCGCCAGATGCCTCCGCTTACCCTGCGGCGCCGTCGCAGACATCCCCATCCGACAGCACCGATTCCGCTGCTATTGACCCTCAGCCCAACGCTCCGCAGTCTCCGCAGGTCGGCGAACCGCCGCGCGCGCTCGGGCAGATTGAGTTCGATGCCAATGGCAACGTAATCGGTGAAACCAAGAACGACAGTCCGGCTCCGGCCGCCAATCCCAGCCTTGCTTCTCTGCCGCAGACGGATGATCCCAATGCGCTGTACCGGCAGGCCTATCAATTGTTCCTGTCCGGCGATTACCGCAATGCCGAAGCTGCCTTCCGCAGCCATATCGAGCGGTTCCCGAAAGACCCCTCCGATCCCGATGCGCGCTACTGGCTCGGTGAATCGCTGTACGGCCAGGAACGCTATCAGGAAGCCGCATCGGTCTTCATCGACAATCACAAGCAGTTTCCCGATTCCAAGAAAAGCCCGGAAAATCTGCTCAAGCTTGGCATGACGCTGGCGAAGATGAAGGACCATGACGTTGCCTGCGCCACCTTTGCAACGGTGAGCTCACGCTATCCCAATCTCTCGGTCGCGCTCAAAGAGCGCGTGAAGAATGAACGTGCCGCCAACAAATGCTGACCATCGCCTCGATCCGGACGAGATTTTCGCTGGAATCGATTTTGGCCGGCTGACGGCGGTCGTCGTCGCCGTTTCCGGCGGCAGCGATTCTCTCGCGCTGCTTTTCCTGCTCGACGATCTGCGCAAAAGCCGGGCGGTTTTCCCGCATATTGTTGCCGTCACCATCGACCATGGGTTGCGGGCGGAATCAGCGGAGGAAGCCTTGTATGTCGCCGGCCTCTGCAAGGCGGCGGGCCTTGGCCACCGCATTGTCAACTGGACCGGAGCCAAGCCCGCCACCGGGCTGTCCGCCAAGGCGCGTGAGGCCCGCTACCGGCTGCTTCGCGACGCCGCCGGAGAAGCGGAAACCGACGTGATCCTGACCGGGCATACGCTGGACGATCAGAACGAGACCTTCGTGATGCGCGCCGCGCGCGGCGGGGAACGCGGCCTTGCCGCTATGGCCCCGGTTACCCTGCTTGAGCGGGAGATATGGCTGGTCAGGCCGCTGCTTGGCATCCGGCGCGAGGAATTGCGCGCCTATCTGCGCATGCGGGGGATCGCCTGGCGCGACGATCCCTCCAATGCCAATCCGCAATCCGAACGGGTGCAGGTGAGGACGGCGCTGCAGGAACAGGGCAGTGGCGATATTCCGGCGCGTATTGCCCGCAAAGGCGCGCAGCGGCTTGCCGTCAACAGCGAGGCGGCTTCACTCTTGCTGGATCATGTCGTGGTGACGGACGGCATCAGGGCCGAGTTGAATGCCGCAGGTTTCAGTTCCTCCGGTGATGATGGCCAGCGTCTTGCCATGGGGGTTCTGCTCGCCGTCATGGGCGGGTTGCCGTTCCTGCCGTCCATGCAGGAGTGCGGCACGGCCGTGCGGCATCTCACCGCCACGGACGGCCCCCGGCGCATGAGCCTTGGCCGCTGCATCATCCAGCGGGTTAAGACAGGCGTAACCATATACCGTGAAATGCGTTCGATTCCCGATGCCGCGGTGGCGCCTGGAACCGGCATTGTCTGGGACGGGCGCTACCGCGTGTCGAATGGCGCGCAGGCGCCGCTGCGGATCAGGGCTGCGGGCGATGACGGGGTGGCATTCCTGCAGGCAGGCGGCTGCGGGGATGGAATCCACCGGGCTTCGGTCAGATCCAGCCCCGCTCTCCTGGTCGAGGGCCGGATTGCTGCCGTTCCGGCGGCGGTGCATCACGCGAATGTGCCTGCGGGGGTTGCAGTGACGAGGCACGCCGCCCTGTTCGATCATATCCTTTCAGGCTATGATGAAATACTTGCCGCCAGCGTGGCAAAATTGTTTGGTTTGCAGGATTACAAGCGATTTTCTGTAAACCAGATTGATAAGAATTGATCTCAGTTTGATTGCCAGCCTTGGCAAGGCCACGCTTCGAACCTATGTTACGTGTAAATTCCGCGTCCTTGCGGTTGTGATTGATGGGACCCGATAATGAATCCTAACTACCGGAACTTCGCACTGTGGGCGATTATCGCTTTGCTGCTGATCGCGTTGTTCAACCTTTTTCAAAGCCCTTCCCAGCGTTCGGCATCCAGTGATGTGCCTTATTCGACGTTTATCAACGATGTGAATAATGGCCGCGTGAAAACCGTCACCATTGCCGGCAACCGCATCACCGGCACCTATGCCGACAACAATGCGACATTCCAGACCTATTCGCCTGGGGACGCCGGCCTTGTCGGCCGCCTCGAGAGCAAGAATGTCCAGATTGCTGCCCGGCCCGAGACCGATGGCTCGACGTCGTTTGTCGGCATGCTGATCAACTGGCTGCCGATGATCCTGATCGTCGGCGTGTGGATTTTCTTCATGCGCCAGATGCAGGGCGGCTCGCGGGGCGCCATGGGTTTCGGCAAGTCGAAGGCCAAGCTTCTCACCGAGGCGCACGGCCGCGTGACGTTCCAGGACGTGGCGGGCGTTGACGAAGCCAAGGAAGATCTGGAGGAAATCGTCGAGTTCCTGCGCGATGCGCAGAAATTCCAGCGGCTTGGCGGACGCATTCCGCGCGGCGTGCTGCTCGTCGGCCCTCCCGGCACCGGTAAGACGCTTCTGGCGCGCGCCATCGCCGGCGAAGCCAATGTGCCGTTCTTCACCATCTCCGGTTCGGACTTCGTGGAAATGTTCGTCGGTGTCGGCGCATCGCGTGTGCGTGACATGTTCGAACAGGCGAAGAAGAATGCGCCCTGCATCATCTTCATCGACGAAATCGATGCGGTCGGCCGTCATCGCGGCGCTGGTCTGGGCGGCGGCAATGACGAACGCGAGCAGACGCTCAACCAGCTGCTGGTCGAGATGGATGGTTTCGAGGCCAATGAAGGCGTCATCCTGATTGCCGCGACCAACCGTCCCGATGTTCTCGATCCTGCGCTGCTGCGTCCGGGCCGTTTCGACCGTCAGGTCGTCGTGCCCAACCCGGATGTTACCGGCCGCGAAAAGATTCTGAAGGTTCATGCCCGCAATGTTCCGCTCGCCCCCAATGTCGATCTGAAGATTCTGGCCCGCGGCACACCCGGTTTCTCCGGTGCCGATCTGATGAACCTGGTCAACGAAGCCGCTCTGATGGCCGCGCGCCGCAACAAGCGCCTCGTCACCATGCTCGAATTCGAAGACGCCAAGGACAAGATCATGATGGGTGCCGAGCGCCGCTCGACAGCCATGACCCAGGCGGAAAAGGAACTGACAGCCTATCACGAAGCCGGTCACGCCATCGTGGCGCTGAACGTGGCGATGGCCGATCCGCTGCACAAAGCGACGATCATTCCGCGCGGCCGCGCGCTTGGCATGGTCATGCAGCTGCCGGAAGCCGACCGCTATTCCATGAGCTACAAGTGGATGATCTCGCGTCTGGCGATCATGATGGGCGGCCGTATTGCCGAAGAACTGAAATTCGGCAAGGAGAACATCACCTCGGGCGCATCGTCGGATATCGAGCAGGCCACCAAGCTTGCCCGGGCGATGGTGACCCGCTGGGGCTTCTCCGACAAGCTCGGCCAGGTCGCCTATGGCGAAAACCAGGAGGAAGTGTTCCTCGGCCACTCCGTTGCCCGGACGCAGAATGTGTCCGAGGAAACAGCGCAGCTGATCGATGCGGAAGTGCGCAAGCTGATCGACGATGCCTATACGCAGGCGCGCACCATTCTGACGAAGAAGAAGAAGGAATGGATCGCCATTGCCGAAGGTCTGCTCGAATACGAGACGCTGACCGGCGAAGAGATCAAGGCTCTCATGGCTGGTGACAAGCCCGCCCGCGATCTCGGCGATGATACGCCGCCGTCGCGCGGTTCGGCCGTTCCGAAAGCCGGTTCGGCCAAGAAGCCGCGCAAGGGCGATGAGCCGGACAAGGGGCTCGAACCCCAGCCGCAGTCCTGATTGCGGCACCCGCCAACAAGCAACGGCCGGTATTCACCGGCCGTTTTTGCACGGATTGTTCATGGATTGAATGATAGTATAATCGCCACATAATTTGTGAAATGCGCAAGGAAAGGTCTTCTGCAATAAGCAGGAAGATCAGGCACAAGCAAAACAGGCTGAACTCCGGTGCCGCCGGACAAGAGTTGGCCGCACAATTTGGATAGACAATATGGCTCGAAAATATTTCGGCACCGATGGTATCCGCGGACAGGCGAATGCCTACCCCATGACACCGGATATCGCCATGAAGGTCGGCATGGCCGTCGGCCTCGCTTTCAAGCGCGGCAATCATCGCAACCGGGTGGTGATCGGCAAGGATACCCGTCTTTCCGGCTACATGATCGAGAACGCGCTGGTCGCCGGTTTCACCTCCACCGGCATGGATGTTTTTCTGCTCGGACCGATACCGACGCCCGCAGTCGCCATGCTATGCCGCTCGCTGCGTGCCGATATCGGCGTGATGATTTCCGCCTCGCACAATCCCTACCACGACAACGGCATCAAGCTTTTCGGCCCGGATGGTTTCAAGCTCTCCGACGAGATCGAGCTTGAGATCGAAAGGCTCATGGACGAGGACCTGTCGGGGCGGCTGTCGAGTTTTGAGGCACTCGGCCGGGCCAAGCGCGTCGATGGCGATATCTATCGCTACATCGAGTTCGCCAAGCGGACGATGCCGAAGAACATCTCGCTCTCCGGTTTGAGGATCGTGGTGGATTGCGCCAATGGCGCAGCCTACAAGGTCGCGCCCGCTGCCCTGTGGGAGCTTGGCGCCGACGTCGTGACGATCAATGACAAGCCGAACGGCACCAACATCAACGAGGATTGCGGCTCGACGCATCCGTTGAGCCTGATCAAGAAGGTGCACGAGGTACGGGCGGATATCGGCATTGCGCTGGATGGCGATGCGGACCGTGTGCTCATCGTCGATGAAAAGGGCTCGATCATTGATGGTGATCAGCTGATGGCGGTGATTGCGCAGTCCTGGCAGGAATCCCACCGGCTTATCGGCGGCGGCGTTGTCGCAACCGTCATGTCCAATCTCGGCTTTGAACGTTTTCTCGGCGATCGCGGCCTGACCCTGGCCCGCACCAATGTCGGTGACCGCTACGTGGTGGAACACATGCGCAATCACGGCTTCAATATTGGCGGCGAGCAGTCCGGCCATATCGTCATTTCCGATTTCTCGACCACTGGTGACGGGCTTGTTTCTGCGCTGCAGATCCTGGCCGTCGTCCAGGAGGAGGGGAAACCGGTGAGCGAGGTCTGCCGCAAGTTCGAGCCGGTACCCCAGGTGCTCAAGAACATCCGCACGGCGGGCGGCAAGCCGCTCGAGGACAAGAAGGTCAAGACGGCCATCGACGATGCCCGCGACCGTCTCGGCAAATCCGGCCGTCTGGTTATCCGTCCGTCGGGAACGGAACCCCTGATCCGCGTCATGGCGGAAGGGGACGACAGCCAGTTGGTTGATACCGTCGTCAACGACATCATTTCGGTGATCTCGTCGGTCAAATCGGCGGCCTGATTGCCGCCAGCCGGAACGATCTGAATGGGCCCCTTGCGGGCCCATTTTCACATCCGCCCGGCTGTTGGGGATTTGTTAACGTTAATGATCATGGTGAATAAACACGGTTAAGCGGGATTTAACTTTTTCCCTCCATATTGCCCTCTAGAACCTTAGTAGCATTCGCTGCGTTTCGATTTTTGGGCCTGACGAGGGATATGGAATGGGCATTCTCAACAAATATGCTGCAGCTAGTGCAGCTCTACTGTGCCTGGGGGCAATACCGGCTCACGCTGCGGATCTTGTGGAAGCACCTGTAGTCGAGGTGCAGCAGTTCGGCGGATGGTATCTGCGCGGCGATATCGGCATGAGCAACCAGCGCCTCGGCAAGCTCGATTATTTCGATTTTGCCAATGCGCAGCAACACGGCTTTCTGGACGATGGCGATTTCTCTTCAGGGATCACCGGCCAGATCGGTGTCGGCTACCAGTTCAATGATTGGCTGCGCGCCGACGTGACCGGCCAGTATCGCGGCAAAACCGATTTCAGCGCGCTGGACTATTATTCGAATCCGTCGCTGGGTCAGTACGGAACGAACGACTATCATGCCAAGAAATCCGAATGGCTGTTCCTGGCCAACGCCTATGCGGATCTCGGCACATTCAGCGGCATCACCCCCTATGTCGGTGCCGGTATCGGTGCATCGCGCAACACGATCTCCAATTTCCGGGATGACAATATCCTCAATGCTGGCGGCGGCTATGCGGGTGAGGCCTCGAAATGGAACTTTGCCTGGGCATTGCATGCCGGTGTCGGCATCAAGGCGACAGACCGCATGACCATCGATCTGGGGTACAGCTATGTTGACCTCGGCGATGCAGAAACAGGCCCGGCCTACAATCTGAACGGCTCGACACGCAACCAGCCGTTCAAATTCAAGGACATCACCTCGCATGATTTCAAGGTCGGCGTACGCTACGCTTTCTGATTGAAACGACTTGGTTTTTCGGACGGCAGGAGCATTGCTCCTGCCGTTTTCGTTTGTGTTTCAATCCGTCGGCTTCGGCGGAATTAATGTCGCACGCAAACATATTTCTTGACTGTGAACGACATTTCTCCTAGTTCCCGGAGTGGGCCACCTTTCCCCAACGAGAGGCGTGCTATCTGTGAGGATAGGAGAAAACATGACGACGCTTGTAAAGCCGGCGCAGCGCCCGGCTAACCCGAATTTTTCATCAGGTCCCTGTGCAAAACGTCCCGGATGGTCGCTTCAAGCGCTTTACGACGCACCGCTTGGCCGCTCGCATCGCGCCAAGGTCGGCAAGACGAAGCTCAAACAGGCAATCGATCTGACCCGCGACATCCTGCAAGTTCCCGCCGATTACCGCATCGGCATTGTTCCGGCGTCTGATACCGGCGCTGTCGAGATGGCCCTGTGGTCGCTGCTCGGCGAGCGCGGTGTTGATATGGTTGCCTGGGAAAGCTTTGGCGCGGGCTGGATCACCGACGTGATCAAGCAGCTGAAACTTGGCGATGCCAGGACCATCGAGGCCGGTTACGGCGAACTGCCCGACCTTGCCAAGGTCGATTTTGACCGCGACGTCGTCTTCACCTGGAACGGCACGACCTCGGGCGTGCGCGTGCCCAATGGCGATTTCATTCCGGCTGGACGCAAGGGTCTGACCATCTGCGACGCCACCTCGGCGGCGTTTGCCCAGCGTCTCGACTTCGACAAGCTCGATGTCGTCACCTTCTCCTGGCAGAAAGTGCTTGGCGGCGAGGGTGCCCATGGCATGCTGATCCTCAGCCCGCGTGCGGTTGAACGGCTGGAAAACTACAAGCCCGCCTGGCCGCTGCCGAAGATTTTCCGCCTGACCTCCGGCGGCAAGCTGATCGAAGGCATCTTTGCCGGTGAAACCATCAACACCCCGTCGATGCTCTGCGTCGAGGATTATCTCGATGCGTTGAACTGGGCAAAGTCGCTCGGCGGTCTGGATGGACTTGCCGGCCGCGCCGACCGCAACTTTGCCGCACTGGATGCGTTCGTCGAGCGCACGCCGTGGATTGCCAACCTGGCAAAGGTTCCGGCCACCCGGTCCAACACATCCGTGTGTCTGACCATCGTCGATCCCGAGATCACGGCGCTCGACAAGGACGCTCAGGCCACTTTCGCCAAGAACCTTGTTGCGGTTCTGGAGAAGGAAGGCGTCGCCTATGACATCGGCGCCTATCGCGATGCGCCTTCGGGCCTGCGCATCTGGGCCGGAGCGACGGTTGAAACCGCCGATCTTGAAGCGCTGACGCTGTGGCTCGACTGGGCGTTCCAGTCGCAAAAGGCCGCGCTGAAACAGGCTGCCTGACTTTTCCGGCTTGATGTGACCGCATCCGCTGCGGTCACCCCCATTCAAAATTTCACCGATTCAACGATGGAGGCCACGATGGCACCGCGCGTACTCGTATCCGATAAACTCTCCCCGACCGCCGTTCAGATCTTCAAGGATCGCGGCGTGGAGGTCGACTACCTGCCTGATCTCGGCAAGGACAAGGACAAACTGCTCGAAGTGATCGCCCAGTATGATGGTCTTGCCATCCGCTCGGCCACCAAGGTCACGGAAAAGCTTATTGCCGCAGCGACCAATCTGAAGGTCATCGGCCGCGCCGGCATCGGCGTCGACAATGTCGATATCCCTGCTGCGTCCCGCCGGGGTATCATCGTGATGAACACGCCGTTCGGCAATTCGATCACCACGGCCGAACATGCCATCGGGCTGATGTTCGCGGTTGCCCGCGAACTGCCGGAAGCCGATGCTTCGACCCGCGCCGGCAAATGGGAAAAGAACCGCTTCATGGGTGTGGAAATCACCGGCAAGACGCTGGGCGTGATCGGCTGCGGCAATATCGGTTCGATTGTCGCCACGCGCGGCGTCGGCCTCAAGATGCATGTCATCGCCTTCGATCCGTTCCTGTCGGAAGGCCGGGCCGAGGAGCTTGGTGTCGAGAAGGTCGAGCTTGACGAGCTGCTGGCACGGGCCGATTTCATCAGCCTGCACACGCCAATGACCGACAAGACCCGCGGCATCATCAATGCGGAAACCATCGCCAAGATGAAGGACGGCGTGCGCATCATCAATTGCGCCCGCGGCGGCCTGATCGTCGAGAAGGATCTCGTTGCCGCCCTGAAAGCGGGCAAGGTTGCCGGTGCCGGCATCGACGTGTTCGAGGTGGAACCTGCGACGGAGAACGAACTTTTCCACCTGCCGAACGTCGTCTGCACGCCGCATCTTGGCGCGTCGACAAGCGAAGCGCAGGAAAATGTTGCGCTGCAGGTTGCCGAGCAGATGGCGGACTACCTGATCAAGGGGGCGGTTTCCAACGCGATCAACATGCCGTCGATCACGGCGGAGGAAGCGCCGCGCCTGAAACCGTTCGTCAAGCTGGCGGAAGTGCTGGGCGCCTTCGTCGGCCAGGTCACCGATGAACCGATCCAGGAAGTGGAAGTGCTGTTTGACGGCTCCACCGCCGGGATGAACACCCGGGCGCTGGTCAGCGCGGCCCTCGCCGGGCTGATCCGCCCGCAGGTGGCGGATGTGAACATGGTATCGGCACCGGTCATGGTGAAGGAGCGGGGCATTATTCTCTCCGAAGTGCGGCGCGACAAGTCGGGCGTGTTCGATGGCTATATCAAGCTGACGGTCAAATCCGCGTCCTTGACCCGCTCGATTGCCGGCACCTGTTTTTCCGACGGCAAGCCGCGCTTCATCCAGATCAAGGGCATCAATCTCGACGCCGAAGTGGGCCAGCACATGCTGTACACGACCAACAACGACACACCAGGCATGATCGGCATGCTCGGCACCATCTGCGGCAAGAACGGCGTCAACATCGCCAACTTCTCGCTGGGCCGTGACAATCCCGGCGGCAACGCCATTGCCATGCTCTATCTCGATGAGCGGATTCCGGATCATGTTCTGGAAGAACTGCGGGTGAACAAGGCAATTGTTTCAGCCAAACCGCTGGAATTTGACATCGGCTGATTGTAGGGATGGCGTATGTCGACATCCCCTACGCACACACTGAACTGGCGCCGGATGGAAGCGGGGGACCTCGCTTCCGTCATCGCCATGGCCGCTGTCATCCACACGGACTTTTTCGAGGATGATGCGATCTATCTGGAACGTATGCGCCTTTATGGCAAAGGCTGCTTTGTCCTCGAGGGGCCGGGCGGTGAACTTTTTGGCTATGCGATCACGCATCCGTGGCAGCTTTTTGCCACACCGGCCTTGAACAGCCTGCTCGAACGCCTGCCGGATCATCCGACGACCTATTATCTGCACGATATCGCGCTGATGCCCGCATCGCGCGGCAGCGGCGCGGCGCCGCGCATTGTGTCGATCCTTGCCGATCAGGCCCGGGCCGAGGGGCTCGAAACCATGTCGCTGGTCTCGGTCAACAATTCCGCCGGCTTCTGGCAGAAACAGGGCTTTGCGGTGGAGCACCGGCCCGAACTCGACACAAAACTCAAATCCTATTCGGACGATGCCTGTTTCATGCTGCGCAGGCTTGCCTGATCAGGCGGCCGCGTGCTTGCGCCCGCTGATTTCAGCAATGCCAATGCCGCCGAGAACCAGCACCAGCGCGACGGCATGGTAGAGGTGAAATGCCTCGCCCAGCAACATCACGGCCAGCAAGGTGCCGAAGATGGGCACGGCATTGATGAACAGACCGGCGCGATTGGCGCCGATATATTCGACCCCCTTGATGAACAGCACCTGCGCGGCAAGCGACGGCAACAGCGCGGTGTAAAGCACGACCATCACGCCAGTGACATCGGGCGCAACCAGTGCGCCGTCCAGCCATTCCCAGATCGTGAACGGGATGGCGGTGACAAAGGCAAAGAAGGTCATGACCGTCATCAGGCTTTGCCAGTGAATGGCCGGGCGGAGCCGCAATGCGACGGTATAGCCGCTGTAGAACAGCACGGCGAGCAGCATCAGTGCATCACCCTGATTGACCTCGAGTTCCGCCAGCTTGAGAAAGCTGCCATGTCCGGCGGTCAAGGCCACGCCGACGAGCGACAGGCTGAAGCCGAAGATCTGGCCGGGGCGCACGGCCATGCCGAACAGCAGCAGGTTGGCAACGAAGATCACCATGGGCATGCCTGCCTGTTCGATGGTGACGTTGATGGCCGAGGTATAGTTCAAGGCGCTGTAGAGGGCCATGTTGAAGAAGGTGAAGCCGAACCCGCCCAGGGCGGCGAGCAGCGGCAGATGCGCGCGCAGCACTTTCCAGTCCCGCCTGACCTGGCTGCCGCTGAATGCGGCGACGACCGCGAAGGCGATAAGCCAGCGCAGCATGGTCAACAGCATTGGCGAGATATGGCCGACCGCGAGCTTGCCTGCCACGGCATTGCCGCCCCACAGGAGGGCGGTCACGAGCAGAAAGATGTATGCGGTGCGATTCATGGCGGGCTGCTTATACTTTGGCGGGGGAAGTGTTGCGGTGTCGCCAGAACAATAGGTTTATTCGTTTAATAATGGCAAATTGGCCACGCTTCAGCCGAAAGAATTGTCGCGCTTTTATGAACCAGCCTGTATAGAAGCACCGCATTTAGCAAAAAATGCATGACGAGGTTATGACTCGAGGAGTTTTGAATGGCAAATGTTGTGGTGATCGGCTCCCAGTGGGGTGACGAGGGCAAGGGCAAGATTGTCGATTGGCTTTCCGAACGGGCCGATATCATTGTCCGCTTCCAGGGCGGGCACAATGCCGGCCATACGCTGGTTGTCGATGGTGTCACCTACAAGCTGTCGCTGTTGCCATCGGGCGTGGTGCGCAAGGGCAAGCTCTCGATCATCGGCAACGGTGTTGTCTTCGATCCGCATGCATTCATTGCCGAGAAGAAAAAGCTTGAGGCGCAGGGCGTTGTCATCACGCCTGAAACACTGAAGATCGCCGAGAACACGACGCTGATCCTGTCGATCCATGGCGAGCTTGACCGCCGCCGCGAGGCTTCCAATTCCGGCACCAAGATCGGCACGACCGGCCGCGGCATCGGCCCGGCCTATGAAGACAAGGTCGGCCGCCGTGCCATTCACGTGCTTGATCTCGCCGATCCCGACACGCTTCCGGCGAAGATCGAGCGGCTGCTTGCGCATCACAATCCGCTGCGCCGCGGTCTTGGCATCGAGGAAGTCGATGGCGCGAAGCTGTTGGCCGAGCTGCTTGAGGCTGCGCCGCACATTATCCCGTTCATGGACCGCGTCTGGTATGTCCTCGACCAGAAGAAGCGGGCCGGCGAGCGCATCCTGTTCGAAGGCGCGCAGGGCACCCTGCTCGACATCGACCATGGCACCTATCCGTTCGTGACCTCGTCGAACACCGTGGCCGGTCAGGCATCCGCCGGTTCCGGTATCGGGCCTGGCTCACTGCATTACGTCCTCGGCATTACCAAGGCCTATACGACCCGTGTTGGCGAAGGCCCGTTCCCGACCGAACAGCAGAACGAAATCGGCGAGTTTCTTGGCCAGCGCGGCCATGAATTCGGTGTTGTTACCGGGCGCAAGCGCCGGTGCGGCTGGTTCGATGCGGTATTGGTGCGCCAGGCCGTTGCCAATAACGGCATCAGCGGTATCGCGCTGACCAAGCTCGACGTGCTCGACGGCCTCGACGAGATCAAGGTCTGCACCAGCTATGAACTCGATGGCGAGATCATCGATTACCTTCCGGCCAGCCAGGGCGCGCAGGCGCGCGTCAAGCCGATCTACGTGACGCTGGAAGGCTGGAAAGAGACAACGGCCGGTGCGCGCAGCTGGAGTGAACTGCCGGCGCAGGCGGTAAAATATGCCCGCTACCTGGAAGAGCTGATCGGTGCGCCGATTGCGCTGCTTTCGACCAGCCCGGAACGGGACGACACAATACTTGTTACCGACCCGTTTCATGATTAGAGTCGCAAACAGGTTTCGATGTTAATCTCACAACAAAACCATAGGTTTGGGTGAATGGCTGATTTCGTTGCAGTATTGAGAAAGACAATTGACGGGCTCGCGGATCCAACGCCGGAGCTTCGCCAACGTGTGTATGCAAAGGCTCGCGCAACGATTGAGCAAAAGCTTGCGACGCTGAATGCGCCGGAAGCCGTGGCCGTTCGCCAGAAGCAGGCGCTGGAAGACGCAATCAGCGAGGTCGAGTCGGATTTCGCGCCTGCGCTCGAAGACCTGATGCATGTGCCGGACCCGGTTCCGGTGGCTCCACCCGTTGCGCCGCCGCCCCCGGTCGTCCCGGCACCGGTCGTGGCAAAGCCGGAGCCTGCTCCGCTGATGCCGCCAAAGCCGGCACCCGTGGCACCGCCCCCGGTTGTCCCCGCGCCATCCTTCACCAAGCCCATCGCCCAGTCCGATGCGCTTGAGGATTTCCTGACGACCCACACGCCGAGCGGTGCCAAGCCGATCGAGCCGCGGGAGGAGGGGTTCCGCAATGAACGGACGGACGAACGCCCGCTGGCCGGATCTTCTTCCGGTGCCGCTGGCAATCTGAAGTCCGGCCGCGGACCGGAAGAGGAGTTCGACGATGAGCCGGAATTCAAACCGGAGGATCGCGGCTCCAGCGATTACGGCGTTTACTCGCGCGGGCCGCTGAAGCAGCCGAAGCAGAAGCGCTCGCTGGTTCCCCTTCTCGGGCTTCTCGGCCTGCTCATCCTCATTGGCGGCGGTGCCTATGCGGGCTGGACCTACAAGGATCAGATTGCCGCGCGCGCCACGTCGGTCAAAACCTATCTTGCCAGCCTGACAGGCGGCGGCGACAAAGCCCCGGCGAAGCCGGCCGAGACTGCCGCCAACCCGCCGGCAACGCCACCGGCGAAGACGGAGCAGCCCGCGCAACCTGCCGCGCCCACGGCGCAGCCTACGACGCCGACGGCACCAGCCGGAGAAGCAAAGCCCGAACCGAAATTGACACAGCGGCTCCTGCCGGACGGACAGGAAATCAATCCGGGCCCGGCCAATGACACGCCGTCGCTGGGCGAGGGAACGTCGGTTGCCGCATCGACGCCGGACCAGCAGCCGGCGACACAACCGCCGGCGCAGGGTCAACAGACGCCTCCCGCGGGACAGGCAACACCGCCGCCAGCGGCGCTGCCGATCGGTCAGAAGGCGTTTTTCTATGAGGAGCGCTCCGGCCAGGATGCCGGTACGGCCGATGCGGGTGGTGTCGTCTGGTCCGTCGTGCAGGAATCGCCCGGCAACGACCTGCCGCCTGAACCGGCAATCCGCGCCGAGGTGACGATTCCTGACCGCGGCATCAAGCTGCGCATGGTTATCCGCCGCAACGGTGACAAGACGCTGCCAGCCAGCCACTTGGTCGAAATGATCTTCACGGTTCCCGACAAGTTTCCGGGCGGATCGATCGATGCCGTGTCGCGCATGACGCTGAAGGATACCGAACAGGCACCCGGCAGCCCGCTCGTCGGCATCCCGGCGAAAATCGCCGACAACTTCTTCATCATCGCGATGAACGATGCCAAAACTGCGGTCGATACGAACATGTCGCTGCTGCGCCGCCAGTCGTGGATCGATGTGCCGATTGCCTACAAGACCGGACGCCGCGCGCTGCTGACGCTGGAAAAAGGCCTGCCGGGGGAAAAGGTCTTTGACGAAGTGCTGAAGGCCTGGGCCGCAAAAGCGGGCGGCTGATCTGCCCGCACGCTCACATGAATGAAAAAGGCTCCGTGAAAACGGAGCCTTTTGTTTATCGCAGCTGCTTTTCCATGGGCTGCCCGCCGACCGCACGCGATGTTTCTGCGGGACCGCTGTCCGTGTAGCCGCAGGCTTGGTAGAAGCGGTGTGCAGTGCGCGTGCTTGTTAATCGGCTGAAGCTGTTTCCCTGTTGCTTGAGGTGGTTTTCAAGATCAAGCAGTATGGCTTTGCTGACCCCACGAAACCGCGCGTCGGGAGAGACATAATTGAGCAGAATCTGACCGGAATTCGCAGCGGCCCCCACGCCCAGAACGGTGGTGCCATTCAGCGCGATCAGCATGTGTTGTCCGGCGTCGTTGATCCATTTCAAGACGCTTTCCGGCGTCTTGTTGAAAAGCCAGGCACCGAGAATGTGCGCATCGCGTTTATGATCCGCAACGCATAGTTCTTCGATTGAACGCCGTAGCACCTCGCATATCCGGTCCTTGTCGCCAGCCGTTGCCTGCCGGATCGTCATGACGTGCTGTTCGACGCCCGCTTGCGGCGCGCGCACGTAGTAGACATCCCATTCGTCCTCGCCCGTCTGCATGAAGCCGTGGCGTGCATAAAAGCGCCCGGCATCGCTTTGCTGGAGCACGCTCAGGCGGATCGGCAATGCGGCTGCATCCGCTTCGGCGAGCAACTGCCGCAGCACGGCGCTGCCCAGCCCTTTTCCCTGCTGTTCGGGCGCGATGTAGAAATGCTCAAGCAGCAGATCTCCGTCTGCGGGTCCCATCGCCACGCATCCGGCCAGTTCGCCCTGGGGCTGCATGATGAGCCTTGTGTAATGCGGGCGGTATGAGTTGCGAAAGCGGTCATAGGCGCGCCACTCGTCAAACCGCCCGATCCGCTCCAGGCTTTCGCGCATGCAGCGGAGGCGCAATTGCAGAAGCCGGTCGAAATCTTCTACGGTGGCGGGTTCAAAGGTGAACATGGAAAGCTGCCTGTGGTGACTCGTTTGACTACAGGCTGGTTTTACCGGAAATCTTTGTCAATATTGTCATAGCCGGCACGAACGTTTGGAGGAGACCGGGATGATTGGTTACACGATGATAGGAACGAATGACCTGATCAAGTCGCTGCGTTTCTATGATCCGCTCATGGCGGCAATGGACCTCGATCAATGCTGGCGCGACGGCCAGTCGGTCTCCTGGGGCAAACGCGCGGATGAGACCATCCCCCGGTTCTTTGTCGGCTATCCTTTCGACGGCAAGGCTGCAACGGCCGGCAATGGCGGTATGACGGCCTTCCTGTTTGACAATGCCGCGATTGTCGACAGGCTCCATGCGCTGGCGATGCAGAATGGCGGAAGCGACGAGGGTGCGCCGGGGCCAAGACCGCATTACGGCGCGGGGTTTTACGGTGCCTATGTGCGCGATCCCGATGGCAACAAGCTGGCCTTCGTCTGCTATGCCGCCGGATGAGACGGATGCCGCAGCGGCTGAAAATGCAAAAGGCCCCGGATGACCGGGGCCTTTTGTTTCGTCTGCAATGCGCTGGTCAGCGCGCGTCGGAACCGGTGGAAACCAGCGCCTTCTGCTGCTTGATGGCCGCGGCCTTCACGGCATCCTGCACCTTCTCAAAGGCACGCACTTCGATCTGGCGCACGCGCTCACGGCTGATGCCGAACTCCGTCGACAGATCCTCGAGCGTTACCGGGTCATCGGCCAGGCGGCGGGCCTGGAAAATGCGCCGTTCGCGATCATTGAGTGATGACATCGCGCCGGAGAGCATTTCGCGCCGGTTCTCCAGCTCGTCCTGCTCGATCAGCATGTCTTCGGCGCTGTCGTGGTCATCGACCAGCCAGTCCTGCCAGTCACCGCCGGCTTCGCCGTCGGCGGAGCGGATCGGGGCGTTGAGCGACGCATCGCCGGACAGCCGGCGGTTCATCGATACGACCTCGTCCTCGGATACGCTGAGGCGGGTGGCGATTTCCTTGACCTGTTCCGGGTTGAGGTCGCCATCGTCCAGCGCCTGAATCTTGCTCTTCACCTTGCGCAGGTTGAAGAACAGGCGCTTCTGGTTGGCTGTCGTGCCCATCTTGACCAGGCTCCACGAGCGCAGGACATATTCCTGGATCGAGGCCTTGATCCACCACATGGCATAGGTTGCCAAGCGGAAGCCGCGCTCTGGCTCAAAACGCTTGACCGCCTGCATCAGGCCGACATTGCCTTCGGAAATGACTTCGCCGATCGGCAGGCCGTAGCCGCGATAGCCCATGGCAATCTTGGCGACGAGACGCAGATGGCTGGTCACGAGTCTATGGGCCGCTTTCGGATCGGCATGCTCCAGATACCGCTTGGCGAGCATGTACTCTTCCTGCGGTTCGAGCATGGGAAAACGGCGAATCTCTTCGAGATAACGGGTCAGTCCCCCGTCACCGGCAACAATACTTGGAAGATTTTGGGCCACTGAGCACCCCTCCTCATTGTGAGATGAACCCCCATTATCGGCGGGTTCGCAGCAACCGGCCGCCCGCATTGCGCGGCACGACCGGACCAGTGCTATCCATATATAGGTAGCATTTTGTCAAAAACACGATGCATTAAGAACCGAAACAATTTGTCACATAAACGTGAACAAAACAGTCAGGATTTCCGCCTGCGTTCTATAACGTACGGTATGAAATAAAGTTCCGCAAGTGTTTTCGATTTTTTCTGCGGCGATCCCTAAAGCGGAGTTGTCCGGAATGCGGTCAGCAAGACGGCCATATCCTCCGGCACATCCGCTTCAAAGCGCATGATCTCGCCGGTGGACGGGTGTTCGAATGCCAGCACCTGCGCATGCAGCGCCTGCCGTGAAAAGCCCTTGACCACGCTCTGCAGGGGTTCTGCCAGCTTGTTGGCCTTGGTCTTGTAAGCGCTGCCATACTCCACGTCGCCCACCAGAGGGTGGCCGATATGGGCCATGTGCACGCGGATCTGATGGGTCCGTCCGGTTTCAAGACGGCATTCGATCAGCGAGGCGACGGCCGTCGAATCCTCTTTGGCGCCAAAGCGTTCCTGCACGTCGAAATGCGTCACCGCATGGCGGGCATCGTCGCGCTCCTCGTGCACGACCGCCTGCTTGGTGCGGTCGCGGTGCGAGCGGCCGAGCGGCGCGTCGATGGTGCCGGTCTTGCGGTCAGGCGTGCCCCAGACAAGTGCGAGATAGGCGCGTTCCAGATCGCCGGTGCGGCCGTGATCGGCAAACTGGGCGCTGAGATGGCGATGGGCGAGGTCGTTCTTGGCCACGACCATGACGCCGCTGGTTTCCTTGTCGAGGCGGTGCACGATGCCCGGACGTTTGACGCCGCCAACGCCGGACAGCGTATCGCCGCAATGGTGGATCAGCGCATTGACCAGCGTGCCGGTCCAGTTGCCGTTGCCGGGATGCACCACGAGACCGGCGGGCTTGTTGATGACGATCAGGTCGGCATCCTCGTAGAGAATGTCGAGCGCGATATCTTCGCCTGCGGGCGTCGCATCTTCCGGTTCGGGGATTTCCACGGTGATGCTGATGCCTTCGCGCAGCTTGTGTTTGGTCTCGCGCACGACCTTGCCGTCGACGCTGACCTGTCCGTCGCCGATGAGCGCCTGGATGCGGTTGCGGGACAGATCCGGTGCCAGTTGCGCCGAGAGCCATGCGTCAAGCCGCTTGCCCGTTGCCTCACTATCGGTAATTAGCTCTTTCAAAGACCGCGTCCCTTCGTTACAGAGGCTTGGTTTCGAAACCTCGGAGAATGCCATACATGGCCAATATCAATGCTGAAGCGGAAACGGAAGAGCAGCCGCTCGATCCGGCAATGGAACGGGTGCGCCGCAAGATGATCCGGCTACTGGCTGTTTCCATCGGCATCATGGTGATTGGTCTTATGGCGGTGCTTGCGGCCATTGTCTACAAGATTAACCAGCCGGTGGGCGGCGCGGCCAAGCCGGCGGCGGCCCGTTCCGAGGCGCCAGCCCAGCCGATCGGCGATACGCTGGCGGGTGAAGCCATCACGCTTGATCCCGGCACGCGCGTCCTGTCCCACAATCTGTCGGGATCGATGCTGTCGCTGGAAACGCGGCTGGCAAACGGCACGCGGCAGATTCTCGTCTATGACGTGGCGACAAAACGCGTCGTGGCGCGCATTTCGGAAGCGGCCAATTAAGTCTTGCAGACCGCTGCAATGACCATTCTCTTGCAAATGGTCATTGCACTTTTCGATTTGCTTGATTATACCCGCGCAATCGACTGCGCGCCCATCGTCTAGCGGTCAGGACGGCGCCCTCTCACGGCGCAAACAGGGGTTCGATTCCCCTTGGGCGTACCAATCCTCCAAATCCGAAGAAGAATGTCTGGCCGGTCTGCACCGGCCATTGATGGTATCAGGCACGCTTTTTCCTGGGCGCGGCCGCGCGCGGCCTGGTTTCGAGGCCGCTCTTGTAAAGATTGTTGCGGTCGAGATTCTTCACGTCGCGCTCGCCGCACAGCGCCATGGTGACGTCGAGCTCGTTGCGGATGATCTCCAACGCCTGGGTGACGCCCTGCTTGCCGCCCGCACCCAGCCCGTAGAGGAAGGCGCGGCCGATGAAGGTGCCCCTGGCGCCGATGGCGAGCGCTTTCAACACATCCTGACCCGAACGGATGCCGCCATCGAACAGAACTTCGATCTTGTCGCCGACCGCATCGACGATATCGGCAAGCGCCGAGATCGAGGAGGGGGCGCCGTCCAGCTGGCGGCCGCCGTGATTCGACACGATGATGGCGTCGGCACCGGTCGAGACGGCCATGCGCGCATCCTCGACATCGAGAATGCCCTTGAGGATGAGCTTGCCGCCCCAGCGTTCCTTGATCCAGGCGACGTCGTTCCAGGACAGGCGCGGGTCGAACTGTTCATCCGTCCATGTGCCGAGCGAAGAGAGGTCGCCGACACCCTTGGCATGGCCGACGATGTTGCGGAACGTGCGGCGCTCGGTCTTGAGCATGCCGAGGCACCATTGCGGGCGGGTGGCCATCTGCCAGATATGCTTGGCGGTGAATTTCGGCGGGGCGGACAGCCCGTTGCGCACATCCTTGTGGCGCTGGCCGAGAATCTGCAGATCGAGCGTCAGCACCAGAGCCGAACACTTGGCCGCCTTGGCGCGGTCGATCAGGTTGTAGATGAATTCCCGGTCGCGCATGACGTAGAGCTGGAACCAGAATGGCTTCTTCGTCACCGAGGCGACGTCCTCGATGGAGCAGATGCTCATGGTCGACAGGGTAAAGGGCACGCCGAATTCCTCGGCGGCCTGCGCCGCCAGCATTTCGCCGTCCGCATGCTGCATGCCGGTCAGGCCGGTCGGGGCAAGGGCAACCGGCATGGAGACCGCCTGGCCCGCCATGGTGCTTGCCAGCGTCCGGTCGCTCATGTCGACGGCAACGCGCTGGCGCAGCTGGATCTTGCGGAAATCCTCCTCGTTGGCGCGGTAGGTGCTTTCCGTCCAGGCGCCGGAATCCGCATAATCGAAAAACATCTTCGGCACGCGGCGCTGGGCAATTCGCTTCAAATCGGCAATTTCAACGGTCTTGGGCATGGTTCCGTCCGGAGGTTTCTGTTTTTGGTTTTTGACAATAGCAAGGTTGACACGACAAGCACGAGAATTGTCTGACGTTGCCAGAAAAGTCATATACGATGAATTTCTTTACAGGTAAATTCTTATTGGGGTTTGGCATATGCCCGGTGATTTGGCTATGATCGTGTTCCTGCCTCGATGTTTTCCGAAGGATATCCATTCATGACAAAACAACCGGTTCTCGTGCTCGGTCCCCTCATGCCCTATCTGCTGGCAGAGCTTGAGAAAAGATATGCGGTGGAGAAACTCTATGCGGAAAAGGATGCGCTGAAATTCCTGCAGGAGAATGCCGGGCGTTTTCGCGCTGCCGTGACCAGCACATTCACCGGGATCACCGCCGATATGATCGATCTTTTGCCGCAGGTGGAAATCATTTCGTCCTTCGGCGTCGGAACCGATTCGCTGGATGTCGCCTATGCCAATTCAAGGGGAATAAGGGTCGCCAATACGCCCGATGTGCTGAATGAAGACACGGCCAACATGGCGCTGTTGCTGCTCTTGGCCGCAACCCGCGATCTGGTGAAGAACGACCGTTTCGTGCGCGAGGGGCGCTGGGCCAGGGGCGAAAGCGCCCCGCTGGCCTCGGGCATCGAAGGCAAGCGGGTCGGCCTTGTCGGGCTCGGGCGTATCGGCAGCGTCATCGCCCAGAAGCTTCTGGCGTTCGGCTGCGACGTTGCCTACCACACCCGCAGCAGGAAGCCCGACGCGCCCTACACCTATTACGACAATCTCGTTGATCTCGCCCGCGACAGTGCGGCGCTCATCGCCATCCTGCCGGGCGGCGAGGCAACACGGGGTGTCATTTCCCGCGAAGTCCTGCAGGCGCTGGGACCGGATGGAACCTTCGTCAATGTGGCGCGGGGCACGGTGGTCGACGAGGCGGCGCTGGTGGAACTCCTGCAATCGGGCGAACTTGGCCGCGCCGGGCTTGATGTGTTCGCCGATGAGCCAAACGTGCCGGAAGCCCTGTTCAAGCTCGACAATGTCGTGCTGCAGCCGCATATGGGCAGCGCCACGCTGGAGACGCGCCGCGCCATGGCGGATCGCGTCGTCGCCAATCTGGAAGATTATTTCGCGGAAAAGCCCTGATCCGGGGATCTAGCCGAACACCACGGTCTTGTGGCCGTTGAGCATGACGCGGGATTCAAGGTGCTTCTTGACGGCGCGGGCGAGCACCCGGCT